>JBGUGI010000165.1:0-3050 GCA_045111495.1 Bacilli bacterium | reverse complement strand
AACGTTCAATTAGATAGTGTTTCTATTGAAGAACAGAAAGTGTTTGAAGAAGAAAAAGCTCTCTTCACTAAGAAGTTAGAAGAGATTCTTGAAGCTTTAAAAGATTGGGAAGTTAACGACACAAAAAAGTATCCTGGAGAAGAATAAATCTCCAGATCTTTTATTTTCCAAAACTATGCTTGTGTAACAAAACTCTTCCTCACCATAGCGTTATTATGTATAATAAGGGCAAGAAAGATAAAATATTTGTTACCCGACATCGTAAATATTTTGATCAATTGATTGTTGAATATTATGAATAACATCGTTAAACATTGTAGCAACTACGCGTTCATCGCTTGTTTAAGTGATGTTTTTTATTTCAATAAAATTGACACTGACTGATGTCTAGAATGTAGAAACTACATTTATAATGTACTTATCTTTCAGTTGCGCTAATTGAAAGATAAGCGCAAGATATAAAATAGTATTTTATCCAAAAAACAACTTGAGGGGGTTAAGTTTATGGACGAAGAAAAACAAGTCGTCGAAGAAGGTAGGGGCTTAACGTTTAAAGATATTCTATTTATCATCCGTAAGCACTGGATTGCTATCGTCGTATTTATCTTTTTAGGTACCGCTGCCGGCTTCACTTGGACCAAAGTCGAACAAAGAGTCAAACCTGTATACCGCAGTACTGGTACAATGTTAGTTTCCTATGACAGTGGTAAGGATACCGCTATTACAACCGAATATAGCTTTTCCAACTACATTACCAATACTTATGTTGCTTTTATTAAAGAAGAAGCTGTCTTAAGTAAAGCTGCGGATAAGTTAAACGAAAACAAGAATCTTTTAAAGAAACCAATTGAATATACCGCTGGTAACTTGAAGAGCAATCTTTCAGTGAGCGCTAATTCACTTATCTTAACAGTGTCCTATACCGCTAGTGATGCAGATGACGCTAGAACAATCTTACAAACCGTCATTGATACCGCTAGTGAAGTCGCTGATTCACCAAAATTAGATGAACAAGGTAATGTGATTTTAGATAGTGAAGGTAATCCAGAACCAAAATATAAATTCTTAAATGGTAACTTAACACCAGTTAGTGAAGCTAAAAAAGGTAAACAAGTTAGCAATACCTTAAGAAATACCGCGATCGGTTTAGCCGCTGGTGTTGTTGCTGCCTTCTTATATGTTGTTTTAAGAGAATTACTCGATAATAAATTCAAATCAAGCGAAGAAGTCGAAAGAATGCTTGGTGTCCCAGTACTCGCTGGCATCCCAGACTATCATTTCGACGATGAAAAGAAAGGTGGTAAGTAATTATGGCCTATAAAGCAAAAGTTAAACACACAGTAACCGATAATCCACACTATAGAATCATTACTGTGGAAGAACCATTATCCATTGCCGCTGAATCTTATAGAAGAATTAAAACTTCTTTAGAATTTGCTAATGTTGATAAACGTTTGCAAGTTATCCAAGTCTGTTCCTCTATGCAAGGCGAAGGTAAATCAATTACTGTTTTGAATATCGCTGCAACATATGCCGAAGATGGTAAGAAAGTCCTCGTGGTGGACTTAGACTTCAGAAGACCAAAACTTCACCGTTCATTTAGAAGAGAAAATAAAGATGGTATTACTGATGTTCTTGCGGAACACATTAAGTTAGAAGACGCCATTATCCATGGTGAAAATGGTATCGACTGCTTAAATAGAGGTAGCAAAGCTCCATTTCCAACTGCTTTATTAGGTAGTGAAGGCATGGCTAAGCTATTCGAAGAACTTAGAAAAGAATATGAATACATCATTGTTGACTGTCCACCTATCTTAGCCGTTAGTGATGCTGCAATCATCTCTAAATTATGTGATGGCTGCTTATTCGTTGTTAGTCAAGCTAAGACCGAAAAAGCCGCTGCCAGAGAATCAGTCAAGATTCTTAGAGATAACGGAGTTAACATCTTAGGTGTTGTCTTCGCTAATATCTCTGCCAAACGTGGTAATTACTATTACAGCAATAAATACAAATACTATTACCAAAATTATTATGGTAAAGATAACGCTCCTGATGGTAGCAAAGCTCCAGAAGAAGCTGAAGAAGAAAAAGATAACTAGTTATAAATATGATTGATATCCATACCCATGTTATTCCCTGTGTCGATGATGGTAGTCACTCCATTGAAGAGTCACTAGCCATGATTAAACATGAAATAGATATTGGAGTGGATACCATCATCTGCACTCCACATCATATCTATCATCGATATGAAAAAAGTGTGGAAGAAATAACTAAACAATTCGATCTTCTTAAAGAAGCGGTAGAAAAAGAAAATCTACCCGTAAAACTATATTTAGGCCAAGAGATTTGCTACACACATCGTGAAGATCAAATCAAGATGTTAAAAGAAGGCAAATTATTGACTTTAAATAACACTAATAGGATTCTCCTTGAGTTCTCCTTCACAAGAGAACCAGAAGATGTCCTAGATGTCATCTATAACTTCTCCATTAATGGCTATCAAGTGATTATAGCCCATGTCGAACGTTATGAATGGATGACATATGACAAAGTGGTGGCGCTCCGACAAGAAGGTGCCTTAATCCAAATTAATTCCAATTCTTATCTAGGTATGACTACTTGGAAAGAAAAGAGATTAACTAGGAAACTACTTAAGCACAATCTTGTAGACTATGTAGCAAGTGATACACATAGTTTCAGACCATCCACACTGGATAAGTCATTTAAGAAAATTAAAAACCCTGACTTATTCAACTATGTAAGATAGTTAACTCTTACAAAACTCCTTCTTATTCTATATCACTAGGTCGAAGCCTGTGGCACCTCAATAGGGTATAGATGTCATCATCTTATCTAGGTATATTTATTGGACTATATCTAATGAACCAGCATGCAATAAAAACGGGAGATTATGTATGTATTACGTTATTCAAGTCAAAACCGGAAAAGAACAGAAAGCCATCGAAGACATATTGAAAAATAAGCCAGATGATGCTTCTTTCGACGTCTTCTCACCATATCGTAAATCTCTTCGCAAATATAAGGGC
>JBGUGI010000164.1:0-7020 GCA_045111495.1 Bacilli bacterium | reverse complement strand
CATGACGTTGGTTACCAAGTTTTAGTCAGTCATATTAGTGACTACGAAGTCGGTCAGGAGGTGTTTTTATACACCTATAACGTTGTCAGAGAAGATGAACAATATCTTGTTGGCTTCTCATCTTTAGATGAAAAGAAAGTTTTCTTAGCCCTAATCAAAGTTAAAGGCTTAGGTCCAAAAACTGTCATCGGTGCGTTAAGCGCGACAACAGTCGATGGTGTGAAAAACGCTATTGCTTCTAATAACGTTGCCTATTTAAAGAAATTACCAGGCATCGGCGCAAAAGCCGCTAGCCAAATCATCCTCGACCTTAAAGGTGAACTTACTGGCACTAAAGGTGATCCAACAGTTTACGATGAAGTGTATGAGGCTTTAAAAGAATTAGGCTTTAAAGGCGCTGCTATTGACCGTGTTTTAGCGACCATCAATGAAAAAGATGCCGCTCCTGAAGAAATACTCCGTCTAGCTTTAGCTAAGTTAAAGAAATAATATGTCCAGATTACTTGATGCAAAAAAGAATAATAACGAATCACAAGAAGAGCTCTCTTTGAGACCACAAACTCTTGACGAATATGTTGGTCAAAAAGATTTAAAAGCTAATCTTAAGGTTTTTATTGGTGCCGCTCTTCATAGAGACGAACCATTAGACCATATTCTTTTTTATGGCCCTCCAGGTTTAGGTAAAACAACACTTGCTTATGTCGTGGCTAATGAGATGCATGCTAATATTCATTTTGTGAATGGTCCCGCTCTTGAAAAGCCAGGCGACTTAGGCGCTATTTTAAGCAACTTAAATAAAGATGGTGGAGACATCCTTTTCATCGATGAAATTCATAGACTTCCACGTATTGTGGAAGAAACACTCTATAATGCCATGGAAGACTTTAAGTTTTCGGTCGTGATTAACCGCGATACAAGCGCGAGAACTTTAACCATTGATTTACCACCTTTTACCCTCATTGGTGCGACCACCCGAGCGGGCAATTTAAGCGCGCCACTAAGGAGTAGATTTGGCATCTCTGAAAAGCTTAATTTCTACGATATTGATGAATGTGTCAAGATCGTCAAAAGAACGGCAAAAGTGTTCAATACCACAATTGAAGATGCTGCCGCTTTAGAAATTGCTAAACGTTCACGTGGTACTCCACGTATTGCTAATAGATTATTTAGAAGAGTGAGAGACTTTGCTAACTATGCTGGTCAAGACCACATTACTATCAATGATGCTTTACAAGCATTAAAGGCTTTAAAAGTTGACGAATTAGGTCTCGATGATGTCGATATTAAATACTTAAAAACTATCATTGAAAGATTCAAAGGTGGACCAGTTGGTTTAGACACTTTAGCGAGTGCAATTGGTGAAGAAATTGATAACTTAGAAGACGTTTATGAGCCTTACTTGTTGCAAATTGGAATGATTGATAGAACCGCTAGAGGACGTGTCGCTACTGATAAGGCATATAAGCATCTACAAATCAGTTACCAAACAAAATTATTCTAATAATTTTACTTTTTAGAACTCATTTAATTGAACAAGATTAATCTTGTTCTTTTATTTTTGATTTTATCGTATAAAAATGTTGAATTACTTATGTAATTAGGGTATATTAGACAATGACGTCGCTTTGCGAGCGAATGCATACACACGTATTAGGAGGAATAAATATGCGTAGATTATGGTCACATATTATCATAGCGGCTACTTCGCTATTGATGGTTGGGGCAACATTTGCCACCGTAGTTACAAATATAAACAGTAATATCGAATTTGAAAAAGGTCGTGAATTAACTTTCCGTGTTGAAGCTAAAGACGCGGATGGTAATCCAGATAAAGATTACGTCTTTGCCGATACAAAAGCTGTTGAAGATACCGCAAAAATCATGGAAAAGAGATTAGCCGCTGCTAATATCTCCCGTTATAAAGTTGAGACACAAGATGTCGATACCATCAAAGTTAGTTTTGTTCAAGATACTGAACAACAATACGAAATCATTAAAAACTATCTTTCATTCAACGCTACATTAGCGATTTCTAACTCTAAAGAAACTTACGCTTTGGCCACTGAATTCCTCGATCCAAACAAGAAAGCTTCCTTAGAAACCACCGATGGTTATCCATCAATCATTATCCCAATTAAGAAAGATAATGAATTATTCCAAGCCGTTTATACCGAAGCCAAGGAAATGAGCGATAACAATGAAGGCGAAGTAGAAGAACAACAAGAACAACAAGAGGGTGAAGAAGAGCAAGAAAAGAAAACACATGCTTACTTATACCTCTGGTACGACTATGTCGTTGACTATTATTCATACGATAAAATCAAACAAGGGGCTGAAACATACGATGAAACAATCGCTAGCAAGGTCTTAATGACATTTGATGCCGCCAATCCATTCCTCGATGACGACCAAGATGAATTAAGAGCGTATGTCCGACCAAATTCCGGTAGTGAAGATGCTGAAATTACTCCTGAAGGTTTAAAAGAAGCCTATGAAAACGCCCGCTACTATGTAAACTTACTTAACGCTGGTGAAATGGAATATCACGTTGACTTCTTATTCTCTGAGAGAGCGCCATCCTTCGTCGAAAGTTTAATTGCTTTAGATGCTCACGAAACCGTGGCCTGGAGCAGAACTTTCATCGCTACATTATGTGCGCTTGCTGTCGTCACATTATTACTCGTCTACTTCTTCAGATTAGGCGCTAGTGGTGTGGCTGTTACATCAATCGTCTCTACATTCTTAGGCTTATTATTTGTCGTCTTGTTAGGCGCCGAATTTAATATCGCTGGTGTTATTGGATTAATCTCCTTAGCCTTCGTGAGTGTTGCTTCTGGTGTCGTCTATTTAACAAAGTTAAAAGAAGAATGCTACCGTGGTAGAACTCTTAAGAAAGCTAATGCAGAAGCCGCTAAGAAAGCTTTATTACCAACAGTTGACTTACACGTTGTGTTAGTCGCTATCGGTGTCGCTTGCTACATTCTCGGCGGTGTCATTATGAAATCATTCGCTGTTGTCACTATCTTAGGTGGTATCGTTTCCTTATTATTAAACCTCCTTGGTTTACGTGGCTTAGAATGGCTCGTGACCAATGAACAAGGTTTAGCTGGCCGCTATGATTTATTCGATGTTGCCGCTGATCAAGTCGCTGATGGCTTAGATGAAAGCAAACCAAAATACGAAGGCGCGAATGCAAATAAAGACTTCACCAAGCACAGAAAACCTGTGGCTATTGGTGCTCTTGCCTTACTCGTTGCTAGTATTGCCACATTAGTGGTCTTCGGTGTCAAAGACAAAGGTGCGGTTTATAATACCACAACCCCATATAGCAACAGCCAAGTCTACGTTGAATACAAGTCAGAAACCGCTAATAACACAGCCTTAACTGGCCAAGTTAAAGATAAGGTTGATGATATCTTAAACAATGCTTACCTTGGTGATAAACAATTCAAAGATATCGTCGAAGTTGAAACATTTGACTATGTCACAAAGATTGATAATACCAAATCTGGTAATGTTACTGCTTATTATGCTTACTATCGTTTAACATTCGATAGAGCCTTAACTGGTGAAGAAGAAATGACATACGATGGTGGTAAGATGACAGTCGCTAGATTCTTCTCTGAGGAAGGTTTATCTGATGCAAGCATCACTTTACCAAATAACGTTGAAGTTTCTTTAAAGAATAGTGTGAGAGTTAGTGCTGATCAACCAGCCTTTGGTCCAATTGCCTTAGCTACTGGTGTTGGCATCGCCATTGCTGCTTTCTATCTCTTACTCAGATATAGATTAAGCCGTGGCTTAGCTAACTTACTCGTTGCCGCTGGTGCAACTGGTATTGCAGCTGGTTTATTATCCATGCTCCACTTCATTCAAGCGACTTCTTACGCTTCATTAGCAGTACCATTTGTTGCTGTCTTCACCTTAACAATTGCTATAATCTTAATGAATAGAGAAAGAGAGCTCGTTCTCGATGACCGTTCTAAAGATAATTCTATTGAAAATAGAAAAGCACTCATGGTTAAAGCTACAGCCTTAGCGTCCACCCCAATTACCGTGGTCTTCGTTATCGCTTTATACCTCGGAGTTAACTTCTTCGGCTTTATGGCCACTCCAATTAGTTGGATCTTCTTAGCCATCTTCTTAGGTGTGATCATTTCTACCGCTGTTGTGCTTGTGTGCTTCGGCCCACTTGCCCAAGTCTTCTACAAGTTATTCTCTGGCGTGAGAATCATCAAACCAAAAGCCAAAAAGAAGAAAGTGCGTCCAGTCCGCGTTAACAAATCTGCTGAACCTGAAGAAGCAATCTTTATTGGCATTAACGATTAATTTATAAGGCTGCTTTAAAAAGCGGCCTTTATTTTATAAAATTTAATTATGGAACAATTATTTAAACGACTCTTAGAATATTATCAAATTGACGAAAACGAATATCAAAAGCTTATCGCTCCTGTCGATGAAGATAATTTTGCTATGGGTCATACTTTTAAAGATATTGATAAATGTGTGGAAGTGGTGAAAAACGCTATCGCACAAAATAAAAAGATTTTTATCTATGGCGACTATGACTGCGATGGCATTATGTCCATCTCCATCTTAGTCAAAATGTTTAGCTATCTTAACTATCCTGTTTCTTATCATGTTCCAAGTCGTTATTTAGATGGTTATGGCTTAACCCTCAAATACGCGGAAGAACTAGTGAACGAAGGATATGGCTTACTCATTACCGTCGATAACGGAATTACCGCTTTTGAAGGCATTGAATACGCTAAAAAACATGGCTTAGATGTCTTAATCTTTGATCATCATCAAGCTGACCCAGTTTTACCTATCGCTGATTACATTCTTCACCCAGTTGTTTCTAACTTTGGTGAAGTGGCGACAAGTGCGGGCTTTGTGACCTTCATGTTCGCTAAAGAATTCTTAGGTAGATACGATAAGTACCTAGCAACGCTAGCGGCTATCTCTGTAGTATCTGATATGATGCCTCTTAGAGAATATAATCGTAATCTTCTTAGACTAGTGATCAGTGAGTATGAAGACGGGGAATTCTTTAATATTGATTTATTAAAAGAAAAAGAACCATTCACTGAAGCCGCGATTGGCATGAAAATCGCCCCAAAAGTCAACGCTGTGGGACGTTTGGTTGAAGATGAGGATTCTCTTAAGAAGACTGTCGAATTCTTCACCAAAGACGACAAAAACCTTCTTTTAAACTACAATGAGTGGATTAATTTCGTGAATAATGAGCGTAAAGACCTCACTAAACTCGCCGTGGAAAACGCTAAAGATATCGACACAAGTAAAGATGCGATTATCGCTGTCATCAATGAAAAAGAAGGTGTCATTGGCTTAATCGCTAATTACTTCGCTAAAAAGTATCATAAACCAACCATTATCTTTGCTTTAGATCAAAGCGGTGATGTCTATAAGGGCTCTTGTCGTGCCCCTAAAGGCTTTAATGTTGTTGACGCTTTCAACGCTTTAGATAGATTTATGCTCACCGCTGGCGGACATGCTTCTGCGGGTGGTTGCTCAGTTAAGAAAGAACTTTTTGAAGAGTTTAAAGCGGCCTTTAATGAATTAGCTAAAGAAAGCGTTATCGAAGAAGGTGAAGAAGAAACTATTCCAATGTTTATTAACGATATCAATCGTGAAAACTACGATTTAGTGCAATCATTTTCTCCTTTTGGAGAAACATGGCCTTCTCCACATTTCAAATTAAGCCGTATTAGAACGCAATCACTGATGTATTCTCGCGATGCCCAACATATCTTAACAAGTATTGGCCAGACTTCCCGCTTAACAGGTTTCTATTTCCCTAAAGAAAAGGTTTCTGAATATCCATACGTTGATATGATAGGCACATTACGTTTATCAACTTATTACACAAAGACAACAGTGGAATTCCTCATTTCTAATATTTCTATGAGTGAAAAATAACAAACTGTGTCATAATGTTTCTATGAAAAAGTCATTTTTATTACTTATTCCCGTCGTTTTTGTCTTAAGTGCCTGTAAAGAAGTGGGCATTGGTTTTACTAACGAAAGCCATGATAAAGGCTGGGATTACACAACGATGTCCACGGCAAAACCTGGAAGTGTCGATTTTTATTCTTATCGTAAGCCAGATACTTTAGACAATAACGGTCTAACGCAAGTTAATATGACTTTTGCAAACATTACTAAATCAGAAACAAACGTGCAAGATGTCGAAAAGATCAAATCTTATGTCAATATTGACTCAGACATCCTTGAATCAATTGTTAATCCATTATATTTCAGCACTAAAGAAACAGGTGATGTTTTCTTAGGTGTTGAATCTACATACGTCAATGGTGAGATTACTTTCCATTTCAATAAAGAAATTAAAAATATCGAAATTATTGCTAAGCAATATAATTACACAAAAGTATCATTTGAAGAGACGTTCGTGGTCGATGAAAATGTCGCCATCAGCGTCAATGATTCCGGCTATATCAAAGTGAACGGTGAAGTTAATCAAGAGAATCAAACTGTGGCTTCCACAACCTGTTCCTTTCATTTAGCGACACCAAGTAACGACATTACGATTAAAGCTGGACCATATCGCGCTATTTTAGAAAAAATAACTCTCTATTATTAGGGAATTAGACAGTTTCTAAAAATAAAAACGCTTTATAGTGTTGTTTTAACATATCTACATGTTAATATTTATTGCAACGAGAACCTATTATGTTATTTGGAAGACACATCAATCGTTACTATCTCAAATACCTACCGCTCTACATTATTGGCATCATTGCCTTAATCGCGGTGGATTTTGTGCAACTTTATATTCCTCAATATTTAGGTGAAGTTGTTGATATCTTACAAAATAACGGTGATACCGCGAGAATCGGTACTTTAGCTTTAAAGGTTTTGATTGTCGCTGGCATCATGTTTGTCGGTCGTTTCATTTGGCGTGTTACCTTAGTCAATTCTGGCTTTAAAATCGAAGCTGATCTGCGTCATGAAATGTTCTTAAAAGCCGAGGCTTTG
>JBGUGI010000163.1:0-15270 GCA_045111495.1 Bacilli bacterium | reverse complement strand
ATTTAC
Organism: Bacilli bacterium; assembly: GCA_045111495.1. Lineage (GTDB taxonomy): Bacteria > Bacillota_I > Bacilli_A > RFN20 > CAG-826 > RUG14515. Next base: position 15,264 of record JBGUGI010000163.1, on the reverse strand, counting down.
TTCCGAAACTGAATTTAGCTTTTTAGAAAAGAAGTATGGCAAAGATAAATTTTTAAATGGCTATGGACAAACTGAATGTTCCCCAATGATATCCTTAGTCTATCCTACCGCTCCAAGTATTAAGAAAAAGACCACTGTGGGTATACCGATGAAAGGTATCGAACTAGCGTTTATGGATCCTGAAAGTAAGAAACTATTGCCTAAAGGAAGTAAGGGTGAAATCTTAGTCAAAGGCTATAACGTCTTTAATGGTTACTATAAATTAAGTGAAGACAAGCAACCATTTGATAAAGATGGTTATCTTCATACAGGGGACTTAGGTTATTTAGATGAAGATGGTTATTTAGTTTTATGTGGAAGACTGAAAGATATCATCATCCGTAAAGGAGAAAACATCTCCCCTAAGGAAATAGAAGAAGAACTAAGAAAGTTTAAAGAATTCGGACAAGTCCGCGTTCTTGGTTTCCCTTCTATTGATGAAGGTGAATTTATTATTGGTTGTGTGGAACTTATTAAAAAACCATTACACTTCGATGAGCAAAAGTATTTAGATGAAATGAGAAAGAGCTTACCAGCGATTAAAATACCTTCACACATTGTCTATGTTGATAAGTTCCCATTAACCGCGAATGGTAAGCTAGATGAAATGCTACTTAGAGAAATATGCTTAAATAAGCTATCAACTTACTTACAAGAAGACACTCTCGCGAGAAAGACCAGAGTGTTAATGCATAAAGCCATTGAAAAGAAACACTAGTTAAGTGTCTCTTTTTTATTATTCTCTTTCTTTGACTGATTCTGGTAAGTTCCATTTCTTCATTCTACCCATCACTAGGAAATGAGAAATAAGAAGGAACACTAGAACAATAATCGTAGAGAAGACATACATTGTCCATGTTTTAGGGAATGGATAGATTTGATCAGGAATAGAAATAGACTTTAATAAGTATTTAGCTTGTAATATACCTAAAGGTATCGCAAAGACCATCGCGACGATAAATTGAATAATACTAGTAAATAAGTTCGCTAATGAGATAGAACGTCTTTGATAACCTAATGTTCTCATCGTAGCGAATGTTCTCTTTTGCTCTTTTAAGTTTGTTTGCATCATATTAAAGACAATCATAAAGCCAACGATAATGGCCATTGCCGTTAATAAACGCGAAGATATTTCAAATGCCGCGAGACGGTCATTAAATTCTCCATGTATGACATTAGTGAATGATATATAAGTGATATGCTCTGCATCTTTATATTTATTAAAGAAAGCATTTTGATCTTTGACCTTCGCTAATAAGGAACCGCGTGAATATTCTGGTTCATAACTATCAAAGCTTGTATAACTTACTTGATAAATCCATTCATTAGATATCGCGACTACTTTAAGTGGTACTTCGTTCGCATTGATAATGTCACCAACTTTCGCGTCCAATAAATAAGCGTGATAAGTAGATAAAACAATACCTTCTTTAGGGACATCAATCGTGCAATCATAATCATCCACAACTTTGATTAAATCCTGATTATCCTTTAAACCATTTATTAAGCCCGTAGTCTTCTTATTATTAGAGGTATTGACCATTTCACTAGGTAGATACTTTATAAGCGTCTTAGAGGCTATATTAGCGTCATCATTAAATGTTAAGTTAATCTCTTCATCAGTTGGTAGATTATCAAAATAGACTTGGACATCATAATTGATTCTTGTTTCAAATAGTTGATTCATCATCGCTACTTTACTTTCACCTATCGATAAAGCGATAAAGATTAACATGCCACTCGCTAATAAGCAGATACCAGAAAGAATATAACGTGATAAGTTTCTTAATGATTGTGAGATTGATACTTTTAAAGTAATAGGAGCTTTCTTAAAAACAGTTCTAGTGAGAAGTGGGGTGTTGTTATTAGAAGGTGGTAAAGCTTTCATTGCCTCGACTGGTTTGATTCTAGAAATATTAATCGAGGCTAGATAGGCAGTGAGAACAGTCACAAAGACCACAATACCTAAAGAGATAAACATCGCTCCTGGTTGAAAGGTAAACGCTAGTGGGAATAACTTAAGCGCTCCTCCATAGGCTCCATTAGCGAGAATAGTAAATACTGAACCAATACCCACACCAATAATCCAGGCTAATAGACCAACGACAAAGCCAATTGATAAGAAAATAAGCGATATGGAACGTGTTTTCTCACCTAATGCACGCATAACACCAATATCCTTACGGCACTGCTTAACAATTTGGAATAAGAATAAAGCGGTGACAATTAAGACCACCACAAAGAAGACCGCGGGGGCTAATAAGGTAATAAGATTAAGCGCTTTTATTGCATCGTTAAAATAAGTGATTTGTTCAGCGTCATCATATGTCGTAGCGAACGCCATATTACTGCGTAACTTCTTAATGTCTTCTTCTTTAAGCTCCAAACCTTGTTTTTCTTTAAGGTAGCTTTTTAATTTATCGATGGTTTGATCTAGTGTTAGTTTCTTACCATCTTCAAAGAAGACTAAGAATTCATTAAATGTCTTTTTAGATGAATGATTAACGATTTCTTCTTTGGGCACATAGACATAAGCAAAGTCACGAGAAGAAGAAATGGAATATGGATCCGCTTTAACGATAGATGATTCAACGGAAACAATAGTGGCGTCAATCTTATATTCGTTAAAAGTGCCATCAGGCATCTTTGCTTTAAAGGTATCGCCCACTTTAAAGCCATTAGATTTAGCAAAGTAATATTCCATACGAATACCTTTGCCTTCTTCGACTTTACCTTCTACAACATGTTGCTTTAATAAACTATCTTTATCAAAACCAATTAATCTTCCTGAGTATGAATTATTATTTGCATCAAATGTCGTAGTGTAGGTAGTGCGGTATTCAATTTCCTTAATACCCATATACTCATTAAAGTCATCAGGTAAATAAGATAAATACTTATCTTCCACGCCATCGATTGTTTGAGCGTATAAATCTGGATAGCCACATTCATCTTTAAGTTGATAGATGCTGTTTTTCACATTATGGAAGGCGTTTCTTAAACCAATTAAGATACCACAGCCAAAAGCGCCCACTAAGACGACACTTAATAGCATTAACCAAAAGCGTTTAAGATATGGTAATAATAAACTCTTAGTTAGTTTCATATTACTTACCAAACGATATCTTTAGCATCCACTGGATGTTCATTAACTACTTCTTTTTCGATTTTGCCATCTCTTAAAGTGATGATTCTATTAGCCATACTGGCAATAGGGGTGGTGTGAGTGACAATCACCATAGTTTGGCCTTGGTTTCTTACTATATCTTGTAATAGTTCAAGTATCTTACGACCAGTCTTATCATCTAAAGCACCAGTTGGTTCATCACATAAAATGATTTCCGCGTTTTTCACTAACGCTCTAGCGATAGACACTCTTTGTTGCTCACCGCCACTCATTTGGCTAGGGTATTGTTTCATTTTTTGTTCCCCTAAACCAACGAGTTCTAATGTCTTTTCACTTAAGTGTTCTGTGTCTTTTTTAGGTAATGACATACGAACATTTTCTAAAGCGGTTAAATCAGGTAATAAGTTATAAAACTGAAAAATGAAACCAATCTTTTCTTTACGATAGTTTGTTAAATCTCTGTCTTTATAAGAAGTAATATCAGTGCCGTTTAATAAGACCTTGCCATCAGTAGGACTATCCATCCCCCCGATAATATTCAAAAGAGTGGATTTACCACATCCAGAGTTACCTAATAAAACAAGCATCTCTCCTTTATAGACATCAAAAGAGACATCATCTAAAGCTTTAACTAGTGAGTCTCCCTTACCATAGTATTTTTTAAGATTTCTAATCTCTAATAATTTCTCTGCCATATAAATCTCCCTCTTTAGATAGCAAAAAACATTAATAAAGTACTCTGATTGGTCTAGATAATGTTTTGTGTTCACTAATATGATAAAGCATATTTAAAAAATTTTACACATTGTTGGGTTATAGGCAGGCACCTATTCTAATGAAAGAGTTATCGTCGATGAGCACGAATATGATTCAGACTACTATGCAATAACTTCAAGACTGCTATAATATATAACCGCATGAAAGAAGATTATTAATTATGGCATTAAAAGATAAATGGAAATTAACTGGTAAAAATACAGGAAGAGCGTTCGCTAATTTTGGTAAAGCTTTAGGTAAAACCATGAAGACGGTATTTACTGATGATGAAAATATGATTGAAGCAAACGGTCATACTGAAGTCAGTAATGCTTGGCGAGAAATGGGTAAATCATTTGGTGAGGCTGGTAAGTCATTTGGCCAAGCGATGGCGGGCACCGCTGATAAAGTGGTAAACGAAGAAGAAAATAATAATTCAAACAAAGACTAGGGCATACCTAGTTTTTTTGTTTATATACGTGTATACATGTGGCACATTTGTGACAAATCTTGTGATAGGTTGATATGCAAGGGAGTTTTTAGATATATGAAAGGTAAAATATTATTATTGTTAGCGGCCTCATTCCTAGTGGTCTCTTGTAGTAACAAACCATCTAGTAGTGAGCCTATAAAACCATCTAGTAGTGACACTAGTGAACAATCAGAACCTACAAGTTCCACGCCAAGTAGTGAACCTAGTAGAGAATCTTCTTCAAGTAGTGAATCTAAACAGTCTTCTGTTCCTTCTTCATCTTCTTCAAGTAGCCAATCTTCACAAAGCAGTGATCCAGGTGTCGATGAAGATGCTTATGAAATGCAGTTTGATTCCATTCTCCTTAAGGATAAGGAAGATAAAAACATTCACATCAGCTATAAAGTCCCAAGAGAATATTTATCATTTGCCCATCCATCAACAGAATTTAAAAAAGAACTCGCTATTGAAGCGATGTCCTTCGTTGTCGCAGCCCCTGATAAAGATGTCTTAAACGGATTATATCAATATCATAGCTTTGATGATATTTTCTATTCTGCAGATTATGAACAAGAAGAAGATAAAGACACAGTCTTATTCTCTTTAGCCCATAAAAAGATTGGTAATGATGACTTAGTGGCCTTAACCATGTCTGGCTATAAGTATTCTCATCAATGGGAAAATAACTTAACCATTGGTAAAACTGGTAACCACGTTGGCTTTGCATTAGGCGCACAAAAGGTCTTACCAACCTTAATACAATATTTAGCAAAATATAACGAGCCAAAAGTCTTTGTTAATGGTTATTCAAGAACGGCGGCTATCGCTAATATCATCACTACATATCTTTTTGATAACGAAGTAGTGGATGAAGCTAATTATTACGCTTATCTATTTGAAACACCAAAGGGTGTCAGTGCTTCTAACGAAAAAGAATATAATTCAGTCTTTAATATTGTTAATTCCGCTGACTTAGTCACTTATGTCGCACCTACTGAATATGGTTTAAAACGTATTGGTAAAGATATTGAATTATATAGCGATAAAGCGGATGAAATCATCCAAGCCTTTAATCCAGATTTACAACTTGGTGAATTCAAACCTAAAGAGCAAAATTCAAATTATCCAGAAGATCTATATTATTTAAACGATGTTGATTTCGTTAAATACTTCCTTAGTTTATTATTAGAACCTATTCCAGAAGCACCAGAAGGTGAAGTGAGTAGAGATTTATCCACAAGAGAACATTATGTTGATAATATCCAATCTGAAATCTCTTATTTCATTGGTCTATATTTATCTTTACCAGATGAGATAATCGCGGAACTAAAGGATAGAATTTCTAAACTAGGCTTCGTTGATATGATTGGCTTATTATACACAGATGGCTTATATAACTTTATTACTCCTACTTTAGATGAACATGAATTCGTTTATGATCCAGAAGTCTTAAGACCAGCGTGTAATGCAGTGGGCGAATTAGCCCAACAAAAGATTACCACTCTTGCTGTTTTCTTATCTGAAGATACAAAGGGCAATCTCATGAGACTTATCTACTTCCATACATTGGAAGCAGTACTTCCTCTCTTATTAGCGTTATAAGTAATACTAAACCCAACTAAAAACAGCCTTCCTCCGGGGCTGTTTTTACTATCCTTTATACTCGAATTCGTAAATATCGAACGGATTACCTAACGATATCAACCTACCTTCGTTATTAACAGCGAGGTGTTCAAATTCGGTATAGACCCCAAATTGTTCACCTAAGTTTTTATATTCTTTAATGATGGTTTGGCTTTGTAAATCAACGACACGCATCACAGGCATTCTTAATGGGTCATCTTTAGAACCAAAAGAGAATGTTTGATATAAGTGACTATGAGAGATAAAGCCACCTTGTGTCGCGGTTTCACTTGGTAAAGTAAAGACATCTATTGGGTTACTAGTGTGGAACTCATAATATTCTTCTCTATAACTTGGCATTGGGAAAGAATAATACTTTAACTTATTCGTTTCACTTCTCATGTAAGTGTTTTCGGTATAACCACCATAATAGATAAGACCATCATCAAAATCATAATAAGAGTTTGGATAATAGATGATATCTTCTTCTAAATCAAATTCTAAAGAAAGAGTTTGTACTTCTTCGATGTGATAAATGCCACCTCGACTATAAATACGGAAAGCAATCGTTGAATGAACATTCTTATGTTCCATAGAGATATAGAAAAGAGGGAACTCATCACTCATCTTATAATATTGATCCCCAAAGAAAGCTTGGTTGCAGTGCCATTCTTTGTTAAAGCTACCTTCAATATGATGCAAGAGTTTCATTGATTTGGAATCATAGATTTGAATAGCTTCTAAGCCATCTAAACAGACGACATATTTATCTTCATAACAAGCCGCACCTTGATAAGAGTAGTTAGAGGAACTTTGTGAGACTTTACCAATATGTTTAATGCCAGTTAATTCAAACTTTGAATCATCAACTTCTAATTCTTCACCAGAATAGTATTCATTATGGAAAACATATTCGATAGAGAACACGTATTGAGAGATCGCGACGATAGAAGGGATGAGCAAAGCAGCGACCATAAGCGTGGAGTACTTTCTAAAGAAGGCGAAGCGCTTTTTACTCTTGTTCTTCATGAGCTTCCTCCTCCTTATAGTTCTTCTTTAAATAAACCATCATCAAAATTAAGACGATAAACATAAAGCTATACATGAAAAACTTCATCGCTAGGGTGCCATATCTAAATATCGCCGCCACTAAGACATTAGTTTTCATGCCGTTAAATGAGCCAATAAAGCTCATCAGATTAATCACAATAGTGAGACCAGTAACATAGAAGAAGCCTAATCTACTTCTTTTAACGTTTCTTTCTAAACCATAACTAGTAAATTGATCTTTGGCCCCTAAGAAGAAATAGGCATACGCTATACAAAGTAAAATATCAGAAGAGACATTTAAACCACGTGACCACGCGACTGTCATATCTTCTGTGGATTCTTTTGCCACCGTACCTAATAAACTAATAAATGAGCACACAATTATGGTAATTAATGAATAAAAGAAATTCTTATTAAAGCTATATAATTTCGTCGTAGCGACAATCATCATGATTAACGCTACGCCTTGGAATAAGGCAAATAGAACCATGAATTCGGATAATGCTTTAATTGAACTACCATATTCGAATAAGCTCAGTATCATAAAGAACTGGGCGATAGTGAATATTAAAAAAGCACGCTGATATTTCTTGATACTGTTTTCCATCTACCTCAATTATACCCTCAAAAAAGTGATATACTAATAGCGAATTGGATGCTAAGTAAATGAAACATTTAATGAGAAAACTATTACTTATGACGACATCAACATTTTTGTTATGTTCGTGTGCTTCATCTTCTTCGATAACAAGTAGTAGTTCAACTATAAAAAGCTCACAAAGTAGTGTGGTAGATGAGGATGATAACATGACGTTAAAAATAGACGATAAAGAAATAGATGTTACTTGGTTAGATAATGATTCAGTTAAAGCATTAAAGAAGATTTTGCCTTTAACCATTAATATGCATGAATATGGTGGCTTTGAACAAACTGGTTCTATTGGTCAATCTATTATTAGAAACGATGAACAAATAGATACATTACCAGGTGATATTGTTTTATATAACGGTAACGCTATATCAGTGTTCTATGCCCCTAGTAGTTGGTCGTACACTAGATTAGGTCATATTAACCTTAGTGATAATGAACTTAATACTTTATTAAATAAAGATTCAGTGACTTTTGTTTTGAAATAATTATGGATATTGAAGTTATATACGCTGATATTACAAAGATTGGTAAGATGGTGGACGCAATTGTTAACGCCGCTAATGAAACATTATTAGGCGGTGGTGGTGTTGATGGTGCAATCCATTTAGCCGCAGGTCCTAAACTATTGGAAGAATGTCGTACATTAGGAGGCTGTAAACCTGGTGAGGCTAAAGCCACTAAAGCCTATAACTTAGATAATAAATATATTATTCATACTGTTGGTCCTAGATATTGGTCAGATCCAAATCCAGCTAAGACGTTATATGATTGTTATATTAATTCTTTAAAACTCGCGGATTATTTAGGCTTAGAATCAATAGCTTTCCCATCTATATCGACAGGGGCATTTGGTTATCCAATAGAAGAAGCTTCAAAAGTATGCGCTGAAGCATTATTTAGTTATCAACCAAAGACACTTAAACGAGTGTATATGTGCATATTTCCAAATAGAGATAATTTGGAAGCATACAAGAAAGCTTTTAGCATTAATTAGATGAGAGCTTTTCTAATTCTTCTGAAATAGATTCAATAGCGTCGTTTGCGTCCAATAAGTTTTTGATTAGGTTCATGCATGAAATGGTGCAAAAAAGTTGGAGACAATCTTTTCGACTAATTTCTCTACTAAACACACCGTGCATAACACGATTTCTATTGATTATTTTCGGTTCTTCCAATCTTTTGACAGAGTTAGAGAAATAGTGGTTTTTAGCTAAATCGTTAAATTGCTCAATAATATGCTTTATGTACTTGTTTTCTACATTGAACACCTTTATGATTTTGCTCATCAAATCAGGCACTTTATCTAGATTGTTTTTAATTCTGTAAAACTTGTCTTCATTAAAACGAGTTGTCACTTGATGAATCGATTCGATTATTGGGAAAAGAGAAACAACGCATGAATAGTAAAGTCCTTCTTGATAACATCGGATTGCTTGTTTGTAATATCTGTCTACTCTTGAATTTGGCTCTCCAATATTAAAACCGAAAAAACGTTCGAAATTATTGTCGAAATAATTCATATAGCCTTCTTCAATAGGGAAATCACCTGTAAACATTAATTCAACTCCTATTAGTTGAGAAGGAAGCATCCACCCGTCTTCTTCCAACATTGATTTTTGACTATCTCTATGAAACAAATCAGCCATGATGCTTTTTTCTTCATAATATTTCAAAATGAGATAATTACCTATTACGCAGTTTTTTAAATGGTTGCGCTTCGCGTCAATATATTCAGTTTTATATTCTTCAGGGTTCTTTTTGTAATCGGTTTCGATTTCTAGAACAACCTTCTTGTCTTCTGCAACTTTCTTTTGAAGAGATAATAAATTGCTAGGATCACCGAATGTGTGTTCTTCTTTTAATAAATATGGTTCGATTTTTCTCATACGGATTATCTCCTTTTCAAAAAGCACTAAAAATATTATAAAAGCAAAAGTATTGATACAGACACGAAAAATAGATAGAAACAAAAATGCTGTGTTTGTAGTGGGATCAAATGGTGCTATATAATTTAATTGTTCAGAAATTGTAACAGACGAATTTAACTCTAAAGTATCTCCTTCTTTATTGTTGGTTCGGCCATGACTGGTGTTATTAATTTCTCGGACTGATAAGGAGGTTTTTTCATGAAAGAAAAAATTAAAAACTGGTGGAACAACTTCAAAAAGTTCGACTGGAAAATGTATTTGGCGTTATGCCTTTTGGCTTTAGTGCCAGCAATTTACCAGACAGTGGTTACTGGATTAATTACCACAAACACAAGCCCAGGCAGTTTAGATATTGTCGGGCAAATGGAATGGTTTGATTTAATCGATGAAACGATATGTGCGTTTCTAATCATTCCTATGTATTCGGTTCTCAGTAGAGCTAAGAAAACCGAAAGTTTCAACAAGATAGTATTTAAATTAGGAATAGTAGTCGTTGCTTTATATGCGCTGTTCTCAATAGGAACATTCTTTTATGGTACATATCTTGTTTCTTATATGAATCCGAACGAAATAGATGTCGGAGCAGCATATCGTTATCTTTCTTTAGAAACAATCGCATTCATGATTGGAATCGTGTTTAGTTATGTTTCTGTTGTTTTTATAGTCATTGATAAGTCGTGGTATATGTATGCATTTTTAGTGGCAAAGATTTTGTTAAGTCTTTTGTCAGACTTTGCTTTAGTCCCATCTATTGGTGTCGACGGCATTGCAGTTAGTAACATTATTGCTAACACTGTCATGGGTGGATTAGGAGTAGCGTTACTTATTTACGGTAAATACATAAGAGTAGGTAAGTACGACAAAGGAGACGTTACTTACTTTAAAGATTGGGGACGTATTGGCTTATTTGCGGGTGGTCAACAATTCTTAGATAACATCATATATGCCTTAATGATTTGCAGAATGGTTAACGCTGTTAGTGAGTCTGGTAATTATTGGGTTTCAAACAATTTCATATGGGGATGGTTATTAATTCCAATCACATGCTTATCAGAAATTATCAGAAAAGATGCAGGCGAAAACGGTTATAACCTTAGACAAACCAATTATTATTCCATTACAACATTCGCGTTAATTCTTTGGTTTGCACTGATTCCTACATATCAATGGTTTTTCGGCTCAATTGAAAAACTCAGTAATCCAGAAGTGATATTTGGGATAGTTATTAAGAATCTCGGATTCTACGTAGCATATGCATTCTCTCAAATACCAGACGCAATCTTCGTGGGTATGGGCAAAACCAAATACAACGCTATCAACTCTTTAATATGCAACATTGTGTATTATGGCATTTGGTTTATCTTATACAAAACAGGTGCTGTGATCATGAGCATGGACATGATTATCGTTATGTTTGGCTGTGGTAATATTACTCACTGGGCCGTTTCACTCATCGAAGAAAAAGTATTCCTAAAAAGAGAATTAAAAAAAGCAATAATTTTTTAAGGTATATCATCCTTCCTCTTATACATATCCTTTCCCCCTTTTATAAGGGGAAGGATGTATAAGGGCTCGTCCCAAAAGTCACAAAAAACTTCTTTTAGTTTCATAAAATTAGCATTATATTGTAGCTGAAAGGAGGATACCTAAAATGAATGCCTTATCCCAGTTTTTGCAAGTTTTGTTTAGTGGCATGATAGTGGGCTTTAAAGCGTTTATCGGTGCACTCCAAGTCAAGAATATTGCTGACGGCATAAAAGAACAAATGTTAGCATCTTTATTTGGAGTACCTGTTTGGGTTATTTCACTGATATCGTTCTTGACGCTCATTGGTGGCGTTGCATTTGCTTTTATTAAGCGTCAACACTCACGCAACTAAGCAATAACGAGCAAGCTAAGGTTCCCATCAATTGGTGGGAACTTTTTGTTTTAAACAAGTGGCTATAAAGCAATTCAAAATTCAAGGATATAAGAAATTAGTAAATTTCTATTTACAAAAATATAGGTTTTGTATATTATATGCTTTCCGGCTATCGATGATGTTGGGTTTAGGATGGCCGGGATGATCCCTCGTCTAGCTAGGAGGGATTTTTTATTTCAATTGTTAAAAAAGTAAGAAAATATCTTAAAAGTGTTGACGTGTATTAATACGATTAGTACACTATTTGGTGAGGTGAGATAAACCAAATGAAAAAGATATTCTTATTAAGCTTCTTAGTTACCCCTTTCCTATTAGGGGGTTGCAATAATAAAAAGATTGACGGTCCAGTTAATAAATATTTTGAAAAATATTCATTTAGAAAATCTGGTGGTGAAAGTGACTACATTACAGACAGTAACAGGTCTCACTACTTAAGTAATTTGAATGAGGTTTCTCACATTGATGAAGTCGAAGAAGAATATCGTTATGTCGATGGTGTAGAAGAACTAACCACTAAAAAATCTAATACTGAGTTCTTTACTACGACCGCGGAAAAAAGAAACTATCATCCATATATTTCAGAAACAAATATTTCCTACGCTTATACAAAGAGCCAAGAAAACACTAAGTCAGAAGAGACCTATACATCTAATATCGTTAAATGGGATGGCGCTTATGATGATATTTTCACCGTTGAAACCATTAAACGTGACGATAAAGTAGAAAAGAAATATGATGTTAAACTTCAAAATACAGAAGATGCTTTCAATGAACTATTTATAGATCCAGTGGGTAAGGCATATTACGATAGAAAAAATAACCTTTGCTTCTATACTGAAGTTACTGAAACGATTACTAAAGAAGATTTTGATCAACAACCATATTCTTATACCCATAGAGAGCAAGCTATTTACGTCTACGAATCTCTTACTTTTATAAAAAGGTATCACTATTACGATGAAGTCGTCTCTAATAGAGATCCAGAGACTGGTAAATTCTTTGATAATGAACGTATCATTTCATATCACTATCACGAGATAGACTTTACATACGGACGTAAAGAACTGAAGGATACCAGTGATTTAGATAAATTATTGGATGGTCAATCGCTCATCTTAAAAGTGGATTTCGTCCAACATCTCAATAGATATCGTATTGAAAATGGTAATTATAAAATCGATAAAGGCGACACATATCATGAACCACTAGAGTACCAAGTGACATATGATAGTGATGGTAATCCAACATATACCGCTTATGTCCTCTGTCTTGATTCTCCTTTATATTACGCTTCAACAATGGCGGATGGTCTTGCTAATCGCTTAGAAGTCAGTTATCAAATAGTGGCAGCTTCCAATGCTCTTGCCACTGGAAAATATAACCTTGGTTATAGTAAGTATTTAGAACTATTTAATAGATACGGTATTGATGTTATTCAAGATATCAAAGGTGATTACTTTATTTTTACAAAGTCATTTAATACACCTCCTCTTCTCGTGGTGAGTCTTAAGATTGAAAAGAACAACGGTAATAAAACCACAATTGATGTTAATATCGTTGAACAAAAGGATGGATAAAGGTTCCTTCTGGAATCTTTTTTCAATAATCTAGCAGTTTTTTATAAATAAATAGTCTAATTTGTGAAAGTGATTTAGAATAGTAGACATGGCCGAGCAAAATAATCTAGAAGACATCAATAAAAATAGTGATGTTAAACCTAAAAAACATATAGTAGGTAAAGTCTTTGCCATTATCTTTATGGCTATCGACACTATTGCGTTAGTGGTCTTTTTCGTTTCTATCTCCGTTAATGAGTATGGACACATGCAGTTATTCTCTTTCGGCAAAAAAAGTGGTCCAACCACTGCACCTACCTATTCCACATCACAAGTTCCTGAATGGATTACTACCGCGGAGCATACTGAAAATAAATTGCTCTATCACATTAACTGTCAAATAGGTAAACAAGCAGGAACATCATGCACTGAAATCGCTAGTGTCACTTATGAACAAATTGGTCAAGACTTATATAACTTCTATATCTCAGGTTATGCAGGCAAAAAGATTTATAAGCTCTCTATTACTAACTTAAGTACCACTGAAGATATTCAATCATATGTGATAGATATGCCTTATTCATCAATTGATGCTTATGAATACACTCTTTCTTATACGGACTTCATTTCAATGGATGTTAATGAGAATTCAAGAATGTACTATAGCAAGGGTCCTGATGATAAAGAGTTAATGTCTGGTTACTATTATGATGACCATATGTTCTTCGTATATATGGAACATGAAAGAAAACCATTACCCGCGAATGAAGAAGCGGATCAAATATATAAACATGGTAGTTTACTTGAAGATTACTATTACTATCTTAAAGATGCGAAGGAGAATTAGTTATGACTTATCCAGTAATTATCGGTGATAAAGAATACACCAAAAATCAATTACTAGAGTATGGTAAAAGAACTTATCCAAAGTTCTATTGGATTCCAAGAGGCATTGGCCTTGGTTTTACTATTTTGGGCACTCTTGCCTTACTTATCACGATGGTCCTTATGGCGGAATTACAATCCTCAATTGATGAATATAACGAAAGTATTAAATATTACCAATACATTACTGTTGAACCAGAATCAATGCCAGCGCAGATGTACTTTTATGTTGTTATTTATTCAATCATGATTTTCGTTGGCATCATCTTATTAGTGGTCAGCGCTATTAAAAAACCAGATCAAGCCTATATTGACCATGCTTACAGAAGATTAACTCAAATCGAAAATAATAGAGCAATGAGAGAGGCTTATGAAGAAAAGTCTAAAGAGCCCGTTAAAGAAGAAGAAATCGATCCAGAAATTGAAGAACTTAAGAAATATAAAAAGTTATTAGATGAAGGTCTCATCACTCAAGAAGTGTACGACGCTAAACAAGAGGAGTACGTCAATGGAAGAAGAAACCCTAGAGATCCTTGGTAAACAATATAAAAGAAGTGTCTTAATCCAATTTGGAAAAGATCACGATAGCGCTAGAAGGAAAGCCAGAGGACACGGCATTGCCTGTAGTATTATTGGCTTGCTTTTGGTGGTTTTATATTTAAGTGCGGAAGCCATTATTCGCACTAGTTGGTTATTCATGATAGTCCTTCCAATCATCATTTTATTTGCCTTTGGTGGTCAAGCTGTTCTTATTGCCACTGCCATTGTTTCTTCTTTATTTTTGCTACTAGGCATTGGATTATTAATTTTTTCTGTCATCGATAGAAAAGAAGATTATTATATAAACATTGCTAAAGACTATATTTATCGTAAGGAAAAGTATAAAACATGGAAAAAGCAGTCATAAATGGTAAGGAATACACCAAAGAAGAAGTTATTCAAATTGGTAAGGAACACTTTGAAGCGGCTATTAGATTACGTAAGTACGGTATCTTTCTTACGGCTTTAGGTTTAGGCTTTCTTACTGTTTCCTTAGTGTTCTTTATTTTAATATCTAATTCACTTATTGAATTCGATGAATGGGCATCGGGCTTGGGGGCGTATTACACAACCGTAGCAGGGTTATTTGCTTCCGGGATATGTCTACTTATTGGTTTAGTTACTTTATTCCTATCATTTACTAAATCAGATGAGCAGGAATACATTAAAGCGGGTGTCATTTATCTAAATAAACAAACTAATAAATAG
The DNA here is from genome assembly GCA_045111495.1 of Bacilli bacterium. GTDB lineage: Bacteria > Bacillota_I > Bacilli_A > RFN20 > CAG-826 > RUG14515. The sequence continues at coordinate 7 of JBGUGI010000163.1, read as the reverse complement.
CGATAAG
>JBGUGI010000162.1:0-3200 GCA_045111495.1 Bacilli bacterium | reverse complement strand
AAACGATATCTCCTTCTCTTAAGATAATCTTTTTAGAAGGAATGCCGTGGATTAACGTTTCATTAACGGAGACGCATGTACCTGCGGGGTAATCGTAATATCCTTTGCAAGGACATGTACCACCACCTTCGTAGATCACTCTCTCAGCGATTTCGTTAATCTCATAGGTTGAGATACCTGGTTTAATTAATGGCGCGACAGTCTCGAAGACTTTGGCTACTAATTTGCCAGCTTCTTTCATTAATTCTATTTCCCTTGGTGACTTGACAATAATCATAAGTTAACTTTTAAGAAATTTTGCAATTTCATCGAATAATGCTGCGCTACCTCTTAAAGAATCGAAGTTAGCGAGCAAGCCTCTTGCTTGATAGAAATCAAGAAGTGGCTTTGTTTGATTAGTGTAGTGAGTTAATCTCACTTTTAAGGCTTCCTCATTATCATCATTACGTTGATAGAGAGGACCTCCGCATATATCACAGACACCTTCCACTTTTGGTTTCATGGTTTCGATGTGATATGGGGCGCCACAGTTTTTACAAACGCGACGACCACTAATGCGTCTCACTAATTCATTTTCATCACAATCTAAGTTGATCACAACATCGATTGGACGATTTATTTCTTTAGTGAGTTTCTCAAGAGCTTCAGCTTGTGGCGTGGTTCTTGGGAAACCATCTAAGAGAAATCCTTTAGCGCAATCATCTTGTGAGAGTCTTTCTTTCACAAGACCAATTGTCACTTCATCAGGAACAAGATTCCCATGCTTGATGTAACTATCGGCTAATTTACCGAGTTCGGTACCGGCTTTAATGGCTTCTCTGAACATATCACCTGTGGAGATATGGACATAGCCAAGAGCGATTAGTTGTTTAGCTAGCGTGCCCTTACCTGCACCAGGAGGGCCCATGAGAATAATGTTCTTTTTCATTAAGCCTGACCTCCAGAAGCCACAACCTCTTCGAAGGACTTACCAGCGAGTAAGCCATCGATTTGAGAGTTAAGTTCGAGAGCAACACCGACAACGATGATTAAGCCAGTGCCACCTAAGGCTAATGATTGGTTGCCACCGAACACGCCAGTCATTGTTAAGACAGGTGGTAAAGCGGCAATGAAGGCTAACGCGATAGCACCAATAACGGTGATACGGTTTAAGACCTTTCTTACGTAACGTTCTGTTTCATTACCTGGACGGATACCTGGAATATAGGAACCATTCTTTTGGAAGTTCTCAGCGAGTTGTTGCGGATTGATTTGCAAGTTCGCATAGAAGAATGAGAACGCGACGATTAAGATGATGTAGATAATTAAGCCCCATGGCATATACCAACCACCATTATCGAATAATGTTGAGGTTGAGAAGATGCCTAACCAAGGAGCGTTAGCACCATTTTCAGCATCGACGAACGCCATGATGACACTTGGTGCCATTAAGATGGAACTCGCGAAGATGACTGGGATAACACCGGCGGAGTTAATTTTAATTGGTAAGAATGAGGCACGCGCCATACTTTGTGTTTGGCCGCCACCCTTTCCAGAATGTTGCACTGGAATTTTTCTTTTTGATAGTTCGATGAAGGTAACGAAGGCGATGATGAGCAAGTAAGCAAATACATATAATAAGAATTTAAATATACCTGCGATTGCTTCGCCCTCACCTCTAGCGAAGATATATGGGGAACACCACATATTCCACGCACCAGTCATTTGAGATGGTAAGGAACTAACGATACCAGCGAAGATGATCATAGAAATACCGTTACCAATACCTTTTGTTGAGATTTGGTCACCGAGCCACATGACGAGCATGGTACCGGCTAATAAGACAACGATAATGTAGATATAGGTAAGGACTTCGACGTCCGCTGTTTCAAATGTGATATAGTCACTAGCTTGCATGGTCTTGATAATACCATAAGCTTGAACGGCACCTAACATTAATGTTAAGTAACGTGTGGCCATTTCAATTTTCTTTCTTCCGTATTGACCTTGACGTTTTAATTCTGTTAAGGCAGGTAAGACGTCAGTGGACAACAACTGCACAATAATTTGCGCAGTGATGTAAGGGCTAACACCAAGAGCGAAGATGGAGAAGCTTTGTAAGGTTCCACCACCTAACAAGTTCATGAGTGACAAGGCGTTATTACCATTTAAGTAGGTATTTAAGGCACTTGTTTCAGGAATTGTGACACCAGGAACGGTGACTTGGGCGCCTAAACGGAAGATGAAGAGGATCATAATCGTAAAGACGATACGACCCATAATCTCTTTGTTTTTGAGGATGTTTAATAGCTTTTTCATATTAGATCACCTCAATTTTGCCACCAGCTTCATTAATTGCGGCTTCAGCGGTTTTGGAGAAGGCATTGGCTTGAACTGTTAACTTTTTGGTTAACTTGCCGTTACCTAAGACTTTTAAACCGTTATATTCTTTCTTTAATAAACCGACTTCTTTTAATAATGCTGGAGTAACCACTGTTCCGTCTTCAAATCTTTCTAAAGCGGAAACATTAATGGTTGCATAATTGATATGATTAACATTCTTAAAGCCACGTTTTGGCAAGGCTCTCCAAAGTGGTAATTGGCCACCTTCGAAACCTAAGGCCACGCCACCACCACTACGGGAGTTTTGACCTTTTTGACCTTTGCCAGATGTTTTACCGTTACCACTACCGAGGCCACGGCCTTTACGGTAATGTTCGAAACGGCTACCTTCTGTTGCTTGAAGTTCATGTAGTTTCATAAATGCACCTCCTATTTCTATTTAATAAGGAATAATTATATTTTATTCTTTGCCACGAAGTTCTTTCATAACTTTGTAGCTCTTGAGGTTGTTCAAGCCTTGGTTGGTTGCTCTAATGATATTGATTGGAGCGCGGCTACCATAGACTTTACTGCAAACGTTTTGAACACCGGCGAGTTCGAGGATAGCTCTCACTGGACCACCAGCGATGATACCAGTACCTTCTGGGGCTGGTTTTAAGTAAACGTTACAGGCACCATATTTACCAACGATTTCGTGAGAAATTGTTTGGCCTTTAACTAAGTGAATCTTGAAGAGGTTCTTCTTAGCAGCTTCACTAGCTTTCTTAATGGCATCTGGGACTTCGGCAGCTTTACCAACGGCGAAACCGTAACGGCCTTTGTGATCACCGATAACCACGAGGGCGGTGAATTTCATACGACGGCCACCTTTAACGGTT
>JBGUGI010000161.1:0-22260 GCA_045111495.1 Bacilli bacterium | reverse complement strand
TCAATAATTCCGCTTGGTTATCGGATAAGATAACACCTAATGAGGATTCATTCTTTAAACCTAAACCTAAGTAAGAGATGTTAGCTTCAGAGAAGACAACACTAGGAATGATTAAGACGGAAGCGGTAATAATTGTACCTAAGCCGTTTGGTAAGATGTGGCGAGTAATAAGTCTTACGTCAGATGCACCTAATGTACGAGATGCAAGGACGTATTCACGGCCTCTAAATCTATAGAACTGGGTTCTTGTTAGACCCGCAGTACCAAGCCATCCGGTCAAACACATTGAGAAGAGGAATGAACCGAAGTTACTACCTAAGTGAATGATGATTAATGTTAATAAGACGATGCCTGGGATATAACCAAGGATATCGCTAATTCTTTCCATGACTAAGTCGACTGTACCGCCGAAATAACCAGAGATAGAGCCCCAAACGAGACCGATGGTAAAGCAGATACCGAAGGTGATAATACCAAGTAATAAGGATGTTCTTAAGCCTTCAAAGACCATCTTGAGCATATCTTTACCAGATTTATCTGTACCCATAAGGTATGTTGGCATTTGTTTATAGCCCATAACCTTGTAGTTATAAACTGTGACAGTAACGGATAAGTCACCTAAGTTTTCATAACCGTAGAAGTCTTCTTTAACGATTGGTTTAGCGAGTGGGCACTTTTCAGCATCGAGAATTTTACAAACGAAGTTATCAGCGAAATAGAAACCATCATCATCAGAATATAGTGTTTCAAAGCCATCTTCGTCTTTGAAAGAAACCCAACCGGCTTTTTCATAGTCTAACAAGGAGAAGATGGAGAAGCCATCGATTTCTCTTTGACCAAAGGCTGCTTCATATGTGTCATAGACGAATGAGCAGAAGTGCGCTTTGGAGAGGTAGATTCTTCTTACACCAGTACTACTCCAATATTTGTAGCCTTCTTTACTGGATGTCGCTAATTGTTTAGTGGCATCTAAGAAAGACATATCATCGAAAGCTTGTTTGGTATCTGCGTCAGCGGATTCGCTTTCGAAAACGATACTTCTAATTAAGGAGCAGACGTTTTTGCCTTTGTGTTCTGCAATCATTCTGACTGCGAAGTAGGCATCTTCCACTGTATCCTTACCAGTTTTTTCTTTAACTAACGCACTGACATCGAGTTTGGCATCTTTCTTAGCGGCCGCACTACCGATATTGTGTGCAACAGCGTATTCAGTTAATTGAACGTCCTTTGTTTCTTTTTCATGAGTGACAGGATCTTCTTCGGTATAAACGAGGAACATCGCGGATTCACCAATGACATAGTTATCAGGAGCGCCTAAATTGTCTTTGCCCTCAACTTCTTTAATCTTAGCTTCGTCATATGTATCGAAGACAGATAAGTAGAGTTTTTCATTGAGGTCTAATGTGGCTAATTCTTCACTAGCGAATTCCACCGCGTCACCTTGTTTACGATCTGAGTAGTAACCAAAGTGGACATAGCCTTCTTTACCGAAGGAGCCAAGAGTGGAAACGTCATTGGTATATTGTTCTTCAGTAAATTTCTTTTTGCTAATAGCACTTCTTTGTGGGAATTTTTGGCTAGCTGGCCACCAATATTCTTGTTTTTCTTCTTCTGTTTTGGCGTCAGGCATTGCGCTAACGTCAACAGCGATGTTTTTATATTCTCTTGTACCATCCCAAAAACCTGTGCCCGCTTTAAATAGTTTTGGAGCGAGATATGTTTCTTCTGGCTTTGGAGCAGAGAGGTCACTTGTATCAATGGCAGGAATGACTACTGATAAGAGTAATAAGCCACCTAAAATGTACGCAGCGACAACAGATGATTTGTTCTTACTGAATCTCTTGAGAGAGTCTTTGAAGAACGTTGTTGGTTTGGTTTGGAATTTTTGTTCATGAACTGTTGAATCAACTTCAGTTAAAACGAAGTCACTATCCTTGATTTCATCGTCTTCAACGACAGTGTTTGTTTCTGGGGTTTCTTCTTCTAATAGTTCGAAATCTTTATCTTCTAACATATTACTTATTCTTCGCCCCCATTCTGATTCTTGGATCAATGAAACCGTATGATAAGTCGAATAAGATACCGGCAAGTAAGCCAAAGATGACGTAAATTGCCATATCGACCATCAAAACGTTGTAGTCAGGATTGTTTTGGTTAACAGCTTCGATGAATAAGCCACCAATACCTGGAATGCCATATAGTCTTTCTAAAATCATGGAACCACCGAAGATGCCAAGGAATGACGCTAAGACGCTTGGCAAAATAGGCACGAACGCATTTCTTAAAGCGTGACGGGTGATTGCTTGATTCTTTGTTAAGCCTTTTGTTCTAGCTAATAATAAGTATTCACTAGACATGACTTCACATAATTCCGCTCTCACTGTTCTTGTGTAGCCGCAAACAGTGCCGAAAGATAAAGCCATGAGAGGAATAATATACGCTAATACTTTAGTAGTTGAAGACTGGTCTTTTGTTGGCCACATTGTTGGTAACCAACCAGTCTTGAAAGCGAGTAAATATATTAAGAATGAAATGATAACGAAGGAAGGAATAGAAATGAAAATCATGACCACTGTTGAAATGGTGTGGTCGACCCATGTATTTTTCTTTAAACCGGCGAGAATACCTAAACCGATACCTAGAGGCAATGAAATTAAAACCGCAAAAATATTAACGGACATAGATACTGGTAAACGTTGTCCGATAATGTTAATCGCAGAAGCGTTTGGTTCAATAACTGTTGATCTGCCCCAGTCCCATTTGGTGAAGATATTACCGATCCAAGAGAAATATTGATTAATAATAGGCGTTGTGTAGAAATAAACGTCCTTATTATCGAGAATCATTTGATCGAGTGGTTCTTTAGCGAGATCTGGTCTCAAAATGTCAGATTGAATGCAATAGCCTAGACGAACTTGATCGACGTAGAAAGCATATCTGACGTTTTCATCCGGAGAAATAACTCTCGTTGGAGGGAGTGATTTGACCAAGAAGAATGTCAACGTCAAAATAATAAAAGCAGTCAAGAACGCTAGTAAAATTCTTTTAATTGAATACTTTAACATTGCTTTTCTCCTTTCCCGCGTTTCATATATAAACGCTGCTAAACTATACCACAAACGCGACCATTCTTCAAGAATGGTGAACGAATATAGAGTGATATAACGAGTATTTTTGCATAATATCAAGACACTGTCAAATAAAAATGATGATATCGAACTTTTTTAATAATTTTTCGTTATTTTATCAAAAGTAACAAAAAGGACTGCCTTTCGACAGTCCTAATTGTTTATTTTTTGTGGTATCTGCAATTATTCTGCTGTATAGCAGTAAGCTTGCATGATTGAACCTTCAGTACCATCAGAGAATGTGTATGGATAGACAATGAATTCAATCTTTGTACCAATGGAGTTTTCATATCTGCACCATTCCATTGCTTCACCGCTTGAGAATGTATCATCGTGCCATGGAACTGTCATAGTGAATTCTGCTGGAGCAAAGAGTCTATCAACGAGGCCCTTCATTTGTTCGGTTGTGTAGTCTAAGCCGACAACAACAGAATATGCACCATTGCCTTCATCTTCTGGATCTAAGTCTTTGAAGAAACTGCAGATATGGTTGGCAACATCTAATGGTGTCATTGTACCAACAACCACTGGAGCTGTATAACCATTGAACTTAATTTCCATAACAATGTCACCTTGGATGACAAAGTATGTAATTGTAATATCGAAACCATTTGTATCGAGATTAACGCTATAAGTTGTGAAGCTGTATGTTGTGGAATCAGTAGTAATTTCTTTACCATTAGCGGTGTATTTAGCTAAGACGGTATCTAAATCAGCTTGTGTGAATGAGCCAGCGCCTTTACCTTTATTGAATTCTAAGGTGCAAGAAGCTGTATCATATTGCTTACTATATTTGTTAGCTAAGAAGTATGGTTCATTAATAGCATCAACGAAGTAAGCACAGTTATCTGTGGAACTTGTTGGTTGTGGATATTCGAAATCATCTGTAGCTGTGCCTCTAGCAGAGAACATCTTTGCAGCACGGTCATTGATAATTTCGTAGTAGATGTCTTCAACGATGTTGAGGTCACTACCATCACTTGCTGTGTTATTAACGTAATAACCTTTACCTTCCCAATCATAAGCACGATCTGGGAAATCACAAATTGTCGCGGCAACTAATAATTTGCCATCAGCATCGAAACCAATACTTAACATTTGGAATTCATCGCTACTAGCGAGGTCACCTTTTTGTCTAGAGAATTGGAAAATTAATTTTGTTGTATCGAAGCCTAGTTTTTCAACATCTAATGTGTAGGAAGCTTGAATACCAACGAGAGCGTATGGTGTCCATGCTTCTTTTTCACCAACCATTTCGGAAGCGATTTGGTCAGCATAAGCGATTAAATCGTCTTCAGTAGCAACGAATTCAGATTTTGCTTCAAACCAAGCAACATCTAATTTGGTTGGATCTTCTTCGTTAGCAACACCATTAACATCAAGCACAAAGCTTGGGAAGAATGGAATTTCATAAAGAAGTTCTTCTGCCATACCGGCTTTTTCTTCAGTGGTCCAGTCAGCTTTATAAACGTTGACTTTGAATTCGGCTGTTTGTGTACCGACAACGATAACAACAGTCTTTTCACCAGTGGAAGAAGAATCGAAACCTGTAACTGAGTATTGATCAGCGGTTAATTCTTTCTTTGTGCCATCAGCATATTTTTGTTTGACGACCAAACCTGTGGCGTCGAATTCATCACCAACACCATAACGAACTTTTGTTGGAGCGGTGATTTCAATACCATCTTTACCGATGATTGTAAGGTTAAATGTGGCTGTCTTTTCTTGATAGGTGACAGTAACGGTGTTAACACCACCTTTAGAAGAATCGAAACCGGAGAGAGCATATGCATCAGCGGCTAAGACTTCTTCAGAACCATTGTTCATCACTGCTTTGACTTGTAAGCCAGCAGCGTCGAATTCTTCGTCTTGGTAATAAGTTGTCTTTGTTGGTTCAGCAACAACTTCAATTCTCGCTAAAACAATAGCTTGAACGTTGACTTTGAATGTAGCTGTTTTGCCAGCGTATGTAACTGTGATTGTCTTTTCACCAGCAGTTGTTGAATCGAAGCCAGATAATTGGTAATCGTTAGCAGCTAATGTGGCTTCACTACCATTATTGAATGTGGCTTTAACGGCTAAGCCAGCTGGATCAAATTGATCACCAACGAAGTAATCTTTCTTTGTTGGTTCGCTGGTAATAGCGATGCTTTCAGCAACAACGGCAATAACGTTGACTTTGAATGTGGCGGTTTTGCCTTCATATGTAACTGTAACTGTTTTTTCACCTGGGGTTGCGGAATCGAAACCAGAAAGAACGTATTTGTCAGCGGCAACGTCTTCTTCGCCTGTGTTATAGACGGCTTTAACGGCTAAGCCAGCGGCATCAAATTGATCACCAACATAGTAATTTTTCTTTGTTGGTTCAGCGGCAATTCTAATGCTTTCGAGTGTTTTTACAACTTCAGATGAGGTGGTAGTTGAATCTGGAGCGGTGCTGCTCTTACTTGTATTAGATTGTGTTTTACAACCTGTTAACACGCAAACAGCTAATCCAGAAAGAACGAGTAATGTTTTAAGTTTTCTCATGTTTTAAAACCTCTTTCTTTGAAAAATTAAATTTTGCTTATATGATACGCTCATTTTTTTAAATTGCAAATAAGTAATCAGCAAGCGTATAGTCTTTGACGTTTGGATAGACAACTAATTTGGATTTGTTACTTTCATCCACTCTTTCGAAATAGTGGTCGATGTCATATGTCATAACATATTTTTGGCCATCAATTTCGTAATTTGTTTCCGCTTGGATGGAATAACCCACTAATTTGTTATCCTTAACGATGAATCTGTAATAATCAGTTTCTGGCATTGCTGTACCGACAGGAATACCATAGTTATTTTCGGTGTCTTGATCAGCGGTATTGTCTTCATCAGTGTGATTAGCTTCAAGATAGAAGGAACCACTACCCCATGAACCTTTGAATGTTTGATTCATATAGGAAGCACGGGCGATGCTGAGGAAACGATCGCTTAATTTTGCACCATCTAATGTATTTGTGAAAATACTTCTACCACTGACGAAGATATTATCAAGAATATCAAAGAGTGGAGCGGTACGTGGTTGATCCATATAGGAAACCGTGGAGACTGGATAATAGCCTTTTGAAGTTCCTCTGGTATGGAAGCCATATGTATCGTAGAACTTGTTAGTGTAGAAGATCCATTCATAATCTAAGAATGTCATGTTGCCATCATCGGTCTTTCTATTGCCATCGGTTTCATATAAACGGAGATAGGCATCATCGAGACTGACGACGATGTTTTGATCCCAAGCGCCATACATATGGAGTTGTCTATTGCCTTTATCATCTACTTTATAAACTGTTCTTTCGTAGATTTCGTGGTCACAGACGGCTTTTAAGTCATCTTCGTTAATAGCACCAAGAGCGTTTAAATAAGTATTCGCAATGTAGCTCTTAACTTCAGGATAGACGTAAACTTCAACTGTTTTCTTCACATCTGGGTGATTCTTATCAGATACTTCGATGGTTGTTTGACCGGATTTCTTACCGGTAACAGTACCATCTTCAGCGACTGTAGCGATAGAGGTATCAGCAGAAACAAAGTTTAATTGATCGCCCTTGCATAATGCGCGCTCAATTCCTCTAATTTTATCTGTACCATTAACGCTCACGCCCACAACACGACGGTTGAGGAAGAGCTTATCGGAGTAAGCTCCTTCCTCTTTCACATCAATGTCGTTACCGTCTTTGTTAGGAATAACAATGTCGGTATTATCTGGAATACTTGGTTTTTGTTCAGATGATGAAGATGTTGATGAACTTGATGGAACAATAGTTGTCACTGGTTGTTCTGAAGAAGTTGCAGGGGCAATTGATGATGTTGTCTTAGTACCGCAGGCACTTAAGGAGCCAACGGTGACTAACGCGAGGAATAATACTTTATTCATCTTCATGGTCAGTTACCTCCTGATTAGTCTTTCCAAGCATCTTCGTTCTTAGCAGCTGTGACGTAGGATTCGGATGGTGTACCCCATTCATCGCCAGATGTGTCTTTCTTAATGCTCAAATTGTAATAGACTTCGATAGTCCAGTAGATACCGTAATTATCAATTTCTAATGGATGGTCGTTGTAGTTATCCTTATCTTTATCGTCCATCTTATTAACTCTCATGATTTCCGCGACGATTTCTTGAGCTTTGGCTTGAGATAATGTAATGACATAATCGCCATCAGCGTCAACTGTGAATGGGAGATCGAAGTTACCGGAACCAACAGCGTATAAGGAAACACGTGTGATTTCATACTTAACGGAATCGTGTAAGAAGAAGTTGGTTGTAACGTAGAATGTTGCACCATTGTTGAAGTCGTTACCGAGATATCTTAAGAATGATTTCTTGACTGGTTTAATGATGCTACCATTTTCGACAACACCGCCGTGATCAGCAGCAGCCCATAAGGCATCGAATGACCACATCTTGTCATCGTAGATTAATGGTTTCTTTGTGGAAACTTTGGAGGTATCAGTACCCCAGTTGAGGGTGAAACCTGAAGAGTTATCGCTCTTTAAGACTTCTAAGAAGTTAAGAGGATTATATGTGTTACCACTAATAGCACCGAAACCTAAGTCGAATTGACCTTTCATAAGGTATTCGTTATAAACGTCTTGCCAGTTTGTAACGGCGTCTTGAGTAACTTCAAGAACGACTGTATTGTCACTAACTCTGGAATCGTTGAAGGCATCTTCGAAGTATTTCTTGATTTCTTCGCCGTATTCTTTGACGTCTGTTTGATACATCCATTTGATATGGATTGTAATTTTGGTTGGTTTAGCTTTTGTACCTTTAATAATGGCACCAGATTGGACTAATTCTTGAACGGCTTTCTTGAAGGATAAGATAGCTTTATCTTTGGAATAACCATATAAGGATTCACCATCTTTATCGTAAACTTCATAACCTTTAACAGCGGCTTTGTGTTCTTTGCTGTCGTTATAAGATTTACCATTTTCTGGGTCATTTAAGTAGGAATCAGCAAAGTAGTTGACGGATGGGTTAACACCACGGTTACCAGCGAATACCTTTCTATTAATGGAGTAATATAAACCATTTAAGAAGTTATCGTTACTCATCCATGGTTTGACGTCCCATGTGGAACCTTTGTTGATCTTACCATTAGGACCGAATAATTCATCCCATGTTTCTTGTGTACAAGAATTGACGTTCAATTTGAATGTGGAGTCACCTCTTGTTTTATAAACACGTGGTTGGCCCATTTCTTCAGCGATATGTTTGGTTGGAATGCCAGTGCTGTCGAGTTTGCCAGCATTGAATTGTTTATAAATCGCATCAGCATCACTAGATGTATCGATAACGATTAATTTAATACCTTGAATGTAGTATCTGTTTGGTTCATTCCATAAATCGTTTTTCTTGAAGATAATTGTTTGGCCTTTGTCCCAATCTTCTAACATATATGGGCCAACAGAGAGGACATAGTCGAGCATTTTATCTTTATGACCACTTGGAGCACCATCATTGTTGTTGAATGTACCATAAATTGGGGAACCAGCTTGAATGGAACCATCACCAATTGTTTGGATGAATTCTTTTGGAAGTGGGGAGTATAAGCTGCTAGAGAGTGTGTACATCGCAGTGAATCTATCAATAGCGTTTAAGATTGTTAATTCAATGTATTCGCCATTAACTGGGTCTGTATCAGTCTTAATACCTAAACGGCCTTCAGCTTTCATGTTTTCCCATAATTCTTGGGATTGTGCATCAGAGGTCTTCTTTGTTCTGTTGTTGTAAGAAAGAGCACCAACAATACCATAGGTTTGGTCAGCGGCAATTTGTGGACCACGTTTTAAACCATGGGAAGCTGTTAAAAGATTGTAGTAAGCAAATTCGTAGTCTTCTAAGGCGACATCTCTTTGATCGAAGTTCTTACCACCCCAAGCATTACCGTTGTAACGGTATTTTAAGCCTGAGTTAGCGCCTGTCTTAACGTAAATTCTCCATGTCTTATATAAACCTAATGGGTTCTTTTCTGGTTGACCTGGAAGGATTTCTTCGCCATTGAAGACTGGAACTGGTCTAGAGAAGGCTTGATCAACACCATTGACCTTAATGGTATCTTTCGCTAAGACTGGGTACCATTCGTATTGGGTCTTTTTGGAGTTCATCTTTGTGCCCCAGAATGAGGAGGTAATGTAACCTTCTAAATCGGAGACTTGGCTACCTGTATCGTTTCTAGCGTTGATGTTCTTTGGATCGCTAGATGTAGCAGAGTGGAGATATCTCTTATATTTAGCGTTTTCTTCGGTGTCTAAATCTTTATCAAGAGTACCTTCACTTAATAAACCGAAACCGTAACCGGTGATGTATTCGGTTGTTGGTAATGTGACACGTTCATGGTATTTAACGAAACCACCATTTTCGAAAAGGGTGATACCTGTTAAATGGTTATCCATAGCGTATTTTTCTAATTTACCAAGGATTTCTGTTCTTTGGTTAACAGCAGCTTCGCCAGCTAAGGAAGCATAGTTGAAACCACCATTGGCGATTGTGGCGTCGGTAATTTCGACTTCAACAACCTTTTGGAGTTTGAATGATGCTTCTTTAATGGTAATTTTGGCTTTACCTTTAGCAACAGCGGTCACAACACCACTACCATTGACGGCTGCAATGTTAGCGTCACTAGAAGAATAGCTGTAGTTTGTTGTAGCACCATCTGGCTTATTGAATTCAGAGATTTCAATATTGGCTTGTTGACCTTTGTTTAAGGATTTAACGCCACCACTTAATTCAGCGGTAAAACTGAATGGATCAGTGGCTGAGGTGCTTGAGTCTGAACCTGGTTGTGTATCAGAGCCAGTGGTTTGTCCCGCAGAAGTGGATTCAGAACCTGGATTATTTGAAGTTTTTCCACTTGGGTTACATGCGGTAATAGTACCTAATGCAACCAAGCTGGAAATTAATAATGTTAATTTAAATTTTGTTTTCATACACTATTTGCCTCCTTCTTTTCTTTTTTTAAGGAATAGTACTGCGGCACCCATTAATGCTGGGAGACCGATGATGATGCTCATGGATGCGAGCGCACCGTTACAGCCTTTCTTGGCTGGAGCGGCTGGTTCAGAACTGCTGGATTCAGCTGGGTTAGATGAAACTGGTTCAGAAGATGCTGGAGCGGAAGAATCTGGAATTTCCACTTCTTCGGCTGGTGTTGTTTCTTCTGGTTCATCATAGATTGGTTGACCAGTAGCAGCGAACTTGGAGTATTTCAAGTCGCCTTTCACATCCGCGTTCATACCTGTGAGTGTATTAATAAAGGATACTTTGTTATTAGCAACTGAGAAATCGTGATAGGCTTCTAAACCTGTGCTTTGGACGATTTGGTAACCAGCAGCGAAGCTTCTTTCATCATTCATATGAACAATAGCGCCTGTTTTGGTTCTCGCAAAGTCGACAACACCGATGTAGAGTCTCTTGGTTTCTAAACCTTCAGAGATTTCGTTCATGCAGTTATCGATGAATTGTTTTGTTTCATCAATGTAGTATTTCTTCGCTGTGGCATCATATTGGATATCAACACGGTTGTAACCGATAATACCGTAAGCGAGTTTTGTATCTTCAAGATAGATTCTGACGCGTTCAACGCCATCTTTTCTATATTGAGAGATGCTACCAACGACTGGAGCATCGGAGTCAATATGCATATCGTATGCTTTCTTGACCCAGCTGCCATCATAGGCTAATTGGTAATTGAATTCGATTTCGTAATCACCACTTTCGAATTTTTCGCCTGATGCTTCATCGAATAATGGGACAACTGCGCATGCTCTGTGTGCAACATAACCGCCGGATAAGTAACCACCATCAACGTGTGATTTATATAAGGTCCAGTGGTCACCTGTATCGCCGAATAACATATCTTCTAAGACAGATCTGCAAACGACTTTACCTGTGGCTTTGTTGGTGATTGTGAAGAAGTTTTCCTTCACGGATCTGAGCATGAATTGTTGGATAATCATTGTGTTGGTGTTTTTGCCACCGACATAAATGTTATCCTTAGCGTTTTCCACGTATTCATTTGTTAATGGATCAGTACCGACTTTATAGAAACCTGTCATGCCATCGAAGGCTAAGTCATTTTCTAAGACTTTTTCGGTATCGACACTTTGTGGATTTTCTGCATAACCAGCAACGATCATGGATTCCATGTTAGCTCTATCTTTACCAATTAAGGATTTAGCAATGTCATTAACTAAATCGGATGGATAGACCTTTGTTGGATCCTTTTCGAAGTTGAATGGTTCAGCAACTGGAACGGTTCTATAACTGGCGTCTGGATTTCTATCTGTGCCGGAATAGAATCCTAAGTATGGGATAGATAAGTCAGCGTGGTTATCTTTGCTCTTTAATGTCACGTAACCTTCAATCATGCAGCCATATTCGTAAACTTCTAAGATTGCGTCTTTTTGTTCTTTTGTTAAGGAATATGGATTAATTGTTACTGTGCTATCGCCAGCTGGGATGGTCACTGTTTGACCAACAATCTTGGCGATTTCAACATCTTTTGTGGATTGAGCTTTATAGCTTGGTAATGGTTCCCAACTGACGCCATTATTTGCGGCGTTATAGTAGTAACCTTTAGCAATGACAGTCTTCTTATCTGCTTGGAAGTCTTCTTTGCTAGCGTAATATTCGATATCTTTATCCGCTTTGACGGCATCTTTATAGGCCACAGAGCCTGTAGCTGTCATCATTTTGTCTAAATCTTTATCGTAATATTTCATACCGTTGAAGCTTTCGATAGATTCAACAGTACCTTTATAGTTGTATTCTTTTGTAACGATATCATTTGGATGAGCGATAGCTGGTCTCATGACTGTTAATTCAACATCATAAGCACGAGCTTCATTGCTTTCGTTATGTGCTAAGAAGGAGAGTTTGATGTCACCTTTAGCGATATCTTCATTGTTTCTTAATGTTACTTTGGATTTACCGCTTGGTTCACCGGTAAAGGTTTTACCTTCGAGGTAGACGTCTGTGCTCAAAGCACCAGTGAGGTCGACCATACCAGCACCTTGCATTCTTGGAGATGTGACGGATTTGACTTCGCCTTCATCTTCTGGGTTGGCGGTGTAATCGTGCATTGGGTCAGCAGTTGACATTAATCTCATGTTAACTGTTGCTCTATAAGCATCAATTGCTGCTGTTTCTTCTGGTGTTAAAGCACGGTTTTCTGCTTTAGCGGCTTGGTAGATACCGGCAGCCTTTTTAGAAAGAACAATAGATTGCGCGCCCGCATAGTTAGGAGCAGACATGGATGTACCACTTAAGTATTGGTAACATTTGTATTTGTATAATTCAGATTCTCTTTCGGATTTTGTTAAGTTTGTCATTGCGTGTTCTGGGACAGCACCTCTGATGATGTCACCTGGAGCAGTAATATCTGGTTTGAGGTCTAAGCTATAAGCAGCACCATCAGTGGAGAAGTCACTGACTGTGAACTTAGCTGGGTTATCATTGACTTGTTTATAGATTAAGTCGAATGAACCTTGACCTTTGGATTCAAAGAAGCCTTTATCTTTAAAGAGAACGAGGGCACATGGGATTGTTGGATTGAAGCCATCACCAAAGCTACAACGGAAGTTGAAGCTGGATGCGGTTGGGTCGTTGTTAATAATAACTAACGCGATAGCTTCTTTATCAACCGCTACTTCGTATTTGTTAGCGAATGATGTACTACCACGGTTAACAACAGCAATCTTACCAGCGACATTTAAGCCCTTGTAGTCTGCTGCGGTACCAAAACCTGGAACATAAACCCATTCTAATGGTTGATCGTGATAGATTTGTTTAATACGGAATTCTTTATCGTATTCGTCATCAAAACCTGTTCTATTAACGATTTGGTCTTCAAAAGCAATGTTTTGATTGTCCATTCTGAAGGCGTTTTCGTAGAAGATCTTGGTTGGGTGGCCAGAAGCAATAATCATACTAGCTTCGTTGTTGGCGTAGCTACCTAAGATACCTGTTTCAACTGATTCTGGCATCCAGTTAGAATATGCACCTGTTGATGAATATGAGGATTTACCAGCGTTACCAGCAGAAATGGAAGTTAAGATACCTTCTTTATTGAGTCTGGTTAATGTTTTTAATGTAATTGATTCGGCATCAAAGTCGTCTAAGTCACTACCTAAAGACATGTTGATACCATCAACTTTTAACTTAATGCAATCTTCGAGGGCGTCTAAGATGGATGTATCATAAGCACCTGTTCTATTGCTTAAGCCAAGTTTTTCACCTAAGCCTTTAGCATTGTAGTCTGTGAAGACCTTCATTAACGCTAATTGAGCTTTTGGAGCGATACCTTTGTACTTTGGAGCGTTGGCGGCTGTGATAGAAGCAACGTGAGAACCGTGATAAGAGATATCACTGTGGACGTCTGGATCTAATGCACCACGTTTGCCGTAGATTTTAGAATCGCCGCCGTAGTCGAAGTAGAATGGAACTTTATTGTTGAAATATAAAGAACCTTCATCGCCAGCGACTTTGCCACTGGCTCTCTTTCCAGCTTTAAGGCTAGCTGAGGAAATCACGCTACCGATGCTGTCGTAGGTGTATCTCACCGCGACATCATTGTCTAAAGCACCGAATACTTCGTGATTCCATGCTTCACCGTTATTTTCGTCTTCGGAATTGCCTGTTCTGCCTCTGAAATGGAATTCGTTATCTAAGATGGCAACTAAGGTACCTTCACCTAGATTGCTATCTTCAGGTAATTTCATTGTTTCTGCAGAGACGTTGTCGTTACTGCCAAAGAGTAAATCTGGATCGATTTCTTCGTCTGTATTGAGAGTCACATATTCATCGTTATTGATGACTTGTTCCCAGTGAAGTTCATCGACCGTCACACTTTTGACACCTGGAACTGCTTTAATGCTTTCAACGTCGTTAGAATTTACTTCAAGAACGAAAGCGTTATTTAAGACTGTGTATTGATCAACCATTCTAATGTTGGCTGTTGCAGCTGCTTTAATGTTGTTATAAACAGCTAATTGAGTCTTCTTAGCGCCGGCTTCGCTTAAGCTATCGATGTCTCTGTCGACTTCGACGATAATGCGAGCGTCACGTTCAGGTAAATTTGCGACTTGAGCAGCAGATGCGCTACAGGCAGCTAGAATTAATGCACTAGTAGCACAGAGTAGTAAGCCCAGTTTTTTCATACTTTACCTCCTTGTTGTGTGTACGTACACAAAAAATGTTATGCATACAATTATACACGCATGACAAAGTAAGTAAAGCGATTTTTTTTCAAAGCGCCTCTAGTAATAGAAGTATTAAAAAAGTCAGTCTACATCGAAATAAAGTAGACAATATCCAATATGACTAAAGCGATAGCGAAAATGAGCCCTGCTGCGACAACAGCGACAAATCCATAGGAAGAGTTAGACCTTTTTTCGGCCTTCTCTTGTTTGTAATCAACAAAGTTTCCATCCCTAATTGGGTTCTTTGCAAAAAACATGCTCCCGAGTTGTTTAAAACCAAAAGCAAATATGTCAAAAACGCCAAAATGCGCCATCCAGGCCAATAATCCGCATAGTAATATAGCGGCGGTTGCAATCGCAGTAGCGTTACAAATTTCTGTCAAAGTGCGACTAGTTCTAGTCAAATAATACAAAAAGAAAATTCCCATTCCGACTACTAGAGAGACAAGGAAGGTAATGAGGTTTGATAGCCAATGTTTCTTAATTTGTAATAAAGCGTGTTTCATACCCTAATAAAGTTACCAAATATCGAATTAGTAAACAAATCTTTTTATCGACTGATTTCATAGAAGACACACTGATGTTCTTCATTTCGATACACTATTGTTTCTGTTTTTTCGATCTTATGCATACCTGCTTTTTGCATTACCCTACCACTGGCAGGATTGTTTTCAAAATGGCCAGCTTGCACGGTTTTTAAGCCCATGCGAAATAGTTCATTTATCGCCGTTTTTAGGGCCTCAGTTGCATAGCCTTTGTTCCACTCTTTTGAGGCGATAAAATAGCCTAATTCGATGACGTCATTTTCTAAACAAACTTGATTGATAAAACCAATGATTTTATTCAAAGAATAAATTCCATAGACAAACTTACTTTTATCAAGCGTAAAATTCCTTAATT
Organism: Bacilli bacterium; assembly: GCA_045111495.1. Lineage (GTDB taxonomy): Bacteria > Bacillota_I > Bacilli_A > RFN20 > CAG-826 > RUG14515. The sequence goes on along the minus strand of JBGUGI010000161.1, from coordinate 6,994 downwards.
TTTGGAAGAAGTTTTCTTCCTCTTTTTCGCTCTCAAAATTAGGTAGCATATAGCTCTTTTTTACTAGTGGATCTTTGACTATTTCTAGGAGCTCTTTTTTACTATCTTCTTTGATTGGTTTAAGAGTCAATCTTTCACTGATAAGTTCGTCTTTTCTATTTAACATACACACATTATACATGCATGCCTTTAAATTAATAAAGAAAAGAGCGCTCACGCGAACGCTCTTGTGTATTTATTTATGAATTACCAGATTTTCACTCTTTGATTTTCTGGAATATACATGCCATCACCTGGCCCAATATCATATGTTTCCACAAATTCATCAAATTGTGCAAGAGTAACATTGGTTCTTAAGTGATTAAATGGGTGCGAATCACTCGCCCTATCAGGGACTTGTTGTATGGCAATTGGCTGTCTGCACCACACAAAGGCATAAGATCTAAAGAATTCGTCATAATTGAAATTCTCGTATTTTTTAGCGATTGTTAATGCGACTTTAACGCCACCCATATCCGCGGTTGCTTCAGTATCAACATTGCCACCATCAACTTTTAAATCTTTTGTTAGTTCGATTTTGTTGTAGAAGGTTCTCATTTTGCTGATTTTTTTGTTGAATTCAGTTCTATCACTTTTTGACCACCAATCTGATTGATTGCCATATTCATCAAAGTTAGCGCCATTAGAATCAAAAGCGTGGGTAATTTCATGACCAATAACCGCTCCAACCATGCCGAGAGTTTGTTCAACAGTTTCACCAAGCATTCCACTTGCTAAGCCGTTTAAAATGACAAATGCATTGGTTGTTGGGCTATAGAAAGCATTAACTGTATAACTAGGCATCGTTTCAAAATACATGGAATCATCGGTATCGTTGCCAAGCAACATATCGACTTTGGCCTTGTTATACATCTTCAAGATGTCAAAATTGTTTTTTGTCGTAATATCGGTATATTCGCCTAGTTTAGCAAAATTACGGTAAGCATCAGAGTAGCAAGATATATAATCCATATGATCTAACTTACTAATCATGCGTTGTTTAGTGGCGCTATCTAACCATGAATTTTGCGCCATTTGCTTATAGCCATCTAAAACTTCTTCAATGACTTCAGCGACTTCCGCCTTGATTTCTAGTGAACTACCTAATTCAATGTAGGCTTGTTCAATTAAAATTGGGAAAGCTTTTTTCCATAAAGCATAGACAAGAGAATAGTCATTATAGTATGAAAGATATCTTTCATCATCGTAAAAGTAAAAGTCTACTTGCGCAATATAAGCGTTAACATTTCTATAAGCTGTTAGACCTAAGATGAAACGATTATCAAACGCCATTCTAGCTCTAATCATGTTCTCAAGAACGGCTTTCGCATTAACAAGCATATTGTTATAGACAGTATCTAAAATTTGCTTGTAACAGTTTTTGATTTTAATTTTAGCGTTGGCCGCTAAACCTAAATCCAACAAAGCGTTCTTTAATGGTGTCCAAGGAACAGTATTAACGGTATACTTTGTAATTCCTTGGTCAAAGTAGTAATTGTAATAAGCTTGATAAGAAAGGTTATATTCCTTATCCGCGATGGTATTAATATCACTATCGCTGAGATTCAAATGTAGAGAATTGGATAAAGAATTAACAATACTCTTGGCCTTTTCTTGCATTGCGGAATAGAAGAATAAGCAATTCAAACTTGTAAAGTTTTGATTAATATAAGAATCGTTATATTCGACTTCATAACTGCCTTCATCGCGTTTGATTTTCAAAAGCGAACTTGTCGAAGCAAAACAATCGCGAGAGCTTAAATAATCACTAGCATCAATACCGTTGAGATAGTTACCAATTAAAGTGGTATTGTCATTTGCCATGCTCATAAGCGCTGTCGTTAAAGCTAGGCCATTGGTGGTTGAGTCTGAAGCAGCGCCAGAATAAATTAAATTAAATACCCTATTTACTTCAGCATCGCAACTTTCAAAAGGTCCTAATCCACCATATCTGATATTGTCATAGTTAACAGCACCGTAAAAATCATCTTTTAATGAAGGCTTTTTAATTTTTTCAAGTTCCCCAATAACGCAAGAATTGATCCATGGAGCGCCTTGAATATCATCTAATGTATAGCCTTCTTCCATTTCGTAATTGATTGGTTCGAAGGAAAAGTAACCTTTCTTGGTGTATTGAGCGGTATATGTTTTATCGGCTTGAACATAACTAACAGAAGGTGACCATCTATCAAATTCATAGTCGACACCTCTTTCACTGTCTTTAGTTGGGGTAGCACTGTTATAAGAAGGGATTGTGCCATACGGGACATCTTCATCAACTTCTAAAACTGTGCCATCTTCATTAACCCATGTGATGGTATATTTTCTCACTTCACTATTGTAGGAAGCGGTGTATGTCATATCACCAGTAACCGCTGAAATGGCTGGAACCCATTTTTCAAAAGTGTAGGCGTATTGAGCTGTACTGTCTTTTGTAGGTAATTCTTCGTAGTTAGGGGTTTCACCATAGGCAACCTCTTCACTTTTAAGAACGGTACCATCTTCATTTTTCCAGGTGATGTTGTATTTTCTCGCTTCTTCTTTAAAAGTTGCAGTATAAACGGTATTACCTTTTAATTCTGTGATAGCAGGAGACCAACTATCAAATGTGTACGTATGTTCAACTGTACTTTCTTTAGTAGGTTCACTACCAACATAATTAGGAAGTGTGCCATATAAGACTTCTTCCTCTTTTAAAACTGCACCATCATAGTTTTTCCATGTGACAGTATATTTTCTTGTTTCTTCTTTAAATACCGCTACATATTCAGTGTCAGCTTCAACTTCACCGACTTTTGGTGACCAGCCATCAAAGATGTAATTGTATTGCGCATCTTGGGCTTTAGTTGGTTCTTTACCATCATATGTAGGAACGGTCCCAGCCTCTAAATTATCATCTATTTCTAATACTGAGCCGTCGAAGTTTTTCCAAGTAACCTTATACTTGGGTTCTTCTTTTGATTCTTCCGAGGAAGTAACGACGGTACACGCTGATAGAAGTAATGAAAGGGTGGCTAGAATGGTTAATGATTTATAACTTTTTCTCATAAGTTTTTTCTTCCCTTTGCGTAAAATCATACACAAAAATGATTTTAATACAAGTTATTTGCAATATTTAAAGTTCGCGCGCATATAAAGAAATCAGGGTTAACAAAAAAGACAATTATTGAAAATCGTCATTATAATCTTTTGATTAGCTTTGTTTATTATTCGCTTTGCGTTCTTTTTTAACGCGATACATTTCTTTATCGCTAAACATCACACCTTTTTCAATGGAAGATCCACGACCTTTTATGGTGTAACTACCCACTGAAAGAGATAATGTATAATCCTTAGTTTTGTATTCACAGATTGAATTGTTGATTTTATTAACGTATTCTTTGGCTTTTTCTTCATCAGTCTCTGAAATGACTGCGAGGAATTCATCCCCACCCATTCTAAAGATGACCGCATTTTCTGGTAAGGCATTTTTCAAAGCGTCTTTAGCTAGGCAAATATAATAATCACCAGCGTTATGGCCATACACATCGTTGATGCGTTTCAAATCATCGCAATCCGCGGAGATAATTGTGATTGGGAATTTTAAATCTTTGCCTTCCCAATGTGTTAATTCATCAAAATAAACGCGATTATATAGACCAGTTAGTTGATCTGTGATCGATTTTTCACGTAGTTTTTGTCTCAATAATTCTTCGTCCGTCACATTGTTAATAATGGCGATAATTCCATACACGTCCCCGTTCTTTTTAAGTGGTTCCTTAATAACTTGGAGGTATTCAACGCCTTCTTCATCCTCTTCTTTGATGATATAGTTTTTACCTTTTCCAGTTCTAATTACCTCTAGATCAGATTCTCTAGCGAGTTCAGCATTATGTTTATCTTTTCTAATATCAAAATCAGTTTTTCCTCTCACGGATTTTACTGTGCTATAGAGGTGATGCAACTTTTGTGACATAAAGGCATAACGACCTCTTCTATCTTTTAGATAGACTAGAGATGGCAAGACAGTGAGCATTTCAGAAAAGGCATCAAAGCTTGTGGAGTTCGCTAATGTGACAGCGTTTTTTACGCGGCGAATAGCAATCTCAGGTGTGTCGTTAAAGAAAATAATGTCCACGACTGGATTATGGAGATATTTATCGTCTTTTTCCATGTTTTCAAGATCAGTTAAAACAAGAACCGGTAAAGAGAACATGTAATTGTTTTTATCCTTAATTAATTCAAGAGTTTCTTCAATATAGTTTTTAGCGGATGGATTATCCACGATTAAAACAGAAAGGTCATCGAAAGATTGGCCTAGTAAAGACATAATTTCGTTTTTGTCATGCACTAACAAAATTTCGTAATCTTTATGCAAAATTTCGTAAAGTTGTCTGATACGTGGTGAGTTTTCATCACTAAGAAAGACTATTTTTTCCATACTATTCAAGCACTAAAAATAAAAAGAGATTCGATGAATTCTAGAAATGCTTTTGTGCGTGTAAGATTATAACATATTTTGTGTCACAGAGCACCTGAAAAAAGGAGAATATCGGCTATCTTGCTGTCTCGAAAATATTAACGTACTTTTTAATTGATATGCGATTATTTTTTGCTACAATACAAAAGTATCATGCTATCTTTGGTCTCCCTTGGGGTTCTCCCCACAAATTTACATGTTAACTATTATCTAGAACTCGCCTCGTTCGTGTTTCTAGTAGCGATTACTGTCGCTTATTTCTCACGGAAAAAATTCCCAGTCGTCACATCAACGATTTTTGGCGTTGGTTTGATTACATTAGTTATAAATCTTTTCTTAAGCCTAACGTTCTGTATGGCGTTAGATCGATCTGACACCATCCCTATTGAATGGATTGAGTGTTTTTCTGAACTCTATTTCGCTTCTTTATTAGTTGTTTCCTATTTATTATTTTTATACGTACTATATGCCTCTGGGAAATCAATTACCCGTAATAAGTTATATCTATTGACCGCAATACCATCTTTATGTGGCATGATTTTATTCTTCACCAACTGTCTCCACCACTGGTGTTTTAGTTTTGTTTTTAATCCTGAGAGTGGGCTTTATGATTTTCAACCAGGGCCCGCTTTTCTTTCTCTATACATCATAAACTGGTTCATGAACTTCTTAGCGACAGTTGCTTACACTATCCGCTATCGCAAGATATTACCAAAGCAATTATTAAGAGTCTTAATCATTGTCGCAGTGATTGTTTTAACTGCGGCTCTTATTCAAACACTTAATCCACAATACATTGTTTCTGGTGTTTCTTTCACACTCTGTTCAATGTTCGCGGTTGTCACTGTTTGTGACCCAGATGTTAAAGTTGACCGTATTTCGAAAGCATTTAATAACGAAGCGTTTATTGATTACATCAATAGCCAAGTGTTTGAAAGACAAAGAAAGTACTACATTATCTTTGATATTGAAAGTTTTGGTATGTTTAACGAAAAGTTTGGCTTAGTAGCGGGTGATGAACTATTATCCACGATTAGGAGATTCATTGAAAGCGTTAATAAAAAAACATTAATCTTTAAAACCCACTCCTCTCGTTTTGTTTTGATGTGCAAAGACAAAGAAGGGCAAGAAATTATGATTGGTGCGATTAAAGAAAGATTCACTAGACCATTCAATATTAAAAACCACACAGTTAAGATTACCCTCGACCTATTCTATTTCTATAATGACAACGCATTTAGAAATTCTGATATGTATAACGACTTCTTAAGTAGAACATTAGCGACTATTAATTTTAAAGATTCCAACTATGTTGAATTAGATGGTAAGTTCTTAGAACGCATCAATAGGGACCGTAGAATAAAAGAGATTTTAGAGGAATGTTTAAGAACTGGCAAAGGCTTATATATGGTTTACCAGCCAATCTTTGATATTAATAAAAAACGCTTTAATCATTTCGAAGCCTTAATCAGACTCGATAATGATGAATTAGGCTATATCGGACCAGGTGAGTTTATTCCAATCGCTGAGAACTTTGGCTTAGCAAACGACATCGACTTCTTCGTATTAAACGAAACATGTTCGTTCCTACAAAGAAATCCGGATATTGAAAGTTTAGAAGTTAATATCTCGTGCGCTGAATTCTTTAATAATCCAAGTGAAAGATTTATCAAAACAATCAAAGAATACAATATTGATCCAAGTAAACTCTGCTTAGAAATTACAGAAACCATTGCGGTTAAATATCCCGCGAAGACAAGAGAGTTTATGAACGATTTAGGCCAACACGGTATCAAGTTTGCCATGGATGATTTCGGCAGTGGCTACTCCAATATGGCGAGATTTATCACTCTTCCATTCTCTATTGCTAAGCTTGATAAGTCACTTCTTAATGAATCTTCAAATGTTGAGGTTTTCTTTGATGCCGCTGTTAATTTATTTAAAAGTTTAAATATTCCAATTGTCGTGGAAGGCGTCGAGACAAAAAGCCAACTAGAAATGTCTAAAAAGAAATTGATTGAATACGTACAGGGTTATTACTTCTCCAAACCACTTAGAGAAGAAGATTTATTGGAATTCCTTAAAAAGGCAAACTCCAACTAGTAATTATTTTTTAGGTTACACATTCGCATTTTTGTAACAGTAATATTTAGTCATATATTCAACTTTTGACGAGGAAAACCCAAATCCTCGTTTTTTTAAGGAAAAACCACTACTTTTGTGTTGCACGTATTTTCTTTCGTGTGTGCGTTATAAGGTTAAAAATTATTAAAAATGTGCACATAACATATGCTACGCACACACTTTAGGTATTGTTTTCTCAAATTTTAGGACATACCATTTTTACATAACCTAACACAAAGGAGATAATTTTATGAAAAAAGTTTCTAAACTTTTAGTGTCTTTGGCGTTATCAGGCATGCTTTTGACAGCCTGTAACTTCCCAAATAACTCACAAGCAAACCAAGAAGCCGGTGTTTACAGACAACAAGAAAT
>JBGUGI010000160.1:0-23728 GCA_045111495.1 Bacilli bacterium | reverse complement strand
TTAAGTGGTAAGTAGTAGTTCATCATGGAGAACATACCTTTCTTCATTTCACCACCGTACCATGTATTTAAAATGACTTGTTCTTTGCTTGTGATGTTGAACGCAACACATGTTTCAGAGTTAAGTCCTAATTCTTTGTAGTTTTCAACTTTGGCTTTAGAAGCAGTATAAACAACGAAGTCTGGTTCGAAGTTCTTTAATTCTTCTTCTGTTGGCTTAATGAACATATTTCTAACGAAATGTGCTTGCCAGGCCACTTCCATAATGAAGCGGACCGCCATTCTTGTATCCTTGTTAGCGCCACAATAGGCATCAACAACGAACAATCTCTTTTCAGATAATTCCTTTTGAGCAAGAGCTTTGACTTTAGCCCAAACGTCTTCACTCATTGGATGGTTATCATTCTTGTAACCTTCTGATGTCCACCAAACTGTGTTTTCACTGTTTTTGTCGACGACAATGTATTTGTCCTTTGGAGATCTACCTGTGTAGATACCAGTCATAACATTAACAGCGTTAAGTTCAGTGACTTTACCTTTTTCGTAGCCTTCTAAGCTAGCTTTTGTTTCTTCTTCGAAAAGAAGATCGTAAGAAGGGTTATAAACCACTTCTTTTACATTTTTGATTCCATATTTACCTAAATCAATATTTGGCATATGTTTACTCCTCTTTCTAAGCGTTTACCCGAAAAACGCCCAAATCGAGACCATTGTATCACAATTATTTATAAATAATTAACAAAAACGGTAAAAAATATTGATAGACGAAAAGATGGGATAGTTGTCTGAAACAAAAATCAAAAATTTAAATTCACTATTTTTCCTTGTCATTATCACTCTTTATTGAATACGTGTTGAAGCAAAATAAAAGACAGGCAAGCTTAAGCTCGCCCATCTTTTTATTGAGACTGATTAATAGCCTGGTGTTGGAGTGGAACTAATATCAATCATTGCGTTACAACCGCTACAATGACCATATTCACGACCATTAATCATTTGTGTGTAATCAAATGTGTGATTTTGTATGTAGTAGGAACCGCATTCGCACACTCTCTTATGATATGTGTTGTTGTAAGGAACGCATTGTGAGAAATTGTGGAAGTGTGGATCTTCTGTGGCAAAAACAACATCACGCCATCTAGTGAAATTAGTTTCTGATTCTGGGTATATCTCTTCGATTTCATAAGGTGACGCGCCAACACAAACAGCTAAACCGTGAGTAATAGGAGGGTTGCCACCACGGCCTTTGGAAGCCGCATAGTATCTTACTAAGCCATTTCCTTCGACTATGGTATAGCCATCAGTGCCGTCGATTGTTGTGTTGAAATAATAAGGGTCATAGTTACCATTATTTGGGAAGAACGCTCTTACTGCATTAATTCTCGGGAGAAGGCCACTGTCAGTGTTCGCTTCTAATATATTTAACATTTCTATGCAATCACCGTTACCGTAACTATGTTCGCCATAAACATCAAATGTCTGAAGAATACTGTTTTGAATAGTAAAAGTACTAAGTGCGCCATGAGCCACTCTATAAATAATTGAATCAGCAAGTAGTTCGAACGCATTCAAGTAACTCGCCATTTGTGTAAGGTCAAGAACAGAAAGTGTTTGTTCCCAGGCATAGCCATTGTTAATGAAAGCTTTCGCTGTTTGTTTAAGAGCGGTTAAAGCGACTCCGTCTGGATAAGCAGAAGGATTATTTTCAATTACGTTATGGTTATAAATGTTTTCAAGTAATGGAACGTAATTCCAACCTAATTCAGATGTTGGTATTTGAGAAGCAAGCATGTAATTAAAATAATGGGAGTTGAATTCCGCAACATCCTGTAATTGCATCATGCAAGCATCATAACCAATGAAATCGAAATTGTAATCAATACCGTTTTGGGCAAAAGCGTTCGCAAAGGCAGCGGAAGTTTCGGAGTTGGTTAACATATCACCGTCGTGTCTATCATCTCTACATACACCAACAAGACCACCACCATGGTTAATTAAAATAACACCAATATGTTCAGCTGGATAACGTGATAAGCCCCAGTTTAAAAATGATTCAAATGTAGCCTGATCACCCATATTTGCGTCAGTTAAATCACCAAAGTCATATTCTCTATAGAGATTATTGTTTCTTAAATGATAGCGAGTGATTTTATTATAAGGAATGTATGCACCACTAGCTTCTTGGACGCCCCATGATGATGGACTACCACCAGTTTCGATAATGACATTAACATCGCTTGGCTGGTTAGGAACATTTATCATGTCATCAATATTTGAGCTTTCAAAAGTAGTTAACGAACTACCGCATGCATAGACCATGATTGTCCATTCACGTATTGGGTTTACTGGGATTTCTTTAACAACACTAATTGAATAACTGCCATAGTAGTACCAGTCATATCCATTGATTCTTAAGAAAGCTGTTTCACCGGCATTTAAGTATTGTCTAATTCTGAAATTATTATTTTCGCCGTTATCATCATCTTCGATTGGATTACCGGTTGGGTAATCGCCGATGTATAAACTTCCACAGGTATCGGTGGTACCAGTTGTTTCAAAAATGTATGTGCCTGATTCTTGTGGAATGAAAATATACCAATCAGCATCATCAATATCAATATAATCGTTAATTGGATTGTTTTCTGTTAATCTTTGGCATTCAACATTATTTCCACAGTTAGCGCATTGAATTAAATCATTATGGCCGTGACCATAAGGTAAGTAATTATTGAAAACGTGTTCTTCTGTAACGGTTCTTCCACATGCACAAACTTTTTTATGGAATGCGTCAGTAAATGATTGGTAATTGTATGAATGTGGCTGTAACTGATATTCCCCACATGAGCATACGCACTTGTGGGAATTAGAATCATATTGCTCTAATTGGCTGTAATTATGTGTGTGGTTTTGACGAACCGATAAAGAAAAACTAGCAGCGTTCCAACTCCAGCCTCTCACTCGTAAGAAAACATTTTGTCCACCGGTGAGATTCCATGTAATTCTGAAATTGCGATTAGTAGTACTTATATCATCATTAGATGTAGTTATTGTGGTTGGGTAATTGCCAAGGTATAACTCCCCATAAGTATCAGAACTGCCAGTTGTTTCAAAAACAAATGTGCCAGTATATTCAGGTATAAATAAATACCATTTTGCCGCACCCGAAGCAACGGAACCTGTGCTTGATTGATTTTCATAAAGGCGTGTTAATTCAACAGTAGTATCACATTTGGAACAATAAAGCATATCATTATGCCCATGACCGTATGGATAATAAGCGGAGAAAGTGTGCTGTTCAGTTAAAGAAGATCCACAGCTACATACGCCAGTGTGACGACCGTCATTCAAATACGCATACGAATATGAGTGTGTATGTGAACCTCCTCCTGGTCCAGGCGTTATAACGATTTCTCTATTAACATCTTTTTCTGCTTTTGGTGAAAACTCGATATGTTCATGGTTGTCATGATTACAAACCATGTTTTCTTCCTTCGCTTTTGTAATCTTTTGGCTTATGCCAATATTTGCGGCAAATCCCACCGCTAAACCAAAAACTAGGGAAGCAATTGTAACTTTTGCGTGCATCTTTAGCTAATCCTCCTTTGCACAAAAAGCGTACTCGCGTTTTTTGGTAGCTTGGTTAAGGAAGGTACACTGAAAATAATCCGTTCATGCCCTAAAACCATCTAAATAGATAGTTATTAACCAAGCATTTTTGTTTGGCGATTTCAGCATGAAAAAAATTGATGCACCAAAATATTTTTTTGTTTTGAAATCTACATTCAGTCTAACTTTTTTAATCATTTTTTCAACAAATATAAAAATGACAGTTGTAACTCAAAAAGTAATGATTGAATCTAAATTTATTTAAAAGTTTACGATTTTCGCTAAAAGTTTACGATTTTAGACATTGTCATAATAAAAATGATGACTGAACCGAGGTTTACACTCAATCGGTTTTGTCATCATTATTTTGTTTGATTTGTTAAGAATGTATCTAACTATTTACCAGCAAAGAGATCTGCTAATTCTTTGTTGTTGTAGTTGTTAGCACCATAAGTTTCTTTAGCGTATCTTAAGCCATATTCATAGTCTTCTTTGGTGAAGGAGTTTGTGGCTTCGTTAGCAAAGATAACTTCATAGTTGTTTTGGTAAGCGTCAGCAGCGGTATGTCTGCAGCACATATGTGTGTGTAAGCCTGCGATAACAACTGATGTAACACCTAATTCTTTGAGTAATAAATCTAAGTCTGTTTGGAAGAAACCAGAATATCTTCTCTTTGGAACGATATAGTCTTTAGCATCAACTGGTAATTCTGGGATAATTTCAGCACCCCATGTACCTTTGATAGCGTGATCGCCCCATAAATTTAATTCGTTGTCGACACCCTTGTAGTGGCAATCGTTGCAGAAAATAACTGGAACGTTATTCTTTCTAGCAATTTCTAATAATTCTTGGGTTGGTTTAACAATAGCTCTAGCGTTATCGCAACCGATGACACCGGTAACGAAGTCGTTGAGCATATCAACCACTAATACTGCGTATTTCTTGTTCATTTCTTTAGTCCTCTTTTAAACACATTGGCTATATTTTAAATATAACTAAGTAAAAATCAAACACTTTTTTAACTAAAAAAGGCCACACTTGTACGTGGCCTATAAAAGTTGAATATTTTTAACTATTTGGCTTTGCCTTGGTTGGCAACAGCTTCCATTTGTTTTTTGAGTTCTTCTTCGTCCATTAAGTAGTAATGATTGATGGCTTTCATGTTGTCATCGAATTCATACACTAATGGGACACCAGTTGGGATATTAACACCAACGATTTCAGAGTCCGCCATATTGTCGAAGTATTTAACTAAAGCTCTTAAAGAGTTACCGTGGGCAACGATAAGGACTCTCTTACCAGCTTCCATTTCTGGTTTAATAACTTCTTCAAAGTATGGAACTGCTCTCTTAACTGTTAATTCTAAGGATTCGTTTAATGGTAAATCTTTTGGATCAACATCTCTGAATTGAGCTTGTAAAGCTGGGTTACGTGGATCGTCTTTTTCAAGTGCTGGAGGTGGGCAATCATAGCTTCTTCTCCAAATCTTAACTTGTTCTTCACCATATTTGGCAGCGGTTTCCGCTTTGTTTAAACCTTGAAGAGCACCGTAGTGACGTTCATTTAATCTCCAGGATTTGTAAACTGGTAACCATTCTCTGTCTAATTCGAATAAGACGTTGTTCATTGTGTGAATAGCTCTTTTTAGTAAAGAGGTATGAACAACATCAAAGTCATAGCCTTTTTCTTTTAATGTTCTACCAGCGCGGTGAGCTTCTTCAACACCCTTTTCACTTAATTCGACATCAGTCCAACCTGTGAAGAGGTTGAGTTTGTTCCATTCGGATTCACCATGTCTGATTAATACTAATTTATGCATGTGAGTTTTCTCCTTTTTAATTCCGTAGTAATTATACTTGCATTCTTTGTTGAAACAAAGAGAAAAGACAAAAGCATTTATAGTTATTTTGATTGCATCTTGTTTTATAAAAATAAATGTGCTTGAATATGAGTACCGGTGATTTACCGCTCAAGTGGTGTCGTAGCCGGTTTTTTTATTCTTTTAATGCGTTTAACTTTACGCTTATCATGCTTATCAAAGAACCATTTATCCAAAACAATATCCCCAAAAGAACCAACGCTATCAACATAAATTTTTGGAATTAGATAGAATTTGCTTCTTTTTACAATATTTGGATGACGGTAAAGAACAATATTGATTGTAACTTTTGTTTTAATGCGGTTTTTCTTGTGCTTTTTTTCAATCATCAATGGCTTCGAACTAATCAAGATATTTTTTCTCGCTGCTCCTATCTTCTTAAAAATATACGCGTAATGTCTACGTTTTTTGTTGTATCTAAACTCACTAATGGACATAAATACCTCCTACTTATAAATAGGAGCTCAAAATGATTTTTTTCCTAAAATACTGATATAATCTTCAAATATCAATCGCCTTATTGATTATATTCAATAAATGTTTTTTAATATTATCGTATGGAACAATTAGTATTGAGTATTATTACATTATTTGTAGGCGCCGCGGTATTTATCGTTGGCATGAACATGATGTCCTCTGGTTTAAAGAAATCCACAGGACGCGGATTAAAAAGATTATTAAAGAAGATTAGAAACAACAGATTTGCTTGTTTCGGTATTGGTACAACAGTTACAGCTTTAGTGCAAAGCAGTGCGGCCACTGGTGTTATGGCCATTGGTTTTATTGCCGCTGGGGCGATGACAGTATTCCAAGGTGTTAATATCATCCTTGGCGCTTATGTCGGCACTACCGTGACTGGTTTAATCGCTTCTTTATCTTCTATTTCTATTTCTAAATACTTTGTTATCTTAGCGGTTATCGGTGTTATCCTAATGTTCTTTAAAAAAGAATTAGTGAAAAACATTGGTGAAATCTTGGCGGGTTTAGGTATCTTATTCTTTGGCTTAAGCACTATGAGCGGCGCCATTATGGGTAACGCTGATTTAGTTAAAGGTATCGAAGACTTCTTCGAAGCAGTTAAATTCCCACTACTCTTATTATTAATCGGTGCCTTCATCACCGCTTTATTACAATCCAGTTCCGCTTCTATTGGTATTACTGTAGCGATGGTTGGTACAGGCGCGTTACATTTTGAACAAGCTATGTATCTTGTTTTAGGTGCGACAATCGGTACCGTCATCACTCTTTTAATCGCCACTATTGGTGGAAACGTTAATGTTAAACGTACTGGTTTAATTGTTTTAATCATTCGTATCTTAGCCGCTTTAGTGGCCTTAGCCATCTGCTGGCCATTATCTTCATTTATCACTGATGGTTTCCATTTCATCTTTGGTAATAACAACGCTTTAGCGATCGCTGTATTCCATGTTTTATATAACATTATCTTTATGATCGCGGCCCTTCCACTTGTGAAACCATTAGAGAAATTATCTCTCAAGCTTATCAAGGATAAAGAGCAAGAAAAGATGAGAGAATCCATTAAGTTTATTGATAATCACTTATTGAACACTCCATCCATCGCTATGATGCAGGTCAAAAGAGAAATCATCAATATGATGCATCTTTCTTATGACAACTTAAAACTTGGTTATCATCGTATCCTTACTCAAGACACCACAGGCGATAAAGAATTAATCGAAGTCGAAGATAAGATTGACTATATCAATAACGAAATTACTCAATTCTTAATCAACTTAACTCATAACGTTTCGTTAAGCGATGAAAAGACATTGGGTAGTTATTTCCATGTTGTTAACGATATTGAACGTATTGGTGACCACGCCTACAACTTCTATGAATCTTCATTAAAGATGGTTGAAAACGATTTAGCGTTCTCTGATATCGCTAAAAAGGAATTCGACAGTATGTTTGATGTGGTTTGTCAGATGTTTGATTTAACATTCATCATCTTCCACGATAAGAGCAGCGATAGCTTAAGAAAGCTCCATGATTTAGAAAATCAAACTGACGAATTAAAGAATAAATTAAGCAGCGCCCACTATGAGCGTATCCAAAATAAAACATGTCACGTGGAAAACTCTCCTTTCTACACCACTTTAGTTAGTGAATTAGAAAGAGTCGCAGACCACTTAGTTAATATTGGTTATTCGATTGTTAATCCAATTGGCGATGATCCTAGCGAAAAGCTAGCGAAGTAGCCTATGAATAAAACCATAAAATACATTATTACAATAGTTTTAGCCGCTCTAGCGGTTACCGCTTTCGTATTGTTTGAAGCCGTTCATCTTGAAATGATTCCTGATGACTACGCAATGAATACATTGGTAACGGGTATCGTTTATCGTTTTGTGGTTGGTGCTTTGCTTATCTGGCTCATCTATTTAGTGGGTAACGCTCCATATATGTCATGGAAAAGCACCACATCTAAGACGCTTTTATGGTGTCTACCATGTCTCCTCGTAGCGTTAGTCAATTTCCCATTTGCTAGTTTCATATCTGGAGAAATGCATTTTGTCCGTCAGGATTTAATCGCGTTATACATTGTTTACGTTTTCTTCGTGGCCATTATTGAAGAAGTTGTTTTTAGAGGTATTCTTTTATTCCTTTGTTTAGATTATTTAAGAAATGCGAAATTAAAGTACTTCTTTGCAGCATTGATAAGCACCGCTATTTTCGCATTATTCCATCTCACCAACTTATTCGTAGGTATGGGTGTATTAGACGTTTTATTACAAGTTGGGTACACCTTCCTCATCGGTGGTATGTTCGCTGTTATGATGCTTAAAACAAATAATATTTGGTTATGCGTCATTATCCACGCCTTATTTGATTTTGGTGGTTTATTACACGTCCAAGAGTTAGTGGACGCTAGTCCATGGGATAACCGTGTCTTTTGGATTTTAACTATCGTCTGTGGTATCTTATGTGCGGGACATATAATTGTCAGCCTCATTAATATGGAGAGAAAACATGTTTCCTGATCCACTTTTTTCTATCGGAAGTATTGAAATTGATATGTACGCAATCTTTATCCTTATTGGATTAAGCGCTTGTTTTATTTATACATATATCGCCATGAATAAAAGTGGCTACTCTAGTTCCGCGAGAGATATGATACTAATTATCGGTATCTTTGCGATCGCGTTGGGCTTTTTAGCGGCAACATTAACGCAGTCATTATATGATTTCATCGCCCATCCTGAAGATGGTTTCCAATTCACTGGTAAGATGACCTTCCTAGGGGGCTTAATAGGCGGTGTTATTGTCTATCTAGGCTTATATTTCTTATACGTCTACGTTATTAATCCACGTTTAAAAGATTCTAATCTCTTAAAGAGTGATATGAATAAAGGTGTTTGGGAATTATTAAGAATTGCCCCTATTTCTATTACAGTCGCACACGCATTCGGTCGATTAGGTTGCTTTTCCGCGGGTTGCTGTGGAGGTATTGAAACTGATGCATGGTATGGCATTCAATTCCCTGGTGAAGCTCATAAAGAAATACCTACTCAGTTATTTGAGGCGATATTCTTATTCATCATTTCAATTGTGATGATCGTCTTATATTTCAAATTCCACTTTAAATATAATATGGGCGTTTACCTTGTTGGTTATGGTGTTTGGAGATTCTTCATCGAATTCATTAGAGGGGATATCGAAGAAAGAGGCAAATTCATTCCTGGATTAACTCCTTCTCAGTTCTGGTCCATCCTAATGGTCATTGGAGGAATCGCCTTCTTCTTCATCTATAAATACTTCGATAAAAAGATTGAAGAAAAGAAAGTAAAAGAACAAGAAAGTAAATAAGCGGTGTGAGTAAGGCACCGCTTTTATATTATTTTAATAATAAGGTTTATATAAGAGACGTTTTAAGCGAAGTTGAATAAATAAGCATAATGTTGATAAAGATGTCTTAAAACGCCTAAAAACAAATGTAGTCAAGCATAATAAAAGCGAACCTCGTCTGAGATTCGCTTATTTTGGTTTAGTTGTTAACTATTCCGCTTCTTTAGGCGCAACCTTTTCTTTCTTACGTAAAGAAGTAAAGATTACTAAGCCACCCCAGACAACGATACAGCCGGCAACTGCCCAAGTAACCACGTTGAGGGCCACTCTCCATGGAGCTTCCTTATAGCCAAGAATCTTAACACCCATAGCACAGGAGTTAACGATGGCATATAAGTTACCATGAGCAGAACGTCTTAACATTTCGACGTCTTTTGCGTTGGTTGGTAAGACTTGTTTTTCTTTTTCACCCTTCTTGAGCATGATGTCTTTAGTAGAGCAGAGGTTTAAGTCACCACCAGCATAGAGCATTTGCTTGCTGTCCATGTAAACGTCTGTGTGATAGTCACAAATGACGGAACCTTGGAAACCCCATTCTTTTCTTAAGATGGTTGTGCATAAGCGGTAGGAGCCACCGGCCCATTCAGCACCAATACGGTTGAATGATGTCATTAAACCATGTGTACCACCTTCTTTGACAGCTCTTTCGAAAGGTCTGAGATAGAGTTCACGGATAGCTTGTTCATCACACCATGTAGCAACACCTTTATCTGATCTGTGTGTTTCTTGGTCATTTAATGCGAAGTGTTTAACGTTAGCGTAGACGCCTTTTTCTTGAACACTCTTAATGACCTTAGCGGCAAAGATACCAGATAAGTATGGGTCTTCTGAATAGTATTCAGTATTACGGCCAGAGAATGGAGAACGGTGTAAGTTGACACCTGGAGCATACCAACCTGGGTATGGTAAGCCGTCACCTCTTTGGTTACCAGCAACACATTCATCGCCGATAGCGTGACCTTGTTTTTCAGCTAATTCAACATTGTATGTTTGAGCTAATAAACATTCGGATTGATAGTAAGCAGTACCATAAACTTCTGGTTCACCAAATTTAGTAATGTTGTTTAAGAAACAAACTAAACCAGTTGGACCATCAGAAGAAATTGTTCTTGGAATGCCTAAACGTTGAATGTCAATTGTGGAATAACAACCTTCATTGAATAAACTCAACATTTCTTCGAATGTCATTTGATCAAGGAATTTATCCCATGCTGGATCGTTGTAATCAGCACCAATGAGTTCTGTAAATTGAACGGTAATTGGAGCGTTCATCTTTGGAACCTTGTCATATTGTTCATTATTTGTAGTAGCGTATGATTTGAACTTATCGTAGTAAGAAGGATCAAATGTACGTTCTGCTAATGTAACGGTTTGTGGGAATGTTCCTTCGAAGTTAGTACGTGATAAGCTTTGAGCAACATTCATATGTTCGGTCACTTCAGGGAACAATGGTTCGACCTTGTAATTTGTTACTGGGTCGTTTTTGATTTGTTCATCTTTAGTGAGCTTCTTTGTGAATGTATCAAAGTCTGTGTGTGAATCTGTCGCGACGTGGAAGACATAATCACCTTGTTCTAACTCCCAACCTTTGAAGCCATTGGCGTTTTTGTCACGGCTATCAAAACTTGCGAAATCATATGGATCAACAGTAATGGTAACTGTATCTTCTTCGTTTTCGCCTAAGAGTTTTGTTTTAGCAAAACCAACGAGAGTTTTGTAAGCTTTTTCAATGCCGTTAGCTTTATATGGAGCTTCGACATATAATTGCACAACATCTTTACCTGCAACTTTGTTAGTGTTTTTAACTTTGATTTGAACTTCAAATGGTTCACCAACTTTTAAGTTAGCAGTTTCTAATGCTGTTTTGTTGACTAACTCTCTTGTGAAAGATGGAGTATAGCTTAAGCCATAGCCGAATGGATAAACGACATTGGCGTTGTACCAATCTTCACCATCAGCTTGAATATGAGCGCGTGTTTCATAATAACGATAGCCCAAGTAAATGTTTTCTTCGTATTCAACTAAATAGTATTGGGTACCATTCTTATCTTTATCGGTTTTACTGGCGTCACGATAGTTAGCACCATTCTTTACGAAGTTGTCACCAAAGTTTTGCCATGTTGGGTCCTTATCGTAATTTGTATATACTAAATCGACTGTGTGACCGGATGGGTTGACTTCACCATTAAGGATTTTACCTAAGGACATGATGCCAAAGCCACCGACACTACCGATATTAATAACGGCATCAATGTTTTTACCGAAATCATTGTAATCAGTTTGATTGGTTCTTTCATATAAGAAGCCAAGGTCAATGTAGTTTGAACCATTTAACAAGACGATAATTTTTTCAAAGCCAGAGGCGGCGACGTGTCTTAATAAATCTCTTTCGTTATTATCTAATTCAAGATAGTGACGATTTTCGTTATCGGTAGCAGTGCGTGGTAAGTCCCAGTTTTCGCCAGCGATACGAGAGAACACAACGAGCGCTGCATCCTTGTAATTAGCATAAGAATTCTTAACATCAGCGGTATAGGAAGAAATTGGTGTTTCGCCTGTCGCTAAAGGACCGACACCACCATTATCCATTGGTGGGTTGGAGTCACGGCCATTACCAGAAGCACTACTTGCGTAGAAATCTTTTAATGTTTGGTTGTATTCAAATCCAGCAGCACTTAATGCATCATAGATTGTTTTTCTTTCAGCATCAGTTGGAGCGGCAGAACCAGAACCACCAGTAACGATACCAACAGTTTCCTTATCGCCGTTTGGTAATGTACGGGTATAGTTAGTGGAGTTTTTACCGAAAACAGAAACTTTCGCACCTTTAGCAAGAGGAAGGGTATTGTTTTCGTTTTTAAGTAAAATCATGCCTTCGTTACAAATTTCTTGTGTAACTTCGTTAGCATTGTTGTAGGTTTGTTCTTTTGTTTTGTAATCTGGATCTTCTTTGTTTCTTTCAACGGTAATAGCTTTTTTACCACCTAAGACTCTGTCAATTAAAGATCCATATTGACCAACGGCAACTGCATTTGCGGCAATTAAAACACCAATGAGAACAAGGGATGCTGCCGCCCAAGTAATAACGCGTGGTCTTAATAATTTTTTAATTACGCCCATAAAATATCACCATTAATCAATCACCATATTGGTTAAGTCTTCTTCTGGCCATGTTAAGTCGCTAGAAGTGACTAATCTAATAGCATCAACAGTCGGAGCGGTAGCACCAGCTGAAGAATAAATGGTAATGTTGTTTTCAACTTTCATTTGGATGATATTTTCACCTGCATTTAAGTTAACAGAAGCGCTCACCATATAATCAGAGAATGGTAAGAAAGCACCGTCTGTAGATGGAGCATTACGGATACTAATTGTGCCATATTGAATAGCTTGATTGTTAACCTTGATGGTGAACATTTCATCAGTAAAGGAATATTTTCTACCTAAGCCGTAGTCTTCTGCGTAGGAACCATATTCAGCACCGAAACGTGCAAATAATGTGACGTTGGTATCAGCAGCACTAGCGTTTAATTTCCATGTTAAGGTGTTGCCTTGGACATAGAGGAAGTGGACAAATGCGCCTGGGAGATAATCATCTTCATCTTCGTTTAATGCACCGAGCTTGTGAGAAGCACTGAGTTCATAATCCCAGTCTTTACCAATTAAGCCTTTACCTCTATTACCACCGGAATAAGTAGCACCCCACATACCTGTGCCATCTTCACCCATGATATCTGGGCAATATTCTGCTTCGAATGTTTGGAGCTTTTTGTCAGCATCGATGAAGCATGGAACGAGAGTCATGTCACCCATGACAGCGTTCAACATTTTTCTGTTGAAGTTCCAGATTCTGCCACCATCAGCGGCGTTCATCCAACCATAGAATTTTTTGCCAGCTGGGGCTGTTGGATCTGCAGGTTTTGTAAGTTTTCCTTTGTACTTAACGTTTTGAGTGGCGTTTGTGCCATTGCCTTGATAGTCAAATGTCACGGTATAACTTGGCCAATCGTCGCCAACTTCTTCTTCAAATGGAGCACCTTCTTCATATGGTTCTTCTTTCATAGAATCTGGTGGAAGTTCTGAAGATGCAGGAGCAGTGCTGCTTCCGCCGGTACTAACTGTTGGGGTTTTATCGTCTTTACCACAACCAGTAAGAACCAATGATGCAACCATCATGCTCACTAATAAAGCTTTCTTTTTCATTGAATTCATAAACTAATAATTATTATTCGGTTAACCCTAGATTTTACTGCCGAATAACATTCTCCTTTCTAGGGGATTTATAATCAAGCAACATCTTAATACAAACGATTTAAGATGCGGCTTTATTAACTGTTTTATTGCGTTAATAGTGTAACACTATTTATAGGTCATGTGCATACATATTTATATGCATGAAACTGCTAGGGCCCGTTCGACCCTAGCAGTTTGCATTTTTTAGTTAGAAGTTATTAAGGTTATGCTCTTCTTTTTTTGCGTAAGGAGACAAGCATTAAGCCTGCACCAGCGAGAGCAATGATACCGATAATAGCACCGACAGCGGCGATATCACCGAAGCAACCTTTAACAAAGTTTTGTTCAGCACCTGTTGTCGCGGTCACGATTAATTTGAACGCGCCAATAGATTTGCCACTAGCATCCATACCGATGAAATCTAAGTGATAGACGCCTTCTTGTTCGAATTTACCACTGAGTTTGCCATTATCGAATGTGATACCCTTTGGTAAGTCAACACGTTCATTGAGTCTGTAAGATTCAGCACCATCAATGCTCACTGTGTATTCGAAATCTGTACGAGCTTCAACATCTTTGTATTCTTCGCCTTTAACTTGAACGTAGTAATCGGCTTTCTTTAAGACGCCATTGCAGTTGACTGACATGTATAAGTGTTCTTTAACACGTTCTCTACATGCATTCCACCATGTGTAAGAAACGAATTCGGTTTCTGTACCATCTGGAGCTTTGTATTTGGAAGTTGGAGCACCTTTGCCACCAAAAGCGTTCTTGTCCCATTTACATTCTGTGTAGCCTTTGAAACCACCAGAGTCTAATTGACAGTTAGTACCGGCAACAGCACGGTTATCGACTGTTTCATAGCATCTGAAGTTAACAGAGCTGTTACCACTGTGGGTCATATCGGATAAGACGGAACCCTTGAAGCCCCATTCACCACGGAGAACTTCAGTCATTAGTGGGTAGGAAGCGGCTGTTTCCATTAAGCCAACACGGTTGTAAGAACCCATGACACCAATGGATTTACCTTCTTCGAAGACCATTTGGAAGGATTTGAGATAAATTTCACGTAGCGCTTGTTCGTTAACGAAGGAGATACCAGATTCACGGTTCTTTTCTTGATCGTTAACAGCGAAGTGTTTGAAATAAGCATAGAGACCTCTATCAGCAGCGGCGCCAACAACGTTAGCAGCCATACGGCCCATTAAGAATGGATCGGCTGAATAGTATTCAAAGTTTCTACCACCGAATGGAGAACGGTGTGTATTAACAGCTGGGCCCCACCAACCAGATTCATTACCGAGGATGGATTCCATACCAACGCATTCACCTTGTTTGTGAGCGAGATCTGGATTGAATGTGGCAGCGATAATTGGGGAAGAAACCCACATGATACCGTTAGCACCCTTTAATTTTTGTGGACCATCACCTTCGGAGAAGCCTGGTTTGCCAATGTTGTCTTGGCTAATACTGGACATTTTGTTTTGTTCGACGTACTTAAGGAGTTCATCGTATGTGAATTCATTAATGAAATCGTTCCATTTTGGATCATCGAGAGCAACACCCTTCATATCGATTAATTGGGTGCCTGTGCCTTTAGCTTTCGCTGTGGCAGCTTGTTCCCAACCACCGTTGATAGCATCTTGTTCTGTTCTAGCAGCGGCTTCTGGGATGATTCTGTAATCGTGAGCAACATCAACATCACCTAATTGGAATTCGTGTGTTAAGAATTCTTCAAACTTGCTGCCTTCTTTAACAGTTCTATCAGCAATTGTTGGGTGAGTTGGGAATGTGCCAACGAAGTCAGCACGACTCATTTGTGTGAATTCAATGTCGTCTTTACCTGGCATTGAGCTGTACCAGCCTCTATCTGTGAAGCGGTTCTTAACTTCGTTACCAGAGAAACGGTCTGTTTTGTATTTAATGTTCTTAGAAACTTGGAAGTTGTAATCTTCATATGCTTCGTGAGCGTTCTTCATGAGTTTCACAGCATATTTACCAGCATCTAATTCATAACCACAGAATTTGTTCTTGTTAGCATCTGAGAAGTCGTAGTTAGCGACGTCTTGGAGATGGAAGGATAAACTAATTTCTTGGCTTTGACCTGGTTCTAACATTTTGGATTTATCGAAAGCGCATAAGACGTGGTCAGCTTTTTCAATACCACCTTTCTTATATGGGGCTTTCCAATATAATTGAACGGCATCTTTACCAGCAACGCTACCAGTATTTGTAACTTTGACTGTGAAGGAGATGACTTCGTTCTTTTCGTTAATCTTGCCACCTTTCTTGATGTTGGATTTAACGATTTCTTGTGTAAATGTTGTATAGCTTAAGCCATAACCGAATGGGTAAACAACACCTTCTTGGCCGTTGTACCATTCATCAGCAGCGGCTTTATCTTTTTCTGCCATATCAGCATAACGTGTTTCGTGATAACGATAGTCGAGGTAGATACCTTCTTCGTATGAAACGTAAGCTGATGGTTTAACACCGTTGATACCACCGGCAACAACTTTTGCTTCTTGACCACCACGAGCGCTGTCCCATCTTGGAGCATTGTGATTTTTATAAGATTTGTCTGTACCAAAGCTCATCATTGGAGCGCCATCGGCAGCAAACATTGTGTCTTGTGGAGCATAGTACACATCACCATTAGATAATGTGACTTCATTTGTTTGAGAGTTGTCGGAGAAGTTTTGATATGTTGGATCTTTTGTGAAATCTCTTGTCCATGTGTCGACTGTACGACCAGATGGGTTAACTTCACCTTTTAAAATACGACCAACAGCACCAGCACCAACGTCACCTGGGTTACCAACCCAAAGAATTGCAGCAACCTTTGGATCTTTTTCTAAAACATCACATTCGAAGATGTTACTGGAGTTGATAACGATGATGATGTTATCTGTGTGATTCTTTAATTCGTTAAGTAACGCTTCTTCGTTTTCGGATAATTCAAGAGCGTGTCTATCAGAAATCTTTTTGTTACTGGAGTTTGTCGCTTTTGTATCGTGAGCGTTACATGTTTTAACGTCACAACCTTCACTACCTTCACGAGTAATAACTTGAACAGCAGCATCCTTGTATTCATCTAAGCTAGCCATTAAGCTGGCGTTGCCGGTAACAGTGGCGATTGGTGTTTCGCCGATAACGACTTGTGAGTTACCTTTCCAGTTATCGTTACCATTAGCACGGCCACTACCTGAGCTTGTGCTCTTGTAGAAGTCTAAAGCTGTTGCGTTGAGTTGGAAGCCAGCGTTCTTCAAAGATTGTTCGAAGTCAAGAGCGTTGACACCACTACTTGGGGAAGCATCACCGGAACCACCACCACCACGGGCGATGTCTTTGTTGCCGTTGTTGGTTTTGTACTTGACTGAGTTTTTACCAACGAGGGAGATTTTTTCGTTACCTTGCATTGGTAAGAAAGCTTTCCCAGATTCGTTTTTTCTGTTTTTGAGGAGTACAAAGCCTTCGTCTGCAATTTGAGCGTTAATTTGAGCGCCATATTTGAGATAGTCGGATTTGGATGTGTATTCACCAATCCAATCGGCGTTAACAGCACTTGCACCCTTGTTTAAACATACTGGTAATGCCATAGCGGCAATAAAAACTGGGATAAGTAATTGTTTTTTCATATGTTTTCCTTTCCATTAAATTTGCATTATTCAATTTGCCTCAATTCGAGTGCAAACAGAATATAGAAACCAAAAATTATAATGTTTCGTAATGCATTAGTACTTTCAATATAAATTGAAGGAAGGTTTCATAATATGACAAATCATTTTTTCAAATAGGACAATTTTACGATTGCGCCTGCATATGCACTACCGTTTTATTAAGAAATAATCTTACTTTTTTGAAAACAAAAAGACCCCTGTGCGAGGGGTCTTAATTGTAATTAACAGCCATTAGGCGTTAACTCTTTTTTTCTTTAAGACAAAGAATAATCCAACTACGGCCACGGTGAATAAACCAACAATACTTAATGTCGCTTCTAATCCACCGAAGCATCCGGCTTTACCAGGAACGTTAGTTGCAGAGGCTGGAACAAAGATTTCAATAGAGGAACCTTTCTTCACACCATCTTTTTCTGCGAGAACGCGGATGAAGCCATTGTATGCACTATTTAATTTACCTTTGATTGTGTTGTTTTCAAAAGTTAAACCTTCTGGTAATGGAGTAACTGGATCGATTGATAATGCAGCGCCTGCTAATTCTTCAGGAATAGCAACTTCAATATTGATTTCTTTACCGATGTTACCTTCATAACGGTTACGTTCAACACCTTTGAATTCTAAGTTAGCTTCTTTAATGCAGACTTTACTCATAACGCCACAGTTAGCGCATGTCCACATTGTTTCTAAAGCGTTCTTTCTTAAAGCATACCAGTAAGAATAAGATTCAACAGTATTGCCATCTTTGTTTGTGAACACTGGAGCGCCTTTACCATCAAAAGCGTTCTTGTCCCATTTACATTCGATATTTCCTCTAAAGCCGTTACTATCTAATTGTTGGTTACAACCAGCAAGGATACGGTTATTAACACATTCATAACACTTATAGTTGACTGAGCTGTTACCACTATGCGTCATGTCGGAAATGATGTGACCTTTGAAACCCCATTCTTGACGTAAGACTTCTGTTAATAATGGGTAAGAAGCAGCAGTTTCCATATTACCTAAACGGTTATAGGAGGACATAAGAGCCAGGGACTTACCTTCTTGAATACACATTTGGAATGGTTTGAGATAGATTTCACGTAAAGCTTGTTCTGTTAAGAAGACAGATGTACCTTCACGGTTCTTTTCTTGGTCATTAACTGCAAAGTGTTTGAAGTAGCAATATAAGCCTTTATCTGTAGCACCGGCAACAACTCTACCCGCCATACGGCCCATTAAGTATGGATCAGCAGCGTAGTATTCGAAGTTTCTACCACCGAATGGAGAACGGTGTAAGTTGACAGCTGGACCAGCCCAACCATATGTGTTGTTGATATGGGCTTCTAAACCAACCATTTCGCCTTGTTCTTTGGCTAATTCAACGTTATATGTTGCAGCCACGATTGGAGCGCCTGCCCACCAAATATTCTTGAATTGGGAAGGACCATCGCTATCGTTTGTTTCTGGTTTATCCATCCAGGAGAGAGCTGGGTTGTGGTGAGAACCACCATAAGCAAAGCTAGTTAATTCATCAAAAGTCATGTAGTTCATGGCTTCAGTCCATTTTGGATCATCCATTGGAAGGCCAACTAAATCAGCGAACTTAAGGCCGTTAACATCACTCTTAGAAGCAACTGTGGCTCTTTGTGTCCAACCTAAAGCTTCAATATCCGCTTTTGTTTTGCGGGCTTCTACTGGGACATATAAACCATCATCAGTGAGTTCTAAATCATCTAATGTGAATTCGTGAGTTAAGAATTCTTCGTATTTGCTACCTTCTTTAACTGTTCTATCAGCAATTGTTGGGTGATTTGGTTTTTCGGATAAATCTTTACGTGTGAATTGTTCGAAACCAATATCGTTTTCCCCTGGTAAACAGTCATAGAAGCCTCTATTTGTGAAGCGGTTCTTAACTTCATTACCTGTATAACGGTCATTCTTAACTTTAATGTTTTTAGAAACGGAGAATTTGACTGAGTCTAATTCTGAGTGAGCATTCTTATTAAGGGAGAGATAATATGTACCCTTTTCAAGTTCATAACCACAGAATTTATTTTTATTAGCGTCAGAGAAGTCGTAGTTAGCGAAATCTTGAGCGTTAAGTTTTAAGGTGAGTGTTTGTTCTTCGCCTGGTTCTAATAATTTGGTTTTATCGAAAGCGCATAAAACATTATTAGCTTTTTCAATACCACCTTTTTTGTATGGAGCTTTCCAATATAATTGAACAACTTCTTTACCCGCTTTATCGCCAGTGTTTTTAACTTTCACATCAACAGTAATTTCTGTATTAGCGTTTTTAACGGCTTTGCCTTTAACGTTTGAATCAACAATTGTTTGTTCAAACTTTGTATAGCTTAAGCCATAACCAAATGGATAAATGACACCTTCTTCACCGTCATACCATTGGTCAGCTTGTTCTTTATTTTGCGCCGCTAAATCAGCGTAACGGGTTTCATAATAACGGTAATCAACATAGATGCCTTCTTCATAGGAAACATAGGAAGCTGGTTTAACACCGTTTAAGCCACCTTGGACAACTTTGAATTCTTCACCACCACGTTTAGTATCCCATTTTGGGGAAGCGTGTGTTTTATAGTTCTTATCTGTACCATAACTAAGCATTGGAGCACCATCCGCGGCAAACATTGTGTCTTGTGGAGCGTAGTATTGTTTACCATCTGTAGATGTCACTAAGTTGGTTTGTGAGTTATCAGAGAAGTTTTGATATGTTGGATCTTTTGTAAAGTCTCTAGCCCATGTATCAACGGTACGACCGGATGGGTTAACTTCGCCTTTTAAGATTTTACCAACAGATTTAGCACCGACGGCACCTGGGTTACCAATCCAAAGGATTGCTTTAACCTTATCATCGTTTTCAAACTTGCTGCATTCGAAAATGTTACCAGAGTTGATGATGATAATGATGTTATCAGTGTGTTTATGTAATTCATTAAATAATGCTTCTTCGTTTTCAGATAATTGGAGTGCATGTCTATCTGAAACTTTTTCCGCGCTGGAATTGGTCTTCTTGCTATCGTGAGCGTTACATGTTTTAACGTCACAACCTTCACTACCTTCACGGGAGATGACTTGGATAGCAGCATCCTTATATTCATCTAAGGTCGCTAATAATTCAGCAGAGTAGCTACTAATTGGAGTTTCACCGATTGTCACTTCAGAGTTACCCTTCCAGCTATCATTACCATTTGTTCTACCAGCGCCGGACTTGCTATCGTTGGAATAGGATAAGCCGCCCCAGTTACTGTTTGCCCATTTACCATAGAACTTTTGGATTTCTGTGTTAACTTGAAAACCGGCTTCTTCAAGAGAGCCTTTAATTGTGGCGTTGCCACCAGAGTCACGTGTTAATTGCCAGTTTTCTTCACCGTTGACGCTACCGGAACCGGAACCGCCACCACCACGGACTAAGTTGCCTGAACTTTTACCAACGAGGGAAATTTTTTCATTACCTTTCATTGGTAAGAAATTGTTTTCGTTTTTGAGAAGGACGAAACCTTCATCGCAGATTCTTTCGTTTAATGCTGAACCGGCCTTTGTGTAGTTGTTTTTGTCACTACTTTGAGACCATTCCCCAATAAATTCAGCGCTGACACCAGTACGTTGATTAGTCAAACATAAAGGGACGGCCATGCCTAACAAAAGAAGTGGGAATAAAATCTTTCTTTTCATGAGACTTCCTTTCGAAAAATACTATTGTTTATGTCGTTTGTTTCTTTGCGAATACAAACAAAGCTCTAAATAATTATCGTTCATTTCTAAACAAATGAGTATGATTTTCTTTGTGTTTGTTAAATATTTTATTTCAATAAAGAAAAAGAGCCAAATGGCCCTTTTATTCATTTTTATTAGATTATATCTATTTAAAATATAGTTTGTGTGCGTAACCAACTGGCTCTTCAGTCACATTAATTCCAAGAGCGGTTAAAGTTCTTAGATCCGCGTCAGAAAGGATACATGAGCAGTGTGCTTCTGAACCTTTTAACTTTGGAATTTGTTTTAAGGCTAATTCCGCTAATGGGTTAGAACTAGCTTGGATGGCTAGAGCAATTAAGATTTCTTCACTACGGATACGTGGATTTTCTTTCTTTAACGGACCAGTCTTGAGATCGGCCATTGGGGTAACCACGTGTGGTGATATGAGATGGATGCTATCATCAATTTTGCCTAAATATTTTAAGGTATTAAGAAGCATCGCTGCTGGAGCGCCTAATAATCTAGAACGTTTACCAGTAATGATCTTGCCATTAGGTAATTGAATAGCCACTACTCTTTCTTTGCACTTCTTAGCTTTTTCTAAGCAAGCGGCAACTGTTGGTCTATTCGCAATAGTCACACCTAACGCGGTCATTAAGGATTCTTCTTTCACGACTGTATCGTCAGCGAATTTACCTAAATAGACATTCTTTTGAGCTTGATAATATCTTCTAATGACTTCTTGCTTACTGGCTTCACAAGCCGCTTCGTCATTAACAATGGCAAAGCCCACCATATTAACACCCATATCAGTTGGAGATTGGTATGGTGATGAACCATAAATCTTTTCAAATATAGTTTTTAATAACGGGAATGTTTCAATATCACGGTTATAGTTAGTTGTGGTAATGCCATACGCCGCTAAATGGTATGGGTCAATCATGTTAACGTCTGCTAAATCCACAGTGGCAGCTTCATAAGCTAAGTTAACTGGATGGGATAATGGAAGATTCCACACTGGGAATGTTTCATATTTTGCGTAACCAGATTTAATGCCACGGTTCATATCATGGTATAACTGGCTTAAACAGACCGCCATTTTACCTGAACCAGGACCTGGCGCGGTCACAACAATAAGTGGTTTAGTTGTTTCCACGTATTCGTTCTTTTCAAAACCATCACTACCGAAAACGGAAACGAGGTTTTGAGGATATCCCGCAATACGGAAATGTTTATAAACTTTAATACCGTTCTTACGTAATTTAGTGGCGAACACTCTTAAACTTGGATTATCTTCGTAGAAGCAGAAGACAACACTAGAGACGTATAATCCCGCTTCTTGATAAGCATCAATTAATCTTTCAACTTCGGATTGATAAGTAATGCCTAAGTCATTTCTAACTTTATTAGATTTAATATCTTCCGCATTGACCGCCATCACGATTTCCGCGTCATCTTTTAAAGTTAATAACATTTGAAGTTTTGAATCTGGTTCAAAACCTGGTAAAACCCTACTCGCATGGAAGTCATCAAATAATTTACCACCAAATTCGAGGTAAAGTTTACCACCGAAGGATTTAATGCGTTTTAAAATCTCCTGACGTTGGATTTTCAGATATTCTTTATTATCAAAGGCTATTTTCTTGTTTTTATTCGTCGGCATAGTTATCAAAGTATCCTTGAATTAAGACAACTGGGGTACCTTTATCACCAGAACCACTTGTTAAGTCACATAAAGAGCCTAATAAGTCAGTAATTTGTCTTGGGGTTGTGCCTTCGCTAGCCATTTTACCAACGAGGTCTTTTTCTTTAGCCTTAATATCTTCTTTAATCGCATCAGCGAGTGCTTTACCGGTTAAGCCTTTATAGGCGTTATCCGCTAAATATTTGAGTTTTAATTCGTTTGGTGTACCTTTTAAGCCCACGGTGTGGAAAGGAGAAACGACTGGGTCCGCTAATTCCCAAATCTTACCTTGAGGATCTTTAAATGCACCATCACCGTACACCATAACTTCAAAGTGTTTGCCGGTCTTTTCTAATAAATCAGCTTGCACACCTTCCACTAAAGATTGACCATCTCTTGGGAACAATTTAACGGTTTCTTCAGTGGCTTTATTGGTGCCTAATAAACCGTATTTTTCGTTATAACCAGAACCATTAACTGGAGCGGTTAAAATATCATCAAGGGCTAAAACTAATTCCGCACCTTTATCTTTTAATAAACGCTTTGTGGCAAAACGTGTATGAATATCACATGTTAAGATTTTCTTTGTGTAATTTAAGATTGCTTCAGCGCGGTTAGCAAAGATAATAACGGCTTCAGCACCTTGTTCTTCAATTAACTTTTTATAGTAATCAACATAGTCGACACCAGTGAATTCATGGACTCTATAACCAAATAATTCACGATATTTTTCCAATGTTAAGACATCACTATATGGATTAATACCTGCTTCATAAACTTGATCAGCGGTAATTAAAGCATTACCAACTTCATCACTTGGGTAAGAAAGCATTAAGTAAACTTTCTTGACGCCTCTTGCGATACCTTTAAGCAAGATAGCGAATCTATTTCTACTTAAAATAGGAAAAATGACCGCTACTTCGTCGCCACCGGTTTTCTTTCTAACGTCGTCAGCAATATTGTCGACAGAGGCGTAATTGCCTTGGCAACGGGCGACGATACTTTCGGTGATTGCGACAACATCGCGATCATGGAATTTGAATCCTTCATTTTCTGAGGCTTTTAAAACTGAATCGACAACAAT
>JBGUGI010000159.1:0-5137 GCA_045111495.1 Bacilli bacterium | reverse complement strand
TCTTAAATACAAAACCCCACATCAGTTTAAATCTGACATGGGGTATTGAGGTTTTTTGAACTGTCTACTTTTCGTTGACTAGTTCAAAATGCGCTTTTTCTTTATACTTGTTTATCTTCGTTATTAAATAAGTGCTTGATATTAACATATGGACCAAACAAGGTCACAACGTCATCCTTTTCAATAATCATATCCTTATCAACGAAGAGATATTCGTTATTTCTTTTAATAATAATAATTTGAATTGAGTAACGGTCTGTAAGGTGACTATCTTTCATCTTGATACCTTCAAGTTCTTTAGGAACTTCATGGACAGTGACTTCCATTAAGGTATTGGCCCCATAGTTATTAATTAATTGGATTTCATTAGTGTTATCAATAACAATTGCGTCACTCTTTTTCTTTTCCCCAGCAACAGAATTAATAAAACAATCACGGATATCATTAATATGACCATACGCCACGATGACATCGCCTTTAGCGAGCATTGTGTCCTTACTAATAAGCACTCTTCGATTACCTCTTTTAAGAGATAAGAGAATAAGGGCGTATTTTTTAGTTAACGCCATATTGCCTAAAGATACGTCTTTAGCAAAATCTGGAATCTTATTTAAAGCCACTTCCACGACTGCGCTTCTACCATAATAATCGAGGACGGTAATGATATTTGTCTCTCTTCTAGCCTTAGAAGTGTTGATGGCAATCTTTTCTAATATCTTTTGGAATCTCTTGTTAACAGGTGGAATTTTAAGTATTAAAACTAAAAGGAAGACACCAAGAGAAATATAGAAGACGATGAAATACCATTCAGTAAATGTTCTAGCTGGTCGATCTGCATTAAGTGATTCACCAATAGAAATTAACACGTTAATGATTAAGCCCATAATCACAACAGAGAAGATGTGGCCTGTATACATACAGACAATCGCGATTCTTCTACGGCGAGTATCATTTGTAATAAGTTCACTTTCTTGTGTGGTGAAACCAGCGCCTGTAAATAATGAGGCGACTTGGAATCTAATCTTATTAGTAGCTAATCCTGTAAGCTTAAAGGCCACAGAAAAGAATTCAATCATAATAAGATAGATTGCTGTGACCGCTAAGATGAGAGAAATAGCCAACCAAAAGTTCATATCTATATTTTACCTATTTATTCTCAAATAATGTACCAAACTCTTTTGGAGTAGGAGCGGTAAATTTCATTAACTTACCGGTAAATGGATGAATGAAGTCTAATTCATAAGCATGTAAACCTAATCTTTTAATTGGATTAGCGGGTTCTCCATACTTATCATCCCCAATGATATGATGGCCTCTTTCGCCAAGGTGAACACGGATCTGATTTTTTCTACCTGTATCGATGTTGACATCCAAAAGAGAGTACACGCCATTGGTTTTCATCACTTTGTAGTGGGTAATAGCGAGTTGTCCATCTCCTGGTTTTTTAGAGGAATACATGAGGTTTTGGCTATTCTTTTTTAAGTAAGATTTAATCGTATCGCTATTCTTTTCCATGACACCTTCCACAATCGCATAATAACCACGTTTTTTCACAATGTCATTCCACTTTTCTTGTAAAGCTTGTTGGATCTTAACGTTTTTAGCGATCATAAAGACACCGGAAGTATCTTCGTCTAATCTATGAACCACGAAAACGCGGTTATGTTTATCTTTCTGTTGCACATAGTCGCTTAACATACGATAGGCAGTGGAAGATTTTTCATTATCAGAGGCTACTGAAAGTAGACCACTTGGTTTATTGATTACGATAATGTCGTCATCTTCATAGATGATTGGTAATTTACTTCTCGTTTTCTTTTTGATTGGAGAATTAGAAATAATAATTGTATCTTCTGGATATAATTTGAAATTAAATTGGCTAACAGGGGCTCCATCAATAGAAACACGATGTGAACTTAATAACGATTTCACAGAGTTTCTTGATTGATTTTTAAATGTCTCTAAAAGGAACTCTAAAAGCTCACATTCTTTTGTGACTTTGTATTCCTTGATATTGTTGTAGTTTTTCTTAATAGGCGCTTTTTCACGCGCTTTATTTCTATTGCCTGGTTTCTTCATACCTACATTATATACGCGTGTAACAAAAAAGGCACCTAATTAAGGCGCCTTTATAAGTCATTCGGTTTAATTATTTACCATCGCCCTCAAAACGGGTAACTTCTTTACCACGTAAGAAGGTAGCGATGATGCCTGGGCCACATGTTGTACCAACAATTGGTCCAATTGGAATAATTTCACATTTAACTTTAAGTTCTTCTTCGATTCTGTGTTTGAGAAGTAACGCACGATCCATGCAGTCGCCTTGACCAACATAGATAGCATCAGTATCTTCTGTCATATCTTCTTTAGCGTGTTCGAAGATAGCGTTTAATGAAGCCTTAGTGCCTTTAACTTTTTCAATTGTTAAGTTATTACCTTCTCTATCAGAGATAAAGATTGGTTTAACACCGATGATGTTGCCAAAGAAAGCAGCAGTACCTTTAATACGGCCAGCGGCCTTTAAATAAGTTAAGGTATCAACGGTAGCGTAGAATTGATAGAAATAACGTCTTTCTAAAGCCCATTTTTCTAATTCTTCAATTGATAAACCTTCTTGTTGCTTTTTAGCAGCGTCCATAGCGAATAAGCCTAAAGCGAAGCTAGATGTTAATGTTTCAACACCAATCATCTTGCGTTCTGGGAATTCTTCTAATAATTGTTCTCTAGCGAGCATGAAGAGGTTCATAGAACCTGTTAATTTGCATGAACACGCAAAATAGATGACATCTATGCCCTTTTCAAAGTATGGACGAACTTTGCTAAGAACTTCTTCTAAAGAAACTTGAGTTGTTTTAACTTTCTTTCCTTGTTTGAGCCAACCATAGAATTCTTCACAAGAGTAATCTTTCCAGTCAATGTCAGCGCGGTATTCAACACCATCGACGACTAAGCCGAAATAGAAGTATTCGAGGTTGTTTTGTTTTCTAAGCTCTGGGGTTAAATCAGAACTTGAGTCGGTAAAAATTTGATATTCAGCCATAATCTCCCTCCCGATACCGCTATTTTTACAAATAAAAAAGGTAATGACTAGTATTAAGTGATTACCTCATAATTACAAATAGTTTACAGTTGTAACATTTGCTTTTAAGCCCCATCGATATTGGTGTCACAAATATTCCTGTGACTATCACGTTTTCTTTCATGCTCGCGCTCACGAAGCATGTCAATATCTTCTCCAGTGAAATATCTGCTTCTTCTTTTGCGTCTTCTTGGTCTATATTCATCCATATTACAAACGTTGCTCCACAAAGTCTTGGTATTCTTTGACTTCCTCTAGTGTTTTAAATTTGCTCATAAAGAATCTGTCGCCCATCGCTCCACTTAAAACGTACGGATAGTACCCGTAAGCGGATAAGCAATCATGATATTTATTAAGCACTTCTTGATCGTTATGAAGATATGTCACATTGTTTCTTCTAGAACCGCATGCGGCATAGTATTTTTCCATTGTTAAATCTTGTCTATTTTCATTAAACGCCATGACGTCCGCCCAAATCTTATAGCAGTTAACTGATTGTGAGAAGTTAATGAGGTCAGGTGTATATCCACCCGCTGGGCGCATATTAGTTTCAAGGGCGACGATGTCGCCAATTTCACCAACATTTTTAGCAGGACTTTTTAACCTAAAAAACTCTAAATGGAAGAATCTTTTCTTCACGCCAAAAGCTTTGATAACTTTTTGGCCAATTTCTTTAAGATCTTCAGGTACTTCTTGTAATGTGTAATAGAACAAGTCCTTGCCTTCCTTTACCACATCAGCGACTGATGGAGGGAAGAAGTTAGAGGCACAAAAGACAACACGGCTATCATTATCCGCTATACCGTCAAAGGAAATAATATCCCCATCCAAGAATTGTTCGCAGATATATGTAATCCAAGATTCTTTAGTGTTGAAGAAGTTATCAACATCTCTTTCATCTTTAATCTTATAGTCGCCTGCGGCACCTACTCCGATGTCTGGTTTAATAAAAACAGGATAACCTACCTTGTCAATAAACGCCATTAATGATTCTCTATCACTGACAAGGATGTAATCCGCTACTCTAGCGCCAGCCTCTTTATAGTGTTTTTTCATTAATGATTTGTGTTGCCAGTATTGTAGTTCTTCTGGTCTAACACCGTTTGGGATATTAAAGATTTTTCTTAGTTCTGCATCTCTTGCTAACCAGAACTCATTGTTACTTTCTAAATAATCAATTTGTTCATACTTATTAGCGAAATACTCGACCGCTCTTTTTTCATTTTCAAAGTAGTCCATGTCGTTGCAGCAATAATATTCATCTAAAGCATTTTTAAGTTCTTCTCTTAAGTTATCGTATGGACAATCCCCAATACCTAAAACACGGAAGCCATTTTGTTTTAAAGCTTCCGCAAATCTGTAATAGGTTTCCGGGAAATGTGGTGATATTAAGATGAAGTTTTGCATAATTAACGCTTAAATATTTTGTTTATTGTTCTGTTCAATGGATTTAGTCTTGGATAAATTTTCAAATAAACTTCCTTGTAAATACGGTTGTATTCTTTGTAATTCTCCATATTTGGTTTAAAGACGTGTGAAACATTTGTCATATGTTCACAAGCTTCATGTATGTCTTTAAATTCACCGACTGCAGTGAATGTCGCAATTGCCGCGCCTAAAGATGTGGATTCAATTGTTTGTACTCTAGCAATTTCTAAGCCAAAGATATCCGCGGTGATTTGGCAGATTTCATCTGATAGAGACCCACCACCAGAAATTCTTAATGATTTTACTTTATGCTTTTGAGATTTTTCGATGCTTTCTAAGCCTTCGCGCAAGGCAAATGCGATACCTTCCACGATAGCGCGATAAATGTGTTTACGTGTATGGACACTTGAGAAGCCTAATAAAGCACCCTTAGCCAAAGGTCTAGCAAGACCTGGGCCCCAATATGGTTGCATGATTAAACCATCTGAACCAACATTAACATCGTTAAGCCATTCATCAAGGATAGCTTCAATTGGGACTTCTTTTTCTTTAGCTTCTTTTTCAAGTTCTAATGCAAATTCACTAGCGAACCATCTGAGCATCCAATACCCACGATATATTTGCACGTCC
>JBGUGI010000158.1:0-2506 GCA_045111495.1 Bacilli bacterium | reverse complement strand
AAAACTATTGGAGTTGTTTGTTTATCTAACACTTCAAGAACTGCGGCTAAAAACTTTTTATATTCATCAATATTATGGCTTAAAGCTTGATGCGCTCTAACAGATAAAATAGAGTTTAAAAGAAGAACACCTTGATTTGCTAAATAGGTTAAGTCACCAGAGGAGTAATTCATCTTGCAGTTATACTCTTGAGCAATCTCTTTATAGATGTTCACTAATGACGGAGGAACCTTAATTCCTTCAGGTACGGAGAACGATAAACCCATGGCTTGCCCTGGTTCATGATATGGATCTTGACCGACAATCACCACTTTGACTTTATCTAATGGTGTGAGTCTAAAAGCATTGAATAAAAGTTCTCTTGGTGGGTAACAAGTATAATCACGATATTCTTTGTTTAAAAAGTCATTGAGTTTTAGACAGAAGTCTTCGTTCTGGAGTTTTTTAAAAAACTCATTCCAGGTTTTATCAATCTTTTCCATGCATCAATTTTAACATTTTTGTGTTCATTAGGAAGATAAAACTCTATAATGTGGGTGTGTTTGGCGAGCCAAACAAAGACGAATATATGAAGATTATCTATTTTACAACTGCGCTTAAGAAAGAGGACTATGTGGCCTTCTCTTCAGCGTGGGAATCTTTAAATACTTCAATTCAAAATCTTCACAACCGTTTGATTCGCGCTTTAGCGTTAACTCACCAAGTGGAAGTTATTTCTATTCGTCCTTTCTCTAGAAAGTACTGCAAACTTAAAAAGTTGGAAGCAGAAAATAAAACTGAAGGTAAGATTTCTTGGCATTACGTCGGTATTAGAAGATTAAAGATTTCACGTTACTTATCAGTAAAAGCTCAATGCAAAAAGATTATGAATGGCATCGAACTTAATGATGCGATCGTTATTACTGATACCCTTAATCCAAATGTTTTAAATAATTCCACTGCTTTAGCAAAGAAATATAACTTACCAATCATTGGTGTGTGTAATAACACTCCTAGTATGATTAAAGCAGCTGGTCCTTCTTACACTAAATACTTATTAAATAAGGCTAGTAACCTTTCTGGTTATATCACATTAACTCCTGGTTTAAATGAATTATTTAATAAGAGCAACAGAGCGAATATGTCTTTTGAAGGTATCTTAGATACAAAGACAGTCGCTAAAAACAAGAATCAATACGGCAAATACATCTTCTATAACGGATCTTTAGAAGAAAGATTTGGTGTCTATGAATTAATTAAAGCTTTTAAAGAATTAGATAACCCTGGCATCAATCTTTATATCTCTGGATATCATGGTAATAGAGAGCACTTAGAAAAAGCTATCGGTGATAGTCATAACATTATTAACATGGGTATGCTTCAAAGCGATGATGTTGTTTCATTTGCTAATCAATCGTTAGTGAATATTAATCCATGTCCATATTCAGAAGACTATGACCGTTATTTGATTCCAGATAACATTGTGGACTACCTTAACGCTGATTCAGTTTTAGTGAGTGTGAGAAACCGTCACTTCAAGAAATACTTTGATAATGACGCGATATGGATTAAGAGCAATGAAATCTATGATTTATTAAAGGGTTTGAAATCCGCACTTAATCTCGCTAACGAAAAGAGAAACGAATTAATCAAAAAGGCCAATACAGACGCGAATAAGCTTTATTCCATGCAAATGATTAATCGCCGCACTATTCTCTTCCTTAAACAATTCTTAAAACAAAAAGACTAATTTGAAACAACATAGTTGCATAAAGTTTGCCTTTTTATATATTTTTTAATAAAATCAAAACGCATTTATGGAAAACGACATTATTAACCAACAAGAACAACTAGCAAAAAACCTTGCTTACTATCGTAAAGCCAGTGGCCTTACTCAATTAGAGCTTGCGGAAAAGTTTAACTATTCCGATAAGTCTGTTTCTAAATGGGAAAGAGGTGAAGGTTTTCCTGATGTTTTTGTTTTAAAATCACTCGCTGATTTCTATGGCATCAGTGTTGATGATTTCTTCCAAAGTGAACATAAAGCCGTGAAGATTTCTCAAAACAAAAAGAGAAAACAAACATACCTTAAACTCTTATCCATTGGTTTAGGTTGGTTGGTCACTGTTATCACATTCTTCTTACTCAATACCTTATTAGGTGATTCATATGCCTTTAAACCATGGTTAACATTTATCTATGGCACATTAGTCACTGGCATTATCTTAGTGGTCTGGGAATTTATTTATCACAACAGATTCTTAAGAATGATCGCTACATCCATTATTATTTGGACATCAGCGTTATCCTTGTTCCTCACCTTCTTAGTGGTGATGAACCTACCACTTCCATTATTATTCATTGTGGCTATCCCTCTTGAGATACTTGAAATCATCTGGTATCTATTTAGAAGAAATAAAAAGAAATAAAAAACTGGCAATTGAACTAGTCAACGAAAAGTAGACAGTTCAAAAAACCTCAATACCCCATGTCAGATTTAAACTGATGTGGGGTTTTGTATTTAAGA
>JBGUGI010000157.1:0-2162 GCA_045111495.1 Bacilli bacterium | reverse complement strand
TAAATATAGATAAGCACCTGGCTCATCACTTAAGCCTCTAATCCAACCATATATTTCCTTTAAGGACATATTGAGATCGAGTTTTTCTTGTTCTGGTTTAATTAAAGAGCAGAAAGTTACTTCGTTTTCGTTTTGTTCTTCGCCTTTAAGTTCACCGTTTATATATAAAGGTAATAGTTCAATTGCTAATTCTTTTGCAGCATCTCTTATCTTATTAAATAAGGAAGTAGAGTTATCATCATCGGTGATAACAACTTCTTTCTTGCCATACATTCTTCCAGCGTCCATTGCTTTAACCATTTCCATGAGAGTCACACCAGTCACTTTTTCATTTTGAATCAAAGCGGTTTGAATTGGAGAAGCCCCTCTTAATTTAGGAAGCAAAGAACCATGAAGGTTTAAGCAGCCCATTGGAGGAATATCTAAAAAGCCTTGAGGAACAATTTGTCCATAGGCGAGGGTAATAACGAGATCCACTTTGAGATTATTCATGAATGAATAGTCATCACGAATCTTCACAGGTTGAAAGACTGGAATGTTATATTTCTCGGCCACTAATTTAGTGGGAACTTTTTCAATAATGCCTTTACGACCAACAGGATGATCAGGTTGGCAAACAAGGCCCACAAAGTGATAGCCATCAAGTATCAATGCTTCAAAGACATCCGCACTGATGGAGGGAGTACCCATAAATAAGAGATTAATGTCTTTCTTTTCCATATGGAAATATTATACAAAAATGGTCTTTTATTTGCTACTATATGAACATGAAAATTTTGTTAGTTAGTGATTCGCATAGTGATTATGCTTCTTTAGATCGCTTAGCGGCTATGTATCCAAACATGGATTTATACTTACACGCTGGAGATAGCGAACAGGATGAATGGAGTATTAAGCCTTTTATATCTGTTAGAGGTAACTGTGACCACTATTATGACTTTCCTAATTTTTTAATAATTCCCTCACCATATGGGAACATTTTTATTCAGCATTTACCATTTGTGTCCAAAAGTACCATCGATGAACATAACGCTAAGATTGTCATACATGGACACACACATACTCGTAGAAATGAAAAGAAGAATGGTATATTATATGTAAATCCGGGAGCAATCAGCTATGCCCGTGATAAGTATGATGGCAGTTACGCCATCCTCAATATTGACTCTAATCATGTAGACGTTAAGTTCTACACGTTAAAATAAAAGGAACATTACTATGAAAATCAACAAAGAATTGGTCGCCCAATTTGTTCAGGGTGCTTCGGCTTTGCTTAAAACTTCACGCCGTTTTAGCAACATCTATCACCAAATGATGGAACAAAACAAAAAGAAAGTTTACGCCGAATTTTTTAATTTGAACAACAGAATTAAAAGCTATAAATATAGCAAGATGGACGAGAACGTTAGAAAGTACGCTCTTTATTTATCTAATAAGATTAAGAAAGAAGGCACAAACCGTGTCATCTTAAAAGTCGCTAACTCCCCAGCCTGGGGTGAAATCTTCTGGGCTTTATTAATGGCAGGCTTTGTCCCAATGCTCATTGATGCTAAACTTCCAAGAGAAAACGTTATTAACTTAGCTAACCAAGGTAAAGCCATCGCTATTATTAGTGATGATAACCACGAATATACACTTAATAAAGTCAGAGTGGATAATATCCTACAAAATGCCAAAGAATGTATGACAAATCCTTCTTGGGCTGATGAAGTTATCTTCTCTTCTAGTGGCACAACTGGTGACGCCAAACTCATGGTTTTCAATGGTGAAAACTTTGTTAACCAAGTGTGTTGCTCATTAGATATGCCTGAAGAAAGTATGGATATTATGTATCCAAAGAAATATGGCAAAATTAAGATCTTAGCCATGATTCCATTCCACCATATCTTCGGTTTCGTTGCCGTCTTCTTATGGTACACATTCTACGGCACAACTTTAGTCTTCCCAAAGAGCAATACTCCAAGCGATTTATTATTAATTTGCCAAAAAGTTGGTATTACTCACGTCTATAGTGTCCCATTATTCTGGGATTCCTTAGCCTTATCCATTAAGCGTAAATTTGCTTTGCAAAGCCCTGAAAAGCAAAAGCTTTTAGAAAAGATGATGGCTTATAACTTAGGTGAAATGAGCGCTGAAGAAGCTGGTTTCGCTAGCAAGAAGAT
>JBGUGI010000156.1:0-7035 GCA_045111495.1 Bacilli bacterium | reverse complement strand
TTACATATGTCCCGTGAAGAAGTCATTGACGAAGTCTTAAAATCCGGCTTACGTGGTCGTGGTGGTGCAGGCTTCCCAACTGGCCGTAAATGGTCATTCGTTCCAAAAACAGATGGTCCAAAATACATGATCTGTAATGGTGACGAAGGTGACCCAGGTGCCTTCATGGACCGTTCCATTATTGAAGGTAACCCATGTGCAGTTATTGAAGGTATGATGATCGCTGGTTA
The DNA here is from genome assembly GCA_045111495.1 of Bacilli bacterium. Lineage (GTDB taxonomy): Bacteria > Bacillota_I > Bacilli_A > RFN20 > CAG-826 > RUG14515. The sequence continues at coordinate 6,805 of JBGUGI010000156.1, read as the reverse complement.
CGCTATCGGCGCTCAAAACGGTTACTTCTATGTCCGTGCGGAATACCCAATCGCTGTTAAACGTTTAGCGAAAGCTATTAAAGAATTAGAAGAAATTGGTATCTTAGGTGATCACATCTTAGGTACAGACTTCTCATTCCGTTGTCATATTAGATTAGGTGCTGGTGCCTTCGTCTGTGGTGAAGAAACAGCCTTAATCAACTCTATCGAAGGTAAACGTGGTATGCCACGTCCTCGTCCTCCATTCCCAGCAGTTAAAGGTTTATGGGGTTGCCCATCCGTCGTTAATAACGTCGAAACCTTAGCCTGTGTTCCTTACATCTTAAGAGAAGGTTGGGAAAAATTCGCCGCTATTGGTACAGATGACACCAAAGGTACAAAGGTCTTTGCTCTCGGTGGTAAAGTCAATAACGTTGGTCTTGTCGAAGTTCCAATGGGCACAACATTAAGACAATTAATCTATGATATCGGTGGTGGTATCCCAGGCGGAAAGAAATTCAAAGCCATTCAAACTGGTGGTCCTTCCGGTGGTTGCTTAACCGAAAAAGACTTAGATACACCAATCGACTTCGGTAGCTTAGTCGCTGCTGGTAGTATGATGGGTTCCGGTGGTGCCATCGTCATGGACGAAGACAACTGTATGGTCGACGTCGCTAAATTCTATATGACATTTATCTGCGACGAATCATGTGGTAAATGTTCTCCATGCCGTATCGGTACAAAGAGATGTTTAGACATCTTAACCAAGATTTGTGATGGTAAGGGTGAACCAAAAGACTTAGAAGACCTTAAGGAATTAAGTAACGTTATTAGAAATAACTCCTTATGTGCGTTAGGTCAAACCGCCACAAACCCAATTCTCTCCACAATTAAAGCTTTCCCAGAAGAATACGAAGCTCACGTTGTTGATCACAAGTGTCCAGCTCACGTTTGTAAGAACATGATGGAATACTACATTCTTCCAAATAAATGTATCGGTTGTGGTCTCTGTATGAGAAACTGCCCAGTTGGCGCTATCGCTCCTGGTACAGAACCTGCTCACTTACCAAATGGTAATGTTAACCCAGGTAAATTTGCCCACGTCATTGATCCAAAGAAATGTGTCAAGTGTGGTTCATGTTTAAGTGGTTGCCGTATTGGTGCAATCACCAAGAGATAGGAGGAAATAACCATGGCATTAGTTAATATCAAAATTAATGGTCAACCTTACCAAGTTGAATCCGGTCTTACAGTTTTAGAAGCTGCAAGAAAATGTGGTTACGTCGTTCCTTCCCTCTGTGCCTTCAACCATGGCAAATGCTCTTTAGCCTCCTGCCGTGTTTGCTTAGTTGAAGTCGTCGGCGCTCGTGGCTTAGTTGCCTCTTGTGTCTATCCAGTTAACGAAGGTATGGAAATCATTACCAATTCCCAAAAAGCCGTCGAAGCCAGACGTGCCTCCGTGGAATTAATTCTTTCCAACCACCAAAAGAACTGTTTACAATGCCCAAAACAAGGCAAGTGTGAATTATTAGAAGTCGCGAACATCGTTGGTGCTCGTGATATGAAATACATGGGTCAACAAGCACCAGCGACAGTTGATGAAGTTGCTCCTGGTATTATTAGAAATACTGCGAAATGTATCTTATGTGGCCGCTGTATCGAAAGATGTAAAGAAGCCCATGGCATTTCCATTCTCGGTTTTGAAAACCGTGGTTTCAACGCTATCGTTGCCCCAGCTCAAAATAGAAGCTTCGCTGAAAGCCCATGCTTACAATGTGGCCAATGCGTGAACGTCTGTCCAACAGGTGCGTTATACGAAAACGAAGAAATCGCTAAAGTCGACGCTGCTTTCAAAGCAGGCAAGAAAGTTATCGTTCAAACAGCTCCAGCTGTTAGAGCCGCTATTGCTGAAGAATTCGGTGAACCAATCGGTACAACAGGCACAGGCAAAATGGTCGCTGCCTTACGTAGATTAGGTTTCTATCGTGTCTTCGACACCAACTTTGCCGCTGACTTAACAATTATGGAAGAAGCTCACGAACTCTTAGAAAGAATTACTAAGAAGACTGCGCCACTTCCACAAATCACATCCTGTTCCCCAGGTTGGATTAACTACATGGAATACTTCTATCCAGAAGTCATCCCAAATGTTTCTACATGTAAGTCCCCACACATGATGATGGGTGCAATCATCAAATCCTACTTTGCTAAACAACATGAATTAAACGCTGAAGATATCTTCGTCGTTAGTGTCATGCCATGTACCGCAAAGAAATATGAAAGAGCCAGAAAAGAAATGCCAAACGATGTCGATGCTGTTATCACAACTCGTGAATTAGCAAAGATGATCAAACGTGCTGGTATTGTCTGGAACAAATTACCAGATGAAGAATTCGACAATGACTTATTAGGCGAATATAGTGGTGCTGGTGTCATCTTCGGTGTCACCGGTGGTGTTATGGAAGCCGCTTTAAGAACAGCTTACTTCTGGTTAACAGGTAAGGAATATCAAGAAATCAACTTCACCCAAGTCCGTGGTTTAGAAGGCGTTAAAGAAGCCGCTTTAAACATCAACGGTACTGAAGTTAAAGTTGCCGTCACCTCTGGTATGGCTAATGCTAAGAAGTTATTAGACCAAATCAAAGATGGTACATCTCCTTACGCTTTCATCGAAGTCATGTGTTGTCCAGGTGGATGTATCAACGGTGGTGGTCAACCATTCGTTAAACCAATCTTCTTACCAAATGAAGATGATGACATCCTTGAAACATATCGCGCCAAACGTGCCAGCGTGTTGTACAGTGAAGATGAACGCTTAGTCATTCGTCAATCTCACAACAACACAGATATCCAAAAACTCTATAAGGATTTCTTAGGCAAACCAGGCAGCGAACTCGCCGAAGAATTACTCCACACATCCTACGATGCAAATAGAGTGAGATTTCCAGAAAAGAAATAATTAAATTATTTGGGGGCGGGTTTAATTCCGCCCCCTTATTGTCTTTAAAGGAGACAAATTATGAACATCAAATTTTACAATTCCCTTTCTAATTCACTACAAGACTTCAAAACTGTCCAAGATAAAAAGGTCAGTATGTATGTCTGTGGTCCGACAGTTTATAACTATCCACACATTGGTAATATGCGACCAGTTGTGGTGTTTGATACTTTAAGACGCTTTTTAACTTATGTTGGCTATGATGTCACTTATGTCAGTAACTATACCGATGTTGATGACAAAATCATTAAAGCAGCGAAGCAAGAAGGTAAATCAGAAAAGGAATTAACAGATTTCTATATCTCCGAATTTGAAAAGACCGTTAAAGGTATTGGCTCACAAGTACCAAATATCACTCCAAGAGTTACCGAATATATGGACAAGATTATCGCTTATGTTGATAACCTTGTAAAAATCGGTGCCGCTTATGTGGTGGATGGTGACGTCTACTTCAGAGTGGAGAACATTAAAGATTATGGCGCTTTAAGCGGCATAAATGTAGAAGATTTACGCGTAGGTGCGCGTATTGAAGAAAACTCTCAAAAGGAATCTCCATTAGACTTCGCCTTATGGAAGAAAACCGAAGAAGGTATTAAATGGGATTCTCCATGGGGTAAAGGTAGACCTGGCTGGCATACTGAATGTTGTGTCATGATCGATACTATCTTCCCTCAACATTTCATTGATATCCATGGCGGTGGCTATGATTTAAAATTCCCACACCATGAAAATGAAATCGCACAAACAGAAGCCACCCATCATCATAAGATCGCTAACTTCTGGATGCACAATGCCTTTATTAACTTTGGCAATGAAAAGATGTCTAAATCTTTAGGTAATATCGTCTTAGCCAAAGATATGATTGCTAAATACGGTGGTGTGGTCACTCGTTTAGTCATTTTAAACGCCCATTACCGTCAGGCTGTGAATTTCACTGAAGACACAGTGAAAGAAGCCCAACAAGTCGTTTCTCGTATGCAAATGGCCTATAAACAAGCCGCTTTGAAATTACAAAGTAATGGTGTTGATTTAGATGCTGGTAAACCAGCTTATATCGCGAAGTTCATCGAAGCTTTAGCCGATGACTTAAATACCGCTAACGCATTAGCGGAACTATATAACGTTTTAAAAGATATCAATCAAGCAATTAGAAATAAGGACGCTGATTTAAATGTTTTAAATGACCAATTTAAGACCTTAACAGACATGTTCTACGTTTTAGGACTAGACATTAAGTTCACAAAGTTTGATAATGATATCTCCCAATTGTATAAACAATATCTTGAGAGCAAAGAGAATAAAGATTTTGCCAAGTCTGACGAAATCCGAAAAATTTTAATAGAAAAAGGAGTCATGTAAATTGCCAATTTTAAGCGACGCTAACCCATCCTTAATTGAAAAATTACTTGATGCGCTAAATATTACTGGTGATGGTGTTAGAACAGCGAGCAGTATTAATATCGCGTTAGGCGTGATTTTAATCTGAGGCTTTTAAATGACAAGACTCACAAAATTATTAAGACTTCCAAACGCTACCGCTTATATTGTGACTGGTATTCTTATCGGTCCAAGTGTCATAAATCTAATTCCTCAGGAATTTATTAGTAGAACAGACTTCATTAGTGATATTGCTTTAGTCTTTATCGCTTTTACCGCTGGTGAATTCTTTAAGTTCAAAGAGATTAAAAAAAGTATTGGTAAGGTACTGATTATTACCATTATTGAAGCTATTGCCTCATTTGCTTTAGTGTTCGTTCTTTGTGCCTTCCTCTTCCGTTTACCAGTACCCCTCTCGCTTCTTTTGTCCGCTTTAAGTAGTGCAACTGCACCAACAAGTACGATTATGACCATTAAACAAACTAAGTCTAAAGGTCATTACGTTAACACGCTTTTACAAGTCATTGTTGTGGATAGTATCGTTTCATTACTTTTATTTACAATTTCTTTATCTATCTGTGTTGGTTTAAGCGATGGTGCGACTTTATCATTCGCGGAAGTGGCGTGGCCAATTGCTAAGATGTTAATCTGCTTAGTCATCGGTGTGGCTTTCGGCTTTGCTTTAAGATTCTTGATTTCATCAAAAAGAACCACGGACAACCGTTTAATTATCGTTATCGCGGTATTATTACTCTTCTGTGGCGTTTGTTCCTTATTCGGTCAATCTCCTTTATTAGGAGGCGTCGCTATTGGTTTAGTTTATACTAATATGTCCAAAGGCGAAGAAAAGATCTTTGCTCAAGTTAATTACTTCATTCCACCAATTATGTTGGTCTTCTTTGTGAGAGGCGGTATGAACCTAGATTTCTCTAACTTTGGTAAATCTAGCGAGTTAACCGCAGTGCCACTAATCGTCGTTGTTTTAGGCTTCTTAGTGGCTCGCTTTATCGGAAAATTTGGTGGTTCTTTCCTAGGGGCATTAGCCACAAGAGAACCAAAAGATACAAGAAACTATTTGGGCTTAGGACTAATTCCTCAAGCGAGTGTCGCAATTGCTTTAGCAACATTAGGCGCTAGAGCATTGACTTCCAATGGTATGGAAGAAGAAGCCACTTTAGTGATGACAGTTATTCTTGCCTCATCCATCATCTTTGAAATTATCGGTCCAGCATGCGCTAAACTTGGTTTATATTTAACCAAATCATATGGCCATGATGATATTAATGAAATGGTGCCACAAAGTGTGGTGCAACAAACGGTTGTTAATGAAGCAGGTTCTTCCAAAGAAATTGATTTATTAGCCGCCCAAATTCAACATTTATCAAAAGAGATTCCGCCTTTAGATGTGGAAGAAGCAAACGAACAAGCCTTTACCGAGGCTGCTGAAGAATACGAAAACGAAGTATTTATTCGTAATCATAGAGGTTTTATTAACCGTAAATAGGAGGTTTTCTTATGAAAGACTTTATTGCAATGGATCCAATTAATCAATTAACTAATGGATGGCTCGGTGACTTTAATATCGGTACCATTATCATCCGTTTAGTTTTAGCATTCTTTGTCGGTGCTTTATTCGGTTTTGAAAGAAGTAGAAAAAGACATACCGCTGGCTTTAGAACATTTACCTTTGTGGCGTTGTTCTCCGCAATTGCCGCTTTAGTGGATATCTATTTCGCCGCTAACTATGGTGAGGCCTTCCCTGCTATTACTGCGGCAGTGGTTTTAGGTGGCGCCATTATTTCTGGTAATACCCTCCTATACTCCTCTAAAAACCAAATCAAAGGTTTGACAACCGCTGTGGCTTTATGGCTTACAGGCATCATTGGTGCGGCCTTAGGTGCTGGCTTATATACCGCTGCTATTATCGGTGTGGTCTTAGCCTTTATTACATTAAGCGCGATGCCAAAAATTGAATTCTATATGAAGAATAGAAGTAATCACTTTGAAATTCATTTAGAGCTTAAAAATAGAAATGATTTAGTGAATTTCACTGGTGTGATTCGTAAACTTGGTTTAAGAATTGACGACATTGAAGCTAACCCAGCATATAACAATACAGGCTTAGGCGTTTATAGTATTTCTTTAACAATTAACTCTAAAGAGTTGAAAAAATACAAATCACATACAGAAATTATTGAAGCCTTGTCAACTTTGGAATACATTAATTGTATTGAAGAAATAAATTAATGAACAAGGATATTAATCTCATATACGGTAAGAATCCTGTAATAGAAGCCATTAACGCTAAGAAAGCGTTAAAGGTTTTTCTTGTTCATAACTTTAACGACCAGAAAGTTATTAATCTCATAAGAGATAATAAATTACCAGTTGTTAATATTTCCCCTAATGAAATGGAAAAGATGTGTGATGGTGGTGTGCATCAAGGCTTAG
>JBGUGI010000155.1:0-4025 GCA_045111495.1 Bacilli bacterium | reverse complement strand
CTGAGAAGACTAGATTCAGACCCATGCTCAATGAGCATTTTTTGTATTCTTGGCTGCGCTTATAAAACTCAAAATAATCTTTTTTATGTACGTAAGGCAAAAATCTCCTAATATACCTGTCGTACCTTTGCATGCGTTTGAGTAATATGTAACGCAACAAGACTTCACTTACCAAACTGCCAGCAATGAATAGAATTGGGTAGAGATATCCACCATCTGGCTTCATAAAGAATGTGGCAAAGCCAATAAGAAGCGCGGTTACAGTTTGGAAAACGGCGGAAACAAGTGTTCCTTTGCGATCTTTAGTGTCAATCACATTGTGAGGATATGGTTTCTTCTCAAAAGCGTTAACTGCGAGTAAAGTTCCATCCCATAAGGGTAAGAGCTGGCTGAGCTTTTGCCAGTAGATTCCTTTAGCAGGATCATGAACTTTCACACGATTACCTTTTCTTTTGCTTATTAAAAGGGCGTGTACAGTCTCGTTTGGATTGACAACGGTTAAAATCACAGGAAAGTTATCAAAATGTCTGAAATCGTCTTTATCATCGTATTTTGCCCCGATGAGTGTCACATCGTATCTCTGTGCCTCGACGACTAAGTCTTGATAAGAGTATTGTCCATGGTTTTCGTCTTCATTTAGATAAAGATAGCCTTCATCTTTGTGCACAATGGCAAGTAGCATTTTTAGGCATGCCATGCCACAGCTTGAATTACTTAATTGTGGGATATAGTACATTTAACACCTCCTATAAATTAGTAATGGCGCTAAATGGAATTTTTCCTAAAAAAGTGAAAAATAATTTTCAAGAAAAGAAAAAACCGGATAAATCCGGTTTATTTTTTGAAGATTTTTTTGAATTTCGCTAATAAGGAATCATCTTTTCCTATTTCTTGACGATATTGCGTTAATAAATCTTTCTGTTTTCTATTTAAGGAAGTTGGCATCTTGATATCTAAATGCACATATTGATCGCCTGGTTTTCCACTTCTTAAATCTTTCACGCCTTGACCGCGCATTCTGAAGATTTGTCCAGGTTGTGTGCCCGCAGGGATATTAAGAGTGGCTTCTCCATAGACAGTTGGGACATCCACACTTGTACCAAGGATAGCGTCGATAAAATCGACAGGTACTGTTAAGTGGATATCATTGCCATCTCTTTTGAAGAATTGATGTGGCTTGACGTTCACTTCTACGAATAAGTCACCATTAGGGCCACCATTGGCGCCTCTCTCTCCTAGGCCTTGGACACGGATTTGTTGTCCGTTATTGATACCAGCGATAATGTGAACTTTAACGTTCTTCTTAACGCGGTTATAGCCTTTGCCACCACAGTTAGGACATGGATTAGTAATAATCTTACCTGACCCATTACAGCGGGAACATGTTTCTTGTTGTTCGATGACACCAAAGAGGCTTCTTCTTTGCACTCTGACATAGCCATGTCCACCACAGTTAGGACAGGTTTGGACATCGTTAGGTGTTCTTGCACCTGTACCATGGCATGATGAACATTGTTCATCAATGGTCAGAGGTATTTCAATATCACGGCCTAAGATAGTATCCATGAAGTCAACTTTGACACGCACAATAGCGTCGTTGCCTCTTCTTGGACCAGTGTTGGCTCTTTGTTGACGACGGCCACCACCGAAGAATGATGAGAAGATATCGCCTAAGTCTACGCCATCCGCACCACCAAAGCCTCCAAATCCACCTTCGAATGGATTAGAACCTGGTTGACCAGCCCCTTGTTCAAAGGCGGCAAAGCCGAATTGGTCGTAGGCACTTCTTTTTTGGTCATCGAAAAGAATGTCATAAGCTTCTTGTACTTCTTTAAACTTTTCTGCATCACCAGTTTCGTGGTTATCAGGATGGTATTTTTTAGCAAGTTTACGATAAGCACTTTTGATTTCATCTTTAGATGCACTTTTAGAAACACCTAAGACTTCGTAAAGATCTCTTTTGTTTGCCATGATATTCCTTTCTATTCACGCATAGAGGGGCCGAAGCCCCTGCATATGCTTGAAAATATTCTTAATGATTAGTTGTTTTTGCTTGTGAAGTCAGCGTCGACGACATCGTCTGGATTACTACCAGCGGTTTGTTGTTCGTTTGCTTGACCATTTGGTTGAGCACCTTGGTTAGCTTGGGCTTGTTGCATATAAGCGGCAGCTTGTTCAAGTTCACTAATACGTTTTCTTAAAGTTTCCATGTCGTTATTATCTAACGCAGTCTTTAATTCATCGCGTAATTTTTGTGTTTGTTCTTTTTGGTTTGGATCCATGCTGGCGCCTTTTTCTTGCATAGCGATGTCGATATCGTTAATTAAGCTTTCAGCTTTATTACGGAGTTCGATTTCTTCTTTACGCTTTGCGTGTTCTTCAGCGTGAGCTTAGGCTTCTCTGACCATTCTATCGATTTCATCTTTAGAGAGGCCATTACAACCAGAGATGGTAATATTTTGTTCTTTTTGTGTATCTAAGTCTTTAGCGTTAACTTTAACGATACCATTAACGTCGATAGAGAAGGTAACTTCAATTCTTGGTTCACCACGTCTAGCTGGTTTAATACCATTGAGTTGGAAGTGACCTAATAATTTATTATCATGGGCCATTGGTCTTTCACCTTGGTAGACCATGATGTCAACAGCTGGTTGGTTATCCGCAGCGGTTGAGAAGATTTGACTCTTTGTGGTTGGAATTGTGGTATTTCTTGTGATTAATGGAGTCATGACACCACCTAAGGTTTCGATACCTAAGGTTAATGGAGTAACGTCGAGTAAGACTACGTCTTTAACATCACCAGAGACCACACCACCTTGGTAAGCCGCACCGATAGAAACAGCTTCATCTGGGTTGACGGATAAGTTTGGTTTCTTACCTGTTAATCTAGCGACTAATTCTTGGACAGCTGGCATACGGATGGAACCACCAATTAATAAGACTTGGTTGAGTTCAGAAGCACTCATATGAGCGTCACTTAAGGCACGTCTGACTGGTTCTTCACATCTATTTAAAAGATGTCTTGTTAAATCTTGGAATTTAGCACGAGTTAATGTGACTTCGAAGTTAACTGGGCCAGCAGAAGTCATGCTAATGAATGGTAAGGAGATGACTGTTTCCATAGAAGCAGAGAGTTCGATCTTGGCTTTTTCAGCAGCTTCTCTAATTCTTTGTAAGGAACCCTTATCGGTGATATCAACGTTAGATTGAATCTTGATTTGGGCTTTAATCCAATCAGCGACAACTTGGTCCCAGTCATCACCACCGAGGTGGTTATCACCAGCGGTACTAACGACTTCGAATGTGCCATCACCAATATCAAGAATGGAGACATCGAATGTACCACCACCTAAGTCGAAGACTAAGATCTTTTCGGATTTATCGTTTTCTAAGCCGTAGGCTAAGGCCGCAGCGGTTGGTTCGTTAATAATACGGACAACATCTAAGCCAGCGATTTGGCCAGCATCTTTTGTCGCTTGTCTTTGTGCATCGTTGAAGTATGCAGGAACAGTAATAACGGCTTTTTGCACTGATTGACCTAAGTGGGCTTCAGCGTATTTCTTCATGTAAGCAAGAATCTTCGCGGAGATTTCTTGTGGGGTGAATTGCTTATTCACACATTTAATAGAGACCTTTTCGGCAGTACCCATAATTCTTTTAATAGAACTAACTGTATCTGGGTTTGTGACGGCTTGACGTTTGGCAGCATTACCAACGATTTCTTCACCGTTTGCTTTAAAAGCAACAACGGATGGAGTGGTCACTGTGCCTTCTGGGTTTGGGATAACTTTGACTGTACCATCAGCTTGTAAGTAACTGACGACTGAGTTTGTGGTACCTAAGTCGATACCTAAGATAATTTCTTTTGCCATAATTTATTTCCTCCTATTAGGCGTCGCCTTTGACGCCTTCTTTAGTTTCTTTTTCTTCTTTTTTGTTTTTGCTCACTGAGACTCTTGCAGGTCTAATGAGACGTCCGTGTAATTCGTAGCCTTTGGCATACACTCTTGTAATGAGGTTTTCTT
>JBGUGI010000154.1:0-6903 GCA_045111495.1 Bacilli bacterium | reverse complement strand
GAATGAAATAATCAAAGAATGATTCTCTTGCAGAGAAAGCGAATTGATTAAATCTATCAATAGGGAAATAGACTTCATCTTCTTTCATTGAGAAATCCGTCACGATGTTATCATCCAAGTCATAGATGACAAATTGGTCACGATTTTTATTAATCATTTCATCAGTATAGAAAGAATCGAAATAGTCATCACCGACGTTGAGACCTTCTCCGATTTCGGCGATATCAATATATAAACCAGCTCTACTAACTGTTTCAACGTAGTGGTAATTAGTGTTGAAATCATTTTTGCAGTTATCAAATGTTTCAGCGCTCACAAAGGCCACTGAGTTAAAAGAGTTAGCGAAGAATGCATCAAGATCTGAACTTAATTTAGACTTTTCTTCTGGTGTTAGCTTGGCATCTGAATTAGTTAAATCGAAATATCTTTGTGGCACATCACCAGCGTCATATAAACCACAGATTGTATATTTGTCTTTGCCGGCTTGTTTCGAATAAATAGAAACTGTTTCACCAATGATATCGGTATAGTTTGGCTTTTTAATAGCCTCAGAATCAATTAACATTTGAGCGTAAACCTTAGGAATTAAGACTTCGTTATTATTAGTTGGATATTGACCGTCAAGTTTATAGCCTAATTTATCAAATTCTTCTCTAGAAGCATCAGAAAGATGGGTAATGCGATAATGTTGATTATAGAAACTAGCGTCCTTTTCTAATGTATATTTTTGGAAGGAAACAGGACTATTAATATCACAAATTGGTATATATACCAGACCATGAGAATTCTTATTTAAGTCTTTGACTTCATTAACACCAAATTGTTGAGGTTGAAAACTAGTATAAGACCATTCTTCAATGAGTTTACCATCCGCATCAAAGGTTTGGCTGACTTGTTTTCCGGTAGAGCTTTTTTGCAAGACTTCTGCGGTATAATCGGTTTTTCTTAGAGCTTCACTATAAGTGTGGCTAGAATTATAGAGCATTAAAGCGGAAGCCACACCGAACATAGTAAAGGAAATAACGCTTAATAACATCGTAAAGCCTAAACGAACTGGTTTAGTTTTAAGTGAACTTAAGCCCATCTTCGTGGACTTAGAAAGTGGCATTTTGGAACGGATGAATGTTGTTTGTGAAGGATCATATTGTTTTACTTCAATGTCCCCTGTTTCTTTAAATTCATCGCTTCTTCCATCTTCAGAGATACGGGCCACTTTCATAGATTTATCAGCGTTTTCACCACTGCTGATGAAGACTTTGCCATCACTGTTTTTGATGGATTCGTATAGTTGATCAAAATCTTTTTTAGTTAACTTTTTAGCATCGTTAATCTTAATAGCATGGTCATTGATAATAGTGACGTTGTCACTAATTGGGGTGGATTCCACCATATGTTTAGTTTGGTCAGTCAGAATCTTACCATCTTTAAGTTCGATGATACGATCGCCAAATCTTTCCGCAAAATCACGGTCATGAGAGACAACAATGACTAATTTATCAGCGGATAACTTCTTTAATGTTTCAAAGACTTGTTCACCAGTCTTACTATCAAGAGCGCCAGTAGGTTCGTCCGCCATAATGATATTTGGCTCTTTGATAAGGGCTCTAGCAATAGCAATTCTTTGCTTTTGACCACCGGAAAGAGTGTTTGGTTTTCTTTTAGCGAAGCCGTTTAAATCAACTTGATCTAAAAGTTTGTCCACTGCTTCTTTGGTCACTTTTTTACCTTGAAGCTCAATAGCTAAAGCAATGTTTTGCTCAACGTTAAATTCATTAAGAATGTTGTATTCTTGGAAGATGAAGCCTATGTATGTATTACGATAACTATCAAAATCAGATTGAGAGAAGTCTTTACTACTTCTACCTTTAAGGATGATTTCACCATCAGTTGGGAAATCAAGACCACCGATAAGGTTTAATAAGGTTGATTTACCACTACCGGATTTACCTAAAAGGAACACCATACCTTTTTCTGGGAATTCGATATTTACTTTGTCTAAAGCAACGGTGTCATTACCACCTTTAATCTTATATATTTTAGTTAAGTTTCTAATTGATAGCATACAGGCCTCCTAACAGATGCGTATTAATACGATTAGTACACTCCAAAAAACATTATATGACGATTGATATTAACATGTCTATAAATACTTTATAAAAAGATAATATTTTGAATTAATCGTTAAAAAGTGATGAAAAATCAGCGTCTGAAATTATTTCAAAGACATAATGAGCATCCTTATCAATGAATTTCTTTTTGCCGACGACATAATAATAGGCGCCTCTAATTTCAAATCTATGAGTTGCTTCGTAGTGTTCATTTGAGCTAATGACTTTCTTTGTGAAAAGGAAATCTTCTGGATGATTAATTATCGTTACATATTCACCCACAAGAGAGTGCATACCTAACGATTTAACTGCACTATCAAAGAAGTATGACTTAGAATCCGCTTTGTTAGTGTCAGCATTAATAATGACTTCTTGGCCGGTATAATATCTGTAATTTATATATAAATATTTACCCACAATCTCAAAGAAGAAATTACCTTTATCAGTCTTTAAGATATATGTGTAATGTTTAGTGGATTCAAATAAGAAACTACTAGGATCTATTTCTGCAAAATAGTTATCAAAACCATATGTTACTGTGGATAAACTAGTTTCACTAGTGAAGGTGTATAGCGTGCCGATACCATAATTACCATCAGAAACACTTGTTCCTGGTAATTCTTCTTTAATGTTTAATTCATTGATTACGGGTTCGTTTTCTTTTGGCCAACCAATTAGTTCTCCAAGAGTGTGTTGTTCGTACGGCAAAGCATTGTCTTCTAAAAGATTGAAGACTAATGTCTTTTCAAAGCCCGAGAACTCTAGTTTCAAAGTGAAATTATCGAGGTATCCCATAAAACTGAACATATATAAAAATGGATTTTTTGATTTTTCTATTTGTACGCTTGCGTTAGGGGCAGAAAAGCTCACAGGAGTGCGTAAAGAATCTGGATAAACAGTTTGCAATGTTTCCTCGACATCAACATGTAGTAAGTATTTAGATACTTTATCCACATTATAAGTGTACTTATCGCCTTGCTTATTGACCGCGACTGGTGTGTTATTAGGATCCGCAAAAGTTAGTTTGACATCCATATTAGCGATATTAAAATAGTTATCCCATTTGATATCAACTACACCATTTTTATATTCGAGTTGACCTTCGCCATAATGATCATCGTTATAACGTCTATTAGTTTTAAAAACTCTTAATTCTTTATCTTTTATTTCAAAATAGAGGCCATCAACATTGATATAAGCTCGCTCGTTGTTAAATATCTCTTTTTTATTTTTATAATCAAAAATTCTTAAATAAGTCCGTGTAGAGCCGGTATTGGTATGCTCAGTAAAGCAAAAATCACGATAACCGTCATCGTTAGCGTCGTATAGATAAAGCGCCATTCCTATGTCAGCGAAAGCATTTCCCAAAGGGTCAATAATTTTGCCATCATCTACTTTAAAATAACCACTGCTAAATTCCTTAACAGTGAAGCTTAATGTTTCAGGATAGCCATCATCTAAATAAGTATCATACACTTTAGTGGCTTCGATTTTTTCAATAGGATCAAATGAAGGTGTATAAGAGGATGTTGGTGTGGGCTTATAGTAAGTTTGCGAACCTTGAGAACACCCAACGATTAAAGGCAAAGATAGAAAAGCCGTTAATAAACGTATGAATGTTTGTTTTTTCATAAATTTGCCTCCTTAAGTTTTATACACCATAAAAGATGTTTTCACTTATTAGACAAAGAAAAGTGAGATAACTGCTAAAAAAATCGAATCAAAAGCACAAAAAAACTGAACCAATTGGCTCAGTATTTTTTAGATAATTCTTAAATCTTTATAAGATTAGTTTTAAATTCTTGAGAGGGATTTGTGATTCTCCAAAACATATAAAAAGCATCTTTGTAAGATGCTATTTATACTGTAAAGCTATTATTATTTATATGTTGTGTATTGAATCGTCTCAGAGCCAATTGTGTAGTAAGAAACGTCTTCGTTATAATCGAAAAGGACAGTATAATTCTCGTCTACATCTCCAGATGAAATGTCAAATCCTTGATATGAATCGTAAGATACATCCTTTAAATGAACAATTGTTTTATTGTCTAGTGATGACGGCTTATCGCCTTTTTTCTTTGTGAATGAACCATCAATTACCTTAATAGATGATTTTTCTTTGCTGTAATATACTTCTTTTGTTTCTTTAATATAAGTACCAACAGTCTTTTTATACTTAAAATTTACAGAGCCATAGGCATTTTTATTTGTATCTTTAAACAAAATGGATAAAGACTTAGGAAATTTACCAGTTTCACTAGAATCAAAAAAGGCGTAAATGGTTGAACTACCTACTAAATATTTAGTACTTTTGAAAAAATCCAAGTTCTTATCCGTATGATGTTTCATGTCTTTGTCATAAATAGAAAGATAAAAGTAATAATCATATGCATATTGTCCAACTCTGTAAGTCTCAGAGCTTTCGTAGTTCTCCCAAGACATGCCACTAGATGTGGAAACACTTTTGCAACGCACATATCCATCATTTGAACAAGAAGTCACTAATGGAACTAATAATAAAAACACTATTTTTTTCATATTTATCACCTTTTTTATAACATTATATCAATTGGCCATGTACGCCTCAAGAGAGCTAATGACAAACATATTTTTAACTTTTTTGCAAAAATAAAACCAATTAAAGAATGCACCAAAAACTCTTTAAATAATCAAAGGGTATTTATCTAATGGAAGGGTTTACCCATTTTGATACAATTGTCCCGTGAACAAAATATATGATGATAAAAAGAAAACCACCCGGTGGGTGGCTTCCCTAAGATTAAACTTGTTTGACTATGACTTCTTGGCCGTTATAATCAACTGAGTATTTGTGTTTGGTGTCAACCTCTTGTGAAATGATCTTATTCGCAATAATGGTCTCCACTTTATTCTGGATGAATCTCTTAATCGGTCTCGCACCATAGATTGGTGAATATGCACTATCGAGGATCCAACTCTTTAAAGCGTCAGAGAATTCAAATGAATAATAAGATTCTTTTAATCTATCATTGAGATTGTTAAGCATCTTATCAACAATCTTAGATTGAGTCTCTTTAGATAATGGGGAGAAGTACACTATTTCATCGATACGATTTAAGAACTCAGGCTTAAAGGTTTGATGTAATAATCCTTCCACTTTATCTCTTTCATTATTGAGGAGATATTCACTACCTAAATTACTAGTCATGATGATAATCGTATTCTTGAAGTCCACGACTCTTCCTTGACTATCGGTAAGTCTCCCATCATCTAACATTTGTAGTAACAAATTAAAGACTTCGGGATGAGCTTTTTCGATTTCATCGAATAAGACGATAGAATAAGGATTTCTTCTCACTTTCTCCGTGAGTTGTCCGCCTTCTTCATATCCGACATATCCTGGAGGGGCACCAATAAGACGAGAAGTGCTATATTTCTCCATATATTCACTCATATCGATACGGATGATATGACTCTCCGAATCAAACAAGGATTCCGCCAAAGCACGAGCAACTTCGGTTTTACCCACACCAGTAGGACCTAAGAACAAGAAACTACCGATGGGTCGATTGCTATCTTTAATCCCCGCTCTCTGACGGAGAATCGCATCGCTAACTAAAGTTAAAGCTTCGTCTTGACCGATTACTCTCTTTGATAAAGTCTTCTTTAAATCGAGAACTTTCTCTCTATCGCCTTTTTCAATCTTGCTGAGAGGGATGTTGGTCATACGAGAGATAATCTTCGCGATCTGTTCTTCATCCACGACTTCGGATAAGAGTTTCTTCTCGCCTTGAGAATTATCGTTCTCTTTTAATTTCTTCTCTAATTCTGGGATGGTCTTATATTGTAATTCACCCGCTTTTTCGTATTCGGAATGACTTAAAGCGACATCCAAATCAAACTTCGCTTTTTCGAGTTTCTCTTTAATGTCTTTAACTTTGAGAATTTCATCTTTCTCTTGTTTCCATCTCTTCTTGAGTTCGTTATCTTTCTCATTAAGAGAAGAGAGTTCTTTTTCGACATCCGCGAGTCTCTTCTTGCTCGCTTCATCACTCTCCTTCTTTAAAGCGGCCTTTTCAATCTCTAATTGCCTAATCTTTCTCTCTAATTCATCGAGTTCGCTAGGCATAGAGGCAAGTTCCACTTTGATGGAAGCACAAGCTTCATCCACTAAGTCGATAGCTTTATCAGGAAGGAAACGAGATGTTAAATAACGATTGGATAAACTTGCCGCGGCGATTAAAGCATTATCGGTAATCTTCACACCATGGAATGATTCGAACCTATTCTTTAATCCTCTTAATATAGAAATAGTATCTTCCACAGTTGGTTCATTGATAAGAACGGGTTGGAATCTTCTTTCTAGAGCGCGGTCCTTTTCAATATATTCACGATATTCTTTTAATGTCGTCGCCCCGATACAATCGATTTCTCCTCTCGCAAGCATCGGTTTGAGCATGTTAGAAGCATCGAGAGCACCATCCGCTCGACCAGCGCCGACAATGAGGTGGATCTCATCGATAAAGAGAATGATTTTGCCTTCGCTTTCCTTAATTTTATTAAGGACTGCTTTTAATCTCTCTTCAAATTCACCACGATATTTTGCACCCGCTACTAATGCGCCCATATCTAATTCATAAATAGTTTTATCCTTAAGTATGGTCGGTACATCATCTTTGACGATACGTTCCGCAAGACCTTCAAGTATTGCGGTTTTACCAACGCCAGGTTCACCTAAAAGAATGACGTTGTTTTTAGTTTTTCTGGCTAATATTTCAATGATTTTTCTAATTTCCTCATCACGACCGATGACGGG
>JBGUGI010000153.1:0-5216 GCA_045111495.1 Bacilli bacterium | reverse complement strand
ATTGCACAAAAAATTTTATTTAACAATGAAGTGGTGTGGATCGTTTTTACCACATGTTGGGTCAACGCCTTTGTTTTCTTTGGCGTCTATCGCATCAATATAGTATTTAACTTCATCCCCGCTTTTAAGACCTTCGATGAAATAGGTGTAGTTAGAAGTTTCTAAATACTTTTTCATTTCACCTCTACGATACTTACCACCGTTTAATGAGTAGTGGATACTGACTGTTTCAATGTTTTCGCCACTATAAGAGACGATATTTGCTTTAATGAGGTATTTATCCTGTAAAGCTACTTCGCCGCTAAAAACGTCACGAGAGTCGATAAAAACCATGTTTCGATTAGGTACCTCATGAGTACGGCAGTGCAAAGCGTCTGTATTTAAGAATTCGCGTCCATAATAATCGTTTTTAAAGCCTTCAATACCTTGGACATCATAACCCGGTAATGCTTCTTTATAGACGTTAATAGCGTTTTCATTATATGTAGCGTTACTGCCTAAAGGCATATAGACGTGTCCATTAGCGATTAATGAATTAGTGTAAGGAGCAACAGTACTTCCACCTGGTTCATCAATGCGGTAGACGCGGTAATTATAACCATAAGCACACTTAGTGTTCGCTAGTTCATTAGCGACTTGTTCATAGTATTGGTAACGGGAATTACTTTTTGGAAGTCTCGCAACGATAATCTTATCAGGAGCGACAATCTTACCCCAGCAATCAATGTGAGCAATATAGTCACCTTGTCGGTCGATAGTAATAACATAGTTATCAGTGCCTGTATATTGTTTCATTTGATTTCTCACATTAGTCTCATTGTTATTATTTTCTGAGACCACTAAGTCATCACTAAACGCGGTGCCTCTTCCATCTTGCATTAAATTACCACCCGTATGGGTAATAGGCATTTTAGAATATGGAATATCAAAATAAGTCGCTAGTTTAGAAGGAACAGCGTTTTGTTCATATCTAGGACGGTTATATGTAAAAACCACAACGGATAATTGTTTGTTATTAAAAACATAGAACGGAGAGAAATCTCTTACCCAATAGGCGTAATCGTCATCAATTGGCATATCTAAGAATGTCACATTATTAACATTAACACCGGCGTTATTTAATTCGCTTCTTGCTTGTGTGATACGTGAATGATTGCTGCTATCAGGATTGACTAAAAGTAAAACTTTATTGTCTTTAGCGATCGCTTTATAAGCGCTTAAAGGCATATTGTTTGGATAACACATCTTTACCATTTCACATGGTTCAAACTCGCCAGGCATTCTCAAAGAAAAATTATTAATTACTTCATATCCCTCTAATGGATCAACAGGAGGTATCTCACTAGAGCTACTGCTAGAAGAACTACTGCTAGAAGGAGTTGAACTGCTCAACGAACTAGAAGAGGATGAACTGCTAGAAGATGAGCTTATGCTACTAGAACTGCTACTGGAGGTAGAAGAGCTACTAGGCACACTAGAAGTTACGCTACTCACTTGACTAGATGAACTAGAAGAGGAAGCGCTTGAAGGCACTGAAGTCACACTTTTTGATGTAGTGGTGCTTTCGTCTTTAGAAGCTAGGCTTTCGCTAGTGCTTATAGTGCTTTCAAAAGAACTTAGTGAAGACGCACTAGTGGTCGCTCCAACATTACATGAAGGAATAACAAACGCCGTTAATAAGGCTAAAGCACTTAAGACTTGTCTCTTTTTCATAACCCAATAATTATAAAATAATTCACTTACAAATAAACAAGAAAATATCAAAAAAGACCCTGATGTTAAGGGGAATAAGACAACCATATTGTTAACGCTACTGAAGCTTTCTATACAGAAATTAGAATTGCCGATAAGATTAGATGCTCTGTTTATGAGGATAGCTGTTACGTCGATCCAGATTTCCCATCCCTCATCGCTTAATAATTTTTATTAAACTTTTAGCGGTTTATAATTAATAAGTCGTCTTAATTGTAGAGGACAAAGCTTATGAAATATAAATCATTAATCGCTATATCATTATTTGCTTCTATTTTCACCTTAGTGGGCTGTGAGAAAGGCTACTACGATGAAAGTGGTGTTTATCATGAGCAAAAGAATAGCTATCAATTAGAAGTTGACTATATGGGTCATGAAAGTTTATGTAAGAATGGTCCTTCTTCTAATAAATATTTAGAAGGCACAAAGTTTTCTTTTAGAATTGCCATTGTCACAGACTCTGAATTTCATCCTTATTTAAACGGAGAAAGATTATCTCCAGTTAAGGAAAAGGGTGACTATAAGCACTACGAATTTAGAATGCCTAGTAAAGATTCAACATTAGTGATTGATGATAATTATTTAACTGGTAAAGATTATTCTCTCATAGAAATCCTCCCCGAATTAAATGGAATAAAGCAAGAAGATATCCAAGGTGTAGAAGTCAAAGTTGGACCATTACGTTCACTAGAAGAGACTTCTTCTCGCTATCAAACAAAATATAGTGAGAATCCTATCGACATTAAGAATAACTACGATCTTCTTTTCTTTAAACAGCTTCGTAAAACAAACGAATTAAGTCTCGACTCAGCTCCTCAATATAAAGTGACATTCAAAATTTCAAAGACAGAAAGCATAGAATATTGGTTCGAAAATAATGTTGTCCGCACCAAAGAATTCAACACTCATTATTTTGAATTTAACGAAGATGCTGTCTTACCAAAAATCATATATCCATCAAATATTTAACAAATCAAAACGTGACTTTGCTCTCTCCTTGTTCCATAATTGACAAGGACGTATGAATAACACAATTAGTTATAAAAAGTTCTTTATTATTACCAGCATTATTATTTGCTTAGTGATGGCTTTAACGGTAATAATTACCGCTATTTTCATCAACCAAATGAGCGAATATGCTGACTATCTTAGTTCCTATTTCGCTCAAGAAAGAGAAGAAGGTTTTGTGATTGCCCATGATGTAGTAATCAATAAACCAATTAACGAAGGCGAAGAAACTGCTTTTAATACCGCATTAATTATGATGCCAATTATCGGTACAGTTTTAACCGTGGGAATAAGCGCTTTATATATGGTCTCTTTCACTAAAGAAAAAGATCCATCCCAAAGACAAAGAATAACCCATCATTATCTCACTTTCCTTAACGCTGGTTTAGCCTTTATCATCATGGCGTTTTTAGAATATTCGTTTGGTAAAAATGTTGTCTTTGGGGGAGACACTGCCTTTGGCAGAGCCTTCAGTGGACTCATTAGATGGAGCATTACTTATTTTGGTATCCGTTTCATCTTTATGATTGCCCAAATCATTACCGAAAGAAAGACCATGAAGAAAAGAGAAATGCTTATCAGAGGCATCTATTCTGTTGCTTCGTTAACGGTCTTTATTTTCTATTTATTGCTCGCTATTGAGTATCAACCAAAAACCGATACAGCATATACAACTGTCTTAGGTTTTATTGTCGTACCAATTTGTATCATTATCTTCGAAGTTATTTTGCTCTATTTCAAAATATTGGATAGACGTGGTAATAGAGAATAAATATTTCAAAAGTTGCTCTATATCTAGCGTAGATGCGCTATAATATTTTTGTCACAAGGGGGATCTTATAATGGCAAAAAATGGCAATAAAGATTATTTTGGTTTTCCATGGATTTTAAGCGTTATTTTTGCAATCATCCCAATTACTTCCTGGGTCTTTGGCTTTGTCACCAGATTTAAAGAAGGTCACTGGGTTTGCGCTTTAATTCGTGTAATCTTTGGTTGGAATATCATCTGGTTATTAGACTTAATCTGCATGATTTTCGCTCACCATATCTTCAAATTGTTCTAATTTGACAAAACTGAATATTGAAGGCGGGTTTTTGGGCCCGCTTTTAATGTGCAAGTAAGTGAGTATAAAAAGAGAACTAATTGAAAATTATTTATCTTTTTTCTATAATAACGCCATGAAAAGAATTGATTACATTTTAGACTTTTGTAAGGAACTCGCCAAACAGATGATCGTCTGTGGGGCTAATATCGAAAGAGTGGATCTCTGCATTGAACACCTCTGTCATGCTTATGGTCTCCATGATGTGACATGCGCTAATTTGACGACACGTATTTCTATCTCCGCTAAAGACGAAGACAAGAATTATGCCCATCGTCAAACCGATGTTCCTCCACAAGCTTTCAACTTAGAAAGACTAAAGAAACTCAATCATTTGTATTATCACGTTAAAGAAACAACTCCTGATGAGAAGACATTGTATGATTTACTCCACGCTGTTAAATCAAACGACTTCTCATGGTGGATTATGCTCGGTGGGTATCTTATTGCCATGGCAGCACTTGCTAGAATCTTTTTAGCCGGTCCTGCGGAATTGTTAATCACTGAATTAAATACTGTCATTTTGTTCTTCTTAGGTAAATTGGCTACGAAGATTAGACTTAATAAAATCGTCACAAACTTCGTTTGTATGCTTTTGTGTTCGATGATTGCGATTCTTTTCTTTGCCCTTGGCTTTATAAATAACTTCTATATCGTCATCATTACAAACGCCTTCTTCTTGATACCAGGTATTCAAATGGTTAACTGCGCAAGAAACTTATTGTGTGGCAATGAAATGAATGGTGTTATTGACTTATTAAAAGTCTTATTAGAAGTTTGCACAATCGTTGCTGGTATGGCGGCAGCCTATGCAATGCTTGGCAAATTAGCGGGTGAACTCTTAATTCAAGACTTCATTACCGCTTTAGGACATAATAGTTTATTACGTTCCTTTGAACTAGTGGGGCTCTCATTTATTGCTTCCGCTGGCTTTGGTATCGTCTTTAATATTCAATGGAAAGATTTAGTCTACGCTGCTATTGGTGGCATGATTGTAAGAATTGTCTACATTTCCTTACAAGCTGCTTTACCAACTTATCGTTTCGTCTTTACCATTGTCGCAGCATTCTGTGCTGCCTTATATTCTGAAATCTTAGCGTTAGTGAAAAAGGAACCATCTGTTTTATATAGATATCCATCTATCATCCCACTTATTCCTGGTGACTTATTCTTCTATGTCGCTGCTGGTATTATCTGGGGTAACACTGATTTAATCGCAGAACATGGACCAACATTAGGTCTAGTTCTCGTTGGTATTTCCTTAGGTTTCGTCTTATGTTCGACAATCGTCCACTATATTAGAAAATTTAAATTCTTAAGGAACGCCAATGATGAAGTCAAAAGATAGTCTCA
>JBGUGI010000152.1:0-5249 GCA_045111495.1 Bacilli bacterium | reverse complement strand
ATTCATCACGCACTTCTAAAAGACCATCAACAGCTTTGGAATGGATAATTTTATCGATTTCAAAAACTAATTGATTCTTTTGTGTTTTGTATGGAATTTCAGTAATGACAATCTGTTGATTGTCTTTATTTTGGACAATCTCTTCTTTACTAGCGATTTCAATACGGCCTCTACCAGTTAAGTAGATGTTCTTAAGGCCTTCGCTTTCATAGATGATACCACCACCTGGGAAGTCTGGACCTAAGACGAATTGCATTAAGTCTTCAATAGTCGCTGTCTTATGACCAATACGGTAAATGACGGCATCAATAATCTCTTTGAGATTATGAGGTGGGATTTCAGTTGCCATACCAACAGCGATACCTTCTGTACCATTAGCGAATAAGTTAGGGAATCTAGCAGGTAAAATTGTTGGTTCAAATTCGGTATCATCGAAGTTGAGTTGCATATCAACTGTCTTCTTATCGATTTCACGAATAAGCTCATTTGAAATCTCGCTCAAACGAGATTCAGTATAACGGTAAGCCGCTGGGGAATCGCCATCAATAGAACCATTGTTACCTTGGAAGTCGATTAACGGATATCTAATCTTCCAATCTTGGCTCATTCTCGCTAAAGCTTCATAAATTGATGTATCGCCATGTGGGTGGAAAGTACCCATAACCGCACCAACGGTATGAGCGCACTTTCTTGTTGGCTTATTAAAAACATTATTGTTTTTAAACATTGTGAAAATGATACGTCTTTGAACTGGCTTTAAACCATCTCTCACATCAGGAATAGCACGATCTTGAATAACGTATTTCGCGTAAGTCGCGTAACGGTCACCCATCACATCTTCCATCGGTTGAACGGAGATATTTTCAACGTAATTTTCTTCGACTAAATCAATCTTTTTTCTAGCCATAGATTACTTGACCTCCTTGATGAAAGTATCGACTTTATTGAAGTCAACGTTCTCTTCGACCCACGCTCTTCTAATACCAGCGTCACGACCCATTAAAACGGTAACTCTCTTTTCTGCTAAGAATGGATCATCAATTTCGACACGGACTAATAATCTAGTCTTTGGATCCATTGTTGTTTCTTTAAGTTGGATAGCGTCCATTTCACCAAGACCTTTATATCTGGAGACTTTGTAACCACCGCCAACTTTCTTTTTGGCTTGTTCCAAGCCATCATCATCCCAAGCGTATTCTTGAACAACCTTTTTACCATCTTCTTTGTAGACACGATAAAGAGGTGGAACAGCAATATATACGTGACCGGATGTGATTAATTGACGCATATAATGATAGAAGAACGTTAATAATAACGTTTGAATATGCGCACCATCGGTATCAGCATCGGTCATGATGATGATTTTGCCATATTTAATATCATCTAAATCAAAGTTTTGTCCAAAACCCGCACCAATGGTATTAATGATTGTTGCGATTTCTTCGTTATGGACTAATTTCTCCATAGAAATAGAATCTGTGTTAAGTGGTTTACCACGAAGTGGTAAGATGGCTTGATGTAATCTATCTCTACCCTTCTTAGCAGTACCACCAGCGGAATCACCTTCAACGATAAATAATTCGTTTTTAGCGTATTCTTTGCTTTGTGCTGGGGTTAATTTATCACTTAAAATGACTTCTTGTTTTGGTTTTTTGTTGCTTCTCGCTTCTTCTTTAGCTTTTCTAGCGGCTAATCTAGCGTTTTGAGAAGCAACACACTTATTGATGAAGTTAAGTGTGAATTCTTTGTTTTCTAAAAGATAATAAGTAAACTTATTATAAATGAAATTTGACACAACAGAAACTGCTTGTGGAGTACCTAATTTGCCTTTGGTTTGGCCTTCAAATTCAAGTAAAGCTTCTGGGATTTTTAATGATACAACAGCAGTCAAACCTTCTCTAATATCACTACCTTCAAGTTTTTTACCTTTAGTTAACTTGTATTGTTCAGCGAAATCATTCACAGCTTTAGCAATACCTGTTCTAAAACCAGTTTGATGTGTACCACCATCTCTTGTTCTTACGTTATTAACGTAAGAGTAGATAGTTTCGTTATAATCTTCGTTACAATATTGTAAGGCAATTTCAATGTCAATTTGTGTTTCTTCGTCTGTGTCTGAGAAGCTGATCACAGGGGACATTGGTTGTTTATTAATATTGACGTTATTGATATATTCCACTAAGCCATTTTCATACAAAAAGTTTTGAGTTTGTCCGGTTTTTTCGTCAGTTAAGACAAATTCCACGCCTTTCATTAAGAAGGCACTTTCTTGTAAGTGGCTAGCAATTGTATCCCATTTAAATTCAACGGTAGAGAAAATAGTCGCATCTGGTTTGAATCTCACTAAAGTACCATGCTTTTTACATGTACCAACAACTTCTAAAGGCACGACAAGATTACCACCATTTTCGAATTTAAGGTGATAAATACTTCCGTCTTGATAGACATTAATGTCTACCCATTCACTTAAAGCGTTAGTAACTGAGGCACCGACACCGTGTAAACCAGCTGCGGATTTATAAACAGCATTATTAAATTTACCACCGGCATGAAGCTCAGTAAAAACGACTTCGACCGCTGGTCGACCAGTCTCTTTATTGATACCCACAGGAATACCACGACCTTCATCTAAAACGGAGATCGAACCGTCTTTATGCATGGTGACACAAATCTTCTTACCATAACCAGATAAGGCTTCATCCACTGCATTATCGACTACTTCCCACACTAAGTGATGGAGACCAGCACTATTGGTTGAACCAATATACATGGCAGGTCTTTTGCGGACGCCTTCAAGGCCCTTCATCACATGAATATCATCAGCAGTATATGTTGTTTTTTTGATATCAGACACTATTTTTACCCTTTGCAAGACTTAATTATATACAAATTAAGTTGCAAATATAAAGCATTTTAGTAGAATAAATAAGTACGATTTGGAGGTACAAAAATGAATATATTTGTAAATATATTGGTACCAGTGATTTGTTTGCTAATTGGTTACCTTATGGGCAGCGCGAACATCTCTATTCCATTAGGAAAAATGGTTTTTAAACAAGATCCACGTGAATATGGTTCACATAATCCAGGCGCCACTAACTGTGGTCGCTTATGGGGTAAAAAGTACTTCCTTATCGTTTTCTTCTTTGATGTATTTAAAACCATTTCCCCACTTTATATTTGTTGGGCGATCTTAACATTCGTTCCATTTAATAATGGTTTACCATTATTACCAAGTGCTTCTGCTATGTATGCTGGCGAAGTTGATGGCTTTATGATTCAATGGCCAGTTTATTGGGTAGCTGTTATTGGTGCGATGCTTGGTGGTATTTATCCTTGCTTCATCGGATTCAAAGGCGGCAAAGCCGCCTCATGTATGGTCGGTATCACCTTAACTACCTCCTGGACCTTTGGTGTTATCGGTGCTCTTTCTTACTATTTCACATTAAAAAGAACTGGCTATGTATCTTTAGCGAGCATCATTACTTCTTGGATCAATGCATTAGTGACATGGATTTGGGCAATTCTTCTCTTACTCAAAGTCATTCCAGTGGGTACTTATTGGCAATTCTTTGTTAACTGGGGGCCGCTTCTTTACTGCAATTATGTCTATGCAATTTTAATGACAATCATCGCCATTGTTTTGACCATCAGACACCGCACAAACATCGGTAGAATTAAAGCGGGAACCGAAAGACAAATCACTTGGATGAAAGTAAAAAGTAAGTAATTAATTAGTAGAGTTAATAACTTTGTTATTATAGACAAAAGCACTCATAACCGAGTGCTTTTATTTTTGTCTTAATTAATGGGCTTATATTCTATGGAATCCAAAGATGATATAAGAAGTAAGCTGTGCTTGTTTCTTGATAATAAATAAGGAACAATTTATCGCTAGAATAATAGGAATATGGCTTATCAAAATCTAGCTTAAATTGGTTATCGAATGAGCTATAAGCACCAAGGATTTCTTCCTCGATAAATTCATCCACTTTCGTTTCAAAGTCACTATTCTTGCCTGAATTGTTTTTAAAGTATAGACTAACAAATTCATCTTTCTTATCAGAGTTTGTGTAATCCAAGACATAATAAACAGGACCCGCTCGATCTTCAAAGCCAGTAATCTTTGAATACGAGAATAAAATCTTAGAGGTAGTTAAATATTTGATACCAGAATGCTTTTCTACATCCTTTAAAAGTCTTTGTTCTTTTGAGGTACAACCTATTAAAGAAAAAGATATAAGGAATAATATAGGAACTTTCTTAAGGATTTGTTTCATAAGTTAAGATTACAAGTCAACAAATTGCTTTTCAAGGTCCTAAAAGCCTAAAACACCATTTTTAGGCATAATAAAAACACTCTTAAGAGTGTCTTTATTTTCCTTGATTCATGTTTCTCATGATTTCACGGATTTGTTTTTCGCTTGGGGTTCTACCCATGCTTCTAAACATCGCGCGAATCATCTTTTCACTAACAGGAGGATTTTCTCTGAGTTGTTTTTGGAAAATGTAGCGGGTTACAAAGAAACCCACAACTGCACCACCAATAATGGCTAAGACAATCCAAAGAATGAATTGCCAGATTTGGATTTCAAACATAGTTCAATCCACCTATTAGGCTCTGCCGTCGTATTCGCCAGTATCTGTACGAACGAGAACTTCTTCGCCTTCTTCGATGAATAATGGAACTCTAACCACTAAACCTGTTTCTAATGTAGCTGGTTTTGTTGGTTTGTTGACTGTGTCGCCTCTGACGCCTGGATCACATTGTGTAATCTTTAATGTGACTTTAGCAGGTAAGTTAACACCGAGGATTTCGCCATCATAGGAAGTGATTTCCACAACTTCGTCACCTTTTAAGAATTGTTTTTCCCATTGGAGACGTTCTGCTGGGATTTCAACTTGTTCATAAGTTTCTTGATCCATGAAGACAAAGAAATCGCCGCTGTCATAGAGATATTGCATTTGTCTTTTGTCTAAACGAACATTTTCAACCATGTAACCAGAGTTACGGGCTAATTCGTTAATTGTACCTGTACGGACGTTTTTAACTTTGACTTTAGCAACCATCTTTCTCATCGCAGTTTTATTTAATAAAATATCTAAAACTTGGTATAAATTGTTTTCATCAATGAAATAGTTGCCTGGTCTTAATTCTGTAACATTAACCATATAATTTAACTTTCCTTTCAATAAAATTCCTTGAATATTATATCAAATATTCATTATTTGACAAATGGATTTACTCT
>JBGUGI010000151.1:0-2041 GCA_045111495.1 Bacilli bacterium | reverse complement strand
CAAACACCACAGTTGCACTCTTCACATTCGCATTCATCATCATCGAGAAGAGCAAACATGATTTTTAATCTTGTCGCATCTGAGGCTGTTTCTAGGAGGCTTTCCATTTTCTTAATTGTCGTAAATTTAACGTCTTTCATATTTCATCACCGTGATTATTATATGAATGTTTGTTCATATTTGCAATTAAAAAATGAATGACTGTTCATATAGTGTTCAGTTAGTCAAAGACTAAAATCCCACGATTAAACAAGTCAAATAGCCTAAAGCCACGGCAATTACAAAGCAAGTTACAACAATTAAGAGTGTCTTCTTAATCATGGATTTCTCTTTTAAGAGCACCATGAGACCTAAGCCAGAATTCACTAATAAACCTGCGAATAAAGCACCAAATGATAAGTGACTTTCAACAAATAATTCAGTAATTAATAAACTAGAAGCACAGTTAGGGATTAAACCAATAATCGCACTAAATAAAGGCGCTAAATAACGGTTCGTGGTCATAAAGTTAGAGAAATTATCTTCTCCAATAAAGCCAATTAATGTGCCTAACGCTAGATTGATAATAAATATATAAACAAAGACTTTTAATGAATGGATTAATGGGTGAATAAGGTGCGCGTGAGCGGGTGTATTTTCATGATGATGAGTATGGCATTCATGTTCTTCTTCCACATGGTCTACTTCAATAATCTTTTGCTTTCTAATAATGAAATCAATTAATAGACCAAAAACAATACCAGTCACTAGTTTTAAGCCAATTAATGGGAAGATCATTAAGGTCTTATTATTCCACGCTCCTAGAAGGACTAATAAAGCTTCGTCACTACAGCTTAAGAAGACAGCGATTAATGTACCAACGGTAATATATTTCTTAATATATAATTCCGCGCCAACCACACTTGTGCCACATTGAGGGATTAAACCGAATAAAGCGCCAAAGATTGGAGAAGTCTTCTTTCTTTTAATTAAGAAGTTAGAAACTGGTGTTTCAATAAAAGATAAAATGACATGGAATAAGAACACGAAAGCGAAGACAAGGATACTGTCTTTAAGTGAGTCTAATAAGATGTCTAAGAATAATTCCCAAGTCATACGGCTACATATTGTAACACAAAAATATTTTTTGTGATGACAAACGATAATAATAATGGAATAATCTTGTCATGATTAAGACAATTTTATTTGATTTAGACGGAACATTACTCCCTATGGATGAGGAGTATTTTAAGAAAATTTACTTCGGTGCAATCTATAAAAAGATTGCCTATTTAGGCTATACATTAGATGAGCTTTTAAAAGTCATTTGGTACGGCACTAAAGCAATGGTCAAAAACGATGGAAGTATGACCAATGAACAATTGTTCTGGAAATCTTTCATTGAAGTACATCCAGATCGATTAGAAGAAAATAAGCAAAACTTTGTGGAATTTTACGACACTATCTTCCCTACTTTAGGTCATACATGTGGCTTTCAACCACTGGCGAAAGAATTCATTAAAGTCTTAAAAGAGAAGGGATATGAACTAATTATCGCTTCTAATCCAATCTTTCCAATCGTCGCCACTAAAGCAAGAATCAGATGGGCGGGATTAGATCCAGATGACTTTAAATACATTACTGCTTATGAGAATTCTTCTTTCTGTAAGCCAAATCCAAAATACTACGAAGAAATATTAAAGAAGCTTAATCTCAAAGGAGAAGAATGCTTAATGATTGGTAATGACGCTAGAGAAGATACGGTCGCCTTAACATTAGGCATTGATACCTATCTCATTACTGATTGTTTGCTTAATCCTGATAACGTTGATGTCAATCAATATAAACATGGTTCTTTTAAAGAAATCATGGATATGGTTTTAGCAAGACTATAAAAAAAACTGGGACTAAATCCCAGTTGATAACGCAATAATTACGTACAATACTTTACCAAATATCACCACACCCGTGCCAGCGCCGATAATAATGTAACTATAGGCTGGCATTTTAAACGAGCCGATAAATAAGGCAAACAAGAAGTAATACGCCGCTGCAACAATTA
>JBGUGI010000150.1:0-19729 GCA_045111495.1 Bacilli bacterium | reverse complement strand
AGCGTTGCTGCAGTCATGTCTATTGGTCGTTTATCTAGCTTCTTAAGTTACACAAATCAATACTCAAAACCATTCAATGAAGTGAGTAATGTTGTCGCGGAATTTGAAAACGCTAAAGCATCATTTAAACGTATTAATGATTTCTTAAATATCGTGGATGATGAAGATAAAGGCAAAGACCAAATCAAAGAGATTAAGAGCATTGAATTTAAGAAGATGTCTTTCTCTTATGATGAAAATAAATCATTAATTAAAAACTTTAGTTTAAAGATATCTAAAGGACAAAAAGTTGCCATCGTTGGTCCTACAGGCGCAGGCAAAACTACTTTAATTAATTTATTGATGAGATTCTATGATCCTAATAGTGGTTCTATCTTAATTAACAAAAAACCATATGAAGAAATTAGAAAAGAATCATTAAGGAATAAAGTGGGTATGGTTCTTCAAGATACCTGGATTTTTAAAGGTACAATTTTAGACAATATCCGTTACTTTAAAAAAGACGCTACACAAAAAGAAGTAAGAGAAGCGGCAAAGAAAGCTCACGCTGATATCTTTATTAATACCTTACCTAATGGTTATTTAACTGAAGTTAGTAATAAGCACGGTTTATCTGAAGGTCAAAGGCAAATGATCGCGATTGCTAGAATTATGCTTTTAAATCCAGAACTAGTTATTTTAGATGAAGCAACCTCTAATATTGATACGCGTAGTGAGAAGCTCATTACAGACGCTTTTGATTTAATGATGAAAGAGAAAACATCTATTGTTATCGCTCATAGATTATCGACAATTGAGAAAGCAGATATCATTATCGTCATGAGAGATGGTAAGATTGTAGAAACAGGTAACCATGTTGATTTAATGAAACAACGTGGATTCTATTACGAGTTATATTCTTCTCAATATAAATAGTGATTAGAACGTATTTTTAATTAATTGCTAAGCAATTCTTTTTGCCAATGTTATAAAAAAACGCAAAAAACTGGAAAATTCTAGAAAATTGCGGACGCTGTTATTATTGAAGAATTTTTATATAAAGTGATACTTAAGTATCAAGGCATTCCGTTTATGGGATTAATAAATAACTACTTCCCACTTATCACAGCGGTAGCTATGTTAATGGTGCCTTTCTATATGTTTAAACGTTTTAAGAACTACGAAGCTTAAAGCACGATAAACAAGACCGCTAATGCAGTAGCGATAACAGGGACGGAGATAATCACTCCGTATTTTACAAATTGTTTAAAAGTATATTTAACATCGTATTTAGTTAAGAGGTTTTCAAACATGATACCCGCAAGAGCGCCAACTGGTGTTAAGAACGCACCGATATTACTGCCAATGATAGTCGCGTATATTGCTTGATAATAAGAAGCGCTTTCTAAGCCCACTGGGATATCCGCAAATAAGATTGACATTGGGATGTTATTAAGTAAATTCGCCCCGATAAATGAAGATGCACCATATCCTAAAATAGGCGAGACGGGCATTAATAATTCACCAATTTTACCAGCGATTCCTTGATAGTGGAGAGCAATGACCACAATCGACATTGATAAAACAAACGGGATCAATTGATAAGGTAATCTCTTTAATGAATTTGTTAAGAAATGCCATCCAGATTTTCTAATTAATCTAGTGATGATAATAAACACTAATAATGAAGAAGCACATATTAATGAGATGAGCCACATATCTAAACCAATATATGGGGAAATAATTAAGAATATTAAACAAGCTCCTAAATGTACCACACCAATAATAAGGTCTAATTTACTTTCGATATGTTCAACCGAACAATCTTCTGCACTAAGTGGTTGTTTGAGTTGCTTATAGAATAAGAAACGAATTAATAATAGTTCAATAAAACCCGCACATAAGGTTGGTATAGCCATGACCTTAAAGTATTCAATAAAGTTAATATTCGCGCTTGTGGCTAAATAGATATTCGTAGGGTTACCAATAATAAACATCATTGACCATGTATTAGCCGCGGTAAATTCCGCGATTAAAAATGGTAAAGGTGAAATCTTAGTTCTCTTACAGAAGAAGCAAATAAATGGTGTGAAAGTTAGTATCACAATATCGTTAGACGTGAATACTGTTAAGAAAGAGACTAAAAAATATAACGCAAAGAATAAAGTTAATTGACTATTCTTAGCTTTAGAAACCGCTAAAGAAGCAAGATATTTAAATAGACCAACTTCATCTAAAAAGATGGAAAGTATAGTCATAGAGAAGAATAAAACTAATATCTTCAGTGGATTAATAGCAGCGCTACTTGTCCAAGAGTTTTTAATTTCTCCAATTGGACATAACTGCGCAATGACTAAGACAAGCGCTCCAATAATAGCAACAATCCAATATGTATCTAAAGTAATCTTCCCTAGCTTAATTCTTGGGAAGAGTAGAGTGGATAATGTGATTCCTAGAAACGTAATAACGCTAATGACAATCGTGGCAATCATACAAGTGAGTATCATAGACCTTTTACATAGTAATGCAATAGATAAGAATGAAAAATAGCACAATACGTGCTAATATATAACTAACAATCATACAGGGAGGACGAAATATGAAGAAGTTTTTTCGAAACCTATTTTCTGGCTATTTCATTGTTCTAATCATACTTTTATTAGAACTAGCGGTCTTTATTTTTATTCAGTTCTTCCTTGAGAATTACTTAGAAGTCATTCTTGGTGAGGCAAATGAAAATGTCCAACTTGTCGTCATGCTTGTTTATTTGCTTTTGAGGGCAATTGTCTTTATTGTCGCAGTTATTATCTTCTTTAAAATTGTTAATAAACCAGAAGATCCAGAATTCAAGATTCCTTGGATTGTGGGTATGCTTCTATTACCATTCTTCACATCTATGATTTTCTTAATCTTTGGTAATCATGGTTTAAACAAAAGAGATAAGCTTATCGTCGGTGCCACTGTTAATGCCTATCGTTCATATTTCAAACTTAGCAAAAACGAGATATCACAAGTTGGTGAAGAACTAGATAGGGCATATGGTACTTTTAAATATGTTAAAAGCGTGACCAAACTAGGTGCTCATAAAGGCAATAGAGTCACTTACTATAAAACTGGTGAAGAGTTCTTCCCAGAATTAATTGAATCATTAAAGCTAGCGGAAGAATTCATCTTCATGGAATTTTTTATCATTACTGATGGTAAAGAATGGGACGCTGTGAAGGAGATTTTAATCCAAAAGGCGCAGGAGGGTGTTGATGTACGTATTGTTTATGATGATATGGGTTGTAGTGGCACTATCTCCCCAAAAACACCAAAAATCTTAAAACAATATGGTATTCAATGTTATAAGTTCCATCCATTTAGACCAATCCTTTCTGGTGTTTATAATAACCGTGATCATAGAAAGATTGTCATCATTGACCATAAGATGGCCTTTACTGGTGGTATGAACCTTGCTGATGAATACGCTAATGAAATTAAAAGATTTGGCTATTGGAAAGATACGATGGTGAAGATTGAAGGTAGTGCAATTAATAACTTATTAGTTATCTTCCTTCAAAACTTCAATTTATGTTGTGGTTGGGTTAGTAACTTCAATAAATATTTAGATTATGATTATCCAGAATATGAAGATGAAGGCTATGTGATGCCATTTGGTGATGGTCCTGGTGGTATTGATAACGCTCTTATTGGTGAACAAACATATATCAATATCCTTAACTATGCGAAAGAGAAGGTTTATATTTCCACACCATATTTAATCCCAACTTATAGTTTATTAGATGCGATGAGAAATGCCGCTCTTAGAGGTGTAGAAGTAAATCTTATTGTGCCAGGTATTCCTGATAAGAGACTTGCTTATTGGATGGCTAAATCTAACTTTAAGTTCTTATTAGATGCTGGTGTTAGAATCTACACCTATACCCCTGGATTTAATCATATGAAGACCGTTTTAGCGGATAATGAATTAGGCTTTGTAGGTACAATTAATTTCGATTTTAGGAGCCTTGTGCATCACTTTGAGTGTGGTGCGATACTTTATAAATGTAACTGCATGAACGAAATTGCAGAAGACTTTGAAGAGATGATTAAAAAGAGCAAACGCGTTCCTCAAAACTACAGATTCAGAGGTATTAAGAAAAGTATCTGTTCTGTCCTTAAAATCATATCCGCTCTCTTCTAAAATGGGCCATTTAAGGTTTATTTAAGGTTATATATTCATTGTTTAAGTATGAAATTACTTTTAGTGGAAGATTCTTTACAGCTCAATAAAGCACTCTCAACTGTTTTGAAACGTAACTCATTCGTTGTGGACAGTGCTTTTGATGGTGAAGAAGCTTTAATCTTCCTTGATCAATATAAATACGATGTCATCATCTTAGACATCATGTTACCTAAAGTTAATGGTTTAGAAGTACTTAAGCGAGCAAGAAGTAAAAAGATTAATACTCCAATTATTATGCTGACTGCAAAAAGCACAACTGAAGATAAGATTACTGGTTTAGATTTAGGCGCAGATGATTATTTACCAAAACCATTTGTGGTGGACGAACTTCTCGCTCGTATCAGAGCGTTACTCCGTCGTAAACCCGCTTATGATGAAGCGGAAGTGCTTTCGTTTGGGGATTTAGAACTCGATATCAATACACTAGTGTTATCCACGAAAGATGATAAAGTCACATTGATGAATAAAGAAATGCAAATCATGACCTTATTAATGAAAGCTAAAGGTAATGTTGTTTCTTTAGAAACCATATCTAAAAATGCTTGGGATATTGAATCATATTCCACAAGTGAAAATGTTTGGGTCTTTATTTCTTACTTAAGAAAGAAAATCGAAAAGATTAAATCTAATGTGAAGATTAAATCAATTCGTTATCAAGGCTACTATTTGGAGTATCAAAATGATTAAGAAATTAAGGCTCCGCTTTATACTAAGTGCGTTATTTTCCATTTTCTTAGTTTTAGCCGCGACTATCGCGGCCATTAATATATCTAACTACGTGAAAGCGGAACGCGATACCGCTACTCTTTTAGATCAAGTTGAAGAAAGAGAACGTGAATCATTAGTGAAACAAAACTCTTTTGATTATACAACTCAAGGTCAAGGTCAAGGACAAGGTGGTTGGGGTGGTCAACCAGGGCAGCCTGGACAACCAGGACAACAAGGTGGAGAAGGTCAAGGACAAGAACCACCAGAAAAGCCAAGTGAATTCCATTTCACAGTGTCTGATCCAAGCAAAGACGATCCACGTGGTCAATATTTTATTACTGTTTTTAATACTGATGGTTCTGTGGAATATACCTATTTCCATATGATTTCCACAGATAAAGAAGCTGATCAACAAATGGCTATTGATGTCTTGGCGAGCAAGAAAATAAAAGGTAAAATTGGCAACTATTCCTATAAGGTAGACACTAAAACTGATACTGCGAAACAACGCTACTATTCTGCTTCATGGAATAATACTGGTTATAGAATGGATTACGAGCTTGTGGATGAAGAAGTACCATTTACCGCGACATATGTGGTGTTCGTGGATACTACTGAAAGTAGAAACTATTTAAATAACTGGTTAGCAACTTCTATTATTATCGCTTTAGTTAGTTATTCGATTATCGCTGCGCTAATTATTGTTTCTTCGCACTTTGTCTTTAGAACTAGTGAAGAATCATATCGTAAACAAAAAGCCTTTATCACTAATGCTTCTCATGAGCTTAAAACGCCTTTAACCATTATTAATACTGATGTAGAAATCTTGAAAATGGACCATGGTGAAAATGAATGGACTGATTCTATTGCGGATCAAGTGAGAAGATTAACCATGATGACTAATCAATTAGTCACTCTTTCTAAACTAGATGAGGCTAATTTACAAAACTATCCATTTAGTGTTTTCTCTATTTCCCAATTAGCGAAAGAATCCGTGGATGCTTTCTTACCAACATACGAGAAATCAGGATTCAAATTTAAGAGTGATATTGATGAAGATATTGAAGTGCGCGCGAATAAATATTTAATTAATGAATTATTCTATATCTTCTTAGATAACG
Source organism: Bacilli bacterium (assembly GCA_045111495.1). Classification (GTDB taxonomy): domain Bacteria; phylum Bacillota_I; class Bacilli_A; order RFN20; family CAG-826; genus RUG14515. The sequence goes on along the minus strand of JBGUGI010000150.1, from coordinate 13,693 downwards.
CACTTAAATATACAACCCCTGAAGGTGAAATTATTTTCAATCTTAAAAAGACTAATAAAAACAAATTAGAAATCTTATTCTCTAACGATACAGATGATAAAGAAGTGGATGTTAATCAACTCTTCGAAAGATTCTACCGTAGCCCAAGAAATAGCAAAAAGGAAGGCTCTGGTATCGGTTTAAGTATCGCAAAAGAGATCGTAGAACTACATAAAGGCAAGATTAACGTTTCTATTAAAGACAACAAAATTTACTTCAATATTTCCTTCTAAAAAACAAACTAGCGAAAAAGATTTTTGATTTTAACTTCGTTTAAGTTTGTTTTTTTAATATGAAACTGACAATAGAGGTACTTTATAAATTCTTTCATATCTCTTTTGTCATAACGGAAAGGGGGTCAAATATATGGAAGTTATTACTGTGATGAAACGTTATGAAATGAAGTTCATCCTTACTAAGGAACAGCTAGTATTACTTAAGGATGCTTTAAAAGACCATATGGTTATAGACCAATACGGCAAGACATCAATTGCCTCCATTTATTACGACACTCCTGATTATCGCCTTATAAGAAGGTCCATTGAAAAACCCTCTTATAAGGAGAAGATCCGTTTAAGAAGCTATGGTCTTATTAAAAACGGTAAACCCGCATATTTAGAAATCAAAAGAAAATGTGAAGGTGTTGTTTATAAAAGACGTGTCGAAACTTCAGAAGATGAAGTCTCTAGATTCTTAAATTATCAACTAGACGATATTAGTGAAGGTCAAATCGCTAAAGAGATGGTTTATTTTAGAAACCTCTATCAAGCTTTAGAACCTAAAATCATGATTGCCTATGACCGTACATCATATAAAGAAATCGTTGGAGATATTCGTTTAACAATCGATGAAAATCCTCGATATAGAGCCTATGACCTTAATCTTCATACTTCAATGGATGGCACTCCTTTATTAAATCCTGGAGAAGCCATCTTAGAAATTAAAGTGCAACAAGAAATGCCTTTGTGGTTAGCTAATATTCTTTCCAAAGGAAAGATATATAAAACTACCTTCTCTAAAGTTGGTACCGCTTACACAAAGATTATGAATATTAACAATATTATTAACGAAAGGAAGAAATCACATGAACTCACTGTTTAATTTATTAGGTGAAAAGATGGATAAAGTAGTTATCGCTTTAATCATTATTGCGATCGCTTTCCTTATTAGCTGTGTTTTCACTTTCTTAGTCTCTTTAAAGCTAAGAGGCACTAAAAGTTTCTTTATTACTTCTGCGATTATGCCAATGATCGTTGCTGCAGTTGTCTCTATGGTTTCTATCTTTTTAGATAATACATCTTCTGGTGCAGTAAGAATCGCCACAATTGCAGTGGCCTTAGGTCTTATTAGATTTAGAAGTCAAAACGCTAAAGCGGAAGAATTACTTCTTTTATTCGCTGGTATCGCTACTGGATTAATCTGTGGCTTAGGTTATGTTGCTTTAGCCGCGATATTCGCGGTAGTGGTCGCTGGTCTATATTTGCTATTAACATCCACCCATCTCTTCTCTAATAAGAGATTTAACGGTGAAAAGTTATTAAAAATAACTATTCCTGAAACATTAGAATATAACGATGTATTCAATGATACATTCGCTAATTATTTAAAAAGTAATGAGCTCGTGGAAGTTAAAACCACAGCGATGGGATCTTTATTTAGACTCTCTTATCGCATTGAGTTTAAAGACATTAAAGATGAAAAAGAATTTATTGATGAATTAAGAGTGAAGAATGGCAATTTAGAAATCTCCATTCTTCCATTCGTCGGAGAGGAGAAATCATTATGAAGAAAAGTTTAATATTATTACCTCTCGCCTTATTTGCCTTATCTATAGCCGCGTGTAATAACGGTAATAATCAAAACAACAATTCAAATAGCACTCAACAAAATACTGGAACAGTCTCTGGTGTTTCTCTTAATTATGAAAAACTCACAATGTACGTTGGTAAAAGCGCTACATTAAGCGCAGTTATCGAACCGGAGAATGCCTCTAATAAAGAAGTCTCTTGGTCTTCAAGCGACACAAGTGTCGCCACTGTTAAAGATGGCACAATTAATGCCCTTAAAGCGGGCACCACAAATATCACTGTAACCACTAAAGAAGGTGGCTACACAGCAACCTGTGCATTAACAGTCATCAATGAAGAGGAAGAAACTCCTTATGTGCCAGATACTAGTGACACTAACATCTATCAAATTACGACTGCTAATTTAAATGAAGGAACATATGATTCTAGCAAAGATGAATATACTTTCTCGGTTAGCAAAAACTATAAGCAAATCTATGTTAATGTTCCTGATAAAACCATTATCTTAGAACTCAATGGTGTAACTTTAGAAAATAGTGAAAACAGTCCAATCTACGTTGAAGATTGTGACACTATTGAAATATCGGCTAAAAAGAGCACAACTAATAACATAAAGGATACCCGTGCCGCCTATGTGACTGATCAACCAGGTCAAGGTAAGGGTGCAATTTTTGTTAATAATGGTGACCTTAAACTTAAAGGTACAGGCATCTTAAATATCAATGCTGGATATCTAAATGGCATACATGGTAAAGACGATGTTAAAGTCCAAAAACAAACATTAAGTGTTACCGCAGTTAACCATGCGATTAGAGGTAACGATAGTGTCACTATTACAAGTGGTACATTAAACCTCTCATGTGGTGGTGACGCTATGCACACAGAGAATAGTGATATCTCCTCTAAAGGTAATCAAAAAGGTGATGTCACCATAAATGGTGGCAATATCACAATTAACTCTTGGAGCGATGCTTTACAAGCTGCGCATGATGTTGTTGTCGAAGAGTTAGATAGTGAAGCTCCAATCAGCATGAATATTAAAACAAATAAGTATTCTTCCTATACTGGTTCCGTAGTGGAAACAAGTACTTCTAACTTCTATTTAAGAATGAGTGCTTCTGTTTATTCCAATGGTGGTTATACATACGCCGCTTTAATAAACGGACAATGGTACGCTGCTAGTTATAAAGGTACACAATCTAGTGGTGGCCAAGGTGGTTTCCCAGGCGGTGGTGGTCATGGTGGTCCAGGTGGATCAAGCACATACCATATCTATCAAATTGCTAAACCAAGTGGTGCCACAAGCTTTACTTTATATCGTTTCCAAGGTAGTAACGTCACATCATTTAACACAGATAGTTATAACGCTGTTAGTGACGCAAAAGCCTTTAATGAAGCTTATGATATGGTCACTATCTCAGTTAGTAGCAAAAACATTAGCTTCGGTAGCTGGGGTAATTATGCTTCAGGCAACTCTAATAGTGCTGATGTGTCCGCAAAAGGCATTAAAGCGGAAAATGAAATCTACATTAAATCAGGCGATATCAATATCAAAGCCTATGATGACGCAATTCACGCTAATAATGATGGCATTTTAGAAAATGGTACAACTCCATTAGGTAACATCAATATTTCTGGTGGTAGCTTAGTGCTTAACGCTAGTGATGATGGCATTCACGCTGATAACATCGTCAATATCTCTGGTGGCGAAACACATGTCGAATCATCTTATGAAGGTGTTGAAGGTAATGTTATTAACATTACAGGTGGTGAAACATACGTCTACGCTACAGATGATGGTATGAACGCTACAAAGGGTAAAGCTAGCCCTACAATTAATGTCAGTGGTGGCTTCCTTGATGTGGAAGTTCCAACTAACGGCGATACCGATGGTATCGATAGTAATGGCACATATACTCAAACAGGTGGTGTGGTTATTGTTAAGGGTCCAGGATCTGCAAGTGGTGCATCAGGTGGTGCAGCGGCTTTAGACACCGATGGTAGCGTTACTCTTAAAAACTGCACATTAATCATCTTTGGTGGTACAGAGAAAACTCCAAGTACCACAAATGTCACAAAGACAATTTGTTCTTCAACTACGGTTAGTGCTGGGTCACATTCAGTTTCTTTCTCATCTGGAAGTGCCAGTTACAATACGACACTAAAAACGTCTTCAAAGGGCTGCTTGGTCTATAGTGCGTTGGGTCAAGCAACATTGAAATAGTTTTCAGTGATAAGTTCCTTTCTCACGGAAAAGGTCAGTTCGCTGATCTTTTCTTTTGTTTAAATATATTAAAAGAAAGTGCGGGTGCACAAGCGGGCGGACAGGCGCCTGCACCCACCTCTGCACGCACTCAAAATATAAATAAGATAAATATTTAATAAAAAAGGTCTAAAAATGTATTAAAAATAGATAAAAATACAATAAATAATAAAAAATATAAAAAAATTTCATATTAAAAAAGTAAGACTATATCAAAGAAAAATAATATAAATAAAAAATAATTAAAAAAATTTTAAAAAAAGTGTTGCAATAAAAATTAAATAAGCGCATACTATAATAACCCACCCGGGAAACCGAGTGAGTAAGATAATAAGAATTGATAGATTCTTATATATCTTAAGACCAGGTAAATCAATCAACGCAGGTACTTAAGTTGCTAAAGCGTTTCTGAGATTAAAGAAAAAGCTCAGATCAATGATTGTACTGGCAGGTTGGAGCAATCCAATCAAGGGCAAAATCCTCACTGCTACAGTGGATGCTGAATTAGAGTTTGACAGCGTAAGACCACCGCCCGACAAGATCGAAGAGGAAGATGAAGGCCAATAACCCATCAAACACCCCACATTCAGGCTAAAGCAACTTAAAACCTGAAATAAGCTCACTGGTCAGTAATGGCACAGAGAGTGAATGGGCGAAAACTTAGCCTTAAAAAGTAAGACGATCACCACTAAAACGACGTTGATAGTAAGGCTCTGGGATTAAAGCTCCCAGTTAATGATCGCAAAAGGCTGGAAATCCTTCGGGAAATCCAAACGGCAAACCTCACTTGAAAAGTGGTAGCTGAGTTAGAGCTTAACAGCGTAAAACCACCGCCGGACACAAAGACGAAGAGGGAAAACAAATATCCAGTTATGAAAAACATAACGGAAAAGCCTAAATCGCATTACTCAACCTAACGTGCGATGATAACGGAAGAACCCAGATGGAAATTCCGTGAAGAAATGGCCTAAAGAGCTTAAGACTAGATAAGTCAACCACCTCCATTAACTGATTATGGAGCCTCGAAGGATTAAAGAACCGTCGTTAACTGGTTGCACTAGCAAAGAATCATCAGAAATGGTGATTATCGGTACGATCCCACCTGACTGGCGACAGTCACCGGCATCTGCGTTAAAGCTTGGCAGAGTAAACCCGGCACCGGACATGACGAAGAGGATAACAGTTCCAAAGCTAATGACTTGGAAAAGCTGGCCATTAATGCGCTACTCAGTTCAAAACGCATTTTAACAAGAAGCATCACCAGCGAATGCAGCTTAACTTGGGTATCTGGTAACAGGTACAACGGTTCAAAAGAAGGAAGCGGAAATTGTCCGCTTCTTTCTTTTTGTGCGGAAATAAAAAGAAATCTATCGGCAAAATATAAATAATAAAATCACACTAAAAATCATTCTATAAATTGCCGATAAGTGTTATAATGTAAGTATGAAATACATAACTATAAATGAAATTAGTAAGAAGTGGGGTGTTTCCGAACGCAGCGCTAGAAATTATTGCGCTTCTGGTCGTGTTGTCGGTGCTTATTTAGAAGGAAAAACATGGATGATACCTATCGATGCTGTTAAACCCGCTAGACAGATTAGACACGCTATAAAAATAAGAAATCTTTTGGATACTCTGAAAGATGAAAAGGATTCTAGTCTTAAAGGTGGCATCTATCATAAATTGCAAGTCGAAATGACATATAATTCCAACCACATGGAAGGATCTAAACTTACCCACGACCAAACTAGATTTATTTACGAGACTAAAACGATTGGCGTGCAAGATAGTGCGGTAAGTGTAGATGATGTTATGGAAACAATTAATCACTTTCGTTGTATTGATTTAGCTATTGACTTTGCAAAAAGAAAATTATCTGAAACATTTATCAAACAACTTCATAGGATTTTAAAAACAAATACTGAGGATTCTAAAAAAACATGGTTTATGGTCGGTGATTATAAACTGTATGAAAATATAGCAGGTGATAGAGAAACAGTTCATCCAGATAAAGTTAAGGATGAAATGAAAAAACTCTTATCAAACTATCTAAAAAAAGATAAGCATACGTTTGAAGAGATCGTTGAATTCCACGTTGATTTCGAAAGGATACATCCTTTTCAAGACGGCAATGGTAGAGTAGGACGTCTAATCGCTTTTAAAGAATGTCTTAAAAATGGCATCGTACCATTTATCATTCTTGATAGCAAAAAAGACTTTTATTATCGTGGATTGAAAAACTGGAATAGTGATCGTGCTTGGCTAATGGATATTTGCTTAGATGGTCAAGATACCGTTAAAGCCTATTTGGACTATTTCAAAATAAGATACTAAAATATAGAAGATGTATAATCCTCATTCAACTAGATATAAGTATCCAGATTTTACAGACCAACATTATTTAGTGGTAAAAAAGAATAATGGGGCGGTTTTTGATGAAAACTACCCATATATTGATAATTCTAGAGCCTTTAGATTTAAAAAATGGTGGGTACGTGTATTACTTAACTTAATTGTTTTTCCTATTTGTCCAATCTATATGGGACTAAGAATTAAAGGTAGAAAGAACTTAAAAAAATATAAGGATGAATTAGCTAATGGTGCGATTACGGTCTCTAATCATATCCATATGTGGGATTATATCGCAGTGATGAAGGCTATAAGACCAAGAAAACCAAGAGTATTAGTGTGGGCCCCTAATGTGAGAGGGGAAAGTGGTACCTTAGTGAGATTAGTGGGTGGTATTCCTATCCCTGATGGTGATTTAGGTGGTAAAGTAGCCTGTAATAAAGCAGTGGAACAATATTTAAATGATGGAGGATTCCTTCAAATATACGCTGAAGGTAGTATGTGGGAATGTTATCCATATATTAGACCATTTCATACAGGTGCTGCCTCATTAGCATGCCGACTTAATAAACCAATATTACCAATCGGCTTTGCTTTTAGAAAACCAAGTTGGATTAGACGTCATATATTTAAACAAGAAGTAGCGATTACTTTAACTATTGGTGAACCTTTATATAAGGATGATAACTTGGGCGAAGGTGAACAACGTATTGATTTAACTAAAAGAATGCATCACGCAGTATGTTTACTCGCGGATGTTGATCCTAAAGAGAATATTTACGAACCAATATTTAATAAGTCAAAAAGAATAGAAAAATAAAACAGTCACCTCTCTAGCACTTAAGTGGTGACTGTTATTCATTGTGGAGCATATTATGCTCTAGCGATTCTGAAGCGATTATCGTAGTCATAGACATAAGCAATATCATGCTTGTTATTACCGATGAAATATTCATCGTTGATTCTAAGATCGACTAGGCCATGTCTACTGTAGTAATTGAAGATGTAATCAATAGCTTTAGTTCTGGTGTTAAACTTTTGGCGGAATTGAATGAATCTTCCATCTACGACGGCTTCTAATGTGTACTTATTCATCATCGGAATACCTCTTTTCTTTTAGCCTTTTTACGTCTTGCTTGGGACGAGGTATTCCTCAAGTGAATACAATATATTAGTCCTTTTTAAAGGACTGTCAAGCATTTTAATAAAAAATCTTAAAAATATTATGCTATATTTAAATCATGATTGGTTTATATATCGCTTTAGGCGTCTTAGGTTTTATCTTATTATTCATTATCCTCGCGGTTATTACGATGTATCGTTTAATCTTCTTTTCACCACGAAAAGGACAAATAAGTGACTCCACTTTAGTGAGTTCTAAAAACTTTAATAACTATTCTGAAGATATGAAAGCTAACATCCTTTCTTTTATGAACAGACCATATGAGGATGTCTATATCACTTCATTTGATAAGTTAAAATTGCACGCGAGGCTATTTGATAATAAAGAATCAAAGAAGATCGCTATCTTATTACATGGTTATAAAGGCACAGTTTATCGTGACTTTAATGCAATTAGTAAAATACTCTTTGAAGAAGGCTATAAAGTATTAGCTATTGATGAAAGAGCGCATGGTTTATCAGAAGGTCATGTCATTACTTTTGGCGCAAGAGAAAGTAAAGATCTCCTATCTTGGTTAGATTACGTTAAAGAGAGATTTATTGATCATGAAATCTTACTAGTGGGTGTTTCTATGGGCGGACATACAGTCTTAAATATCTCAGATAAGATTGATAAAAATATTAAGATTATCGCAGATTGTCCATATGCATCCCCTAAGGAGATATTAGCGAGCACAATTAAGTCAATACATTTACCAGTTTTTATCTTTTATCCACTTCTTAATTTAACTAGCCATATATTCGCTCATGAAAGCTTAAATAAAACATCAGCGTATAACTCCATTAAGAATAGTGATAACAAAATACTTATCATGCATGGTGATAAGGATCATGTTATTCCATATACCATATCTAAGAAATTAGCGGATACCTACCCTCATAAAATAAGATATGAGTTATTTAAAAACGCTGATCATGGTGCATCAGCGTTAACGGATTATAATCGTTATCAAAAAGTAGTGAAAGAGTTCTTGGATAACTAATTATTTATCTTCTTCAAATTTTCTTTTAGGATTGTTCTTTTTGTCGTATATTTTTATTCCTTCTTTAAGAAGATTCTCTAGGAAATCAGCATTATCGCCAATTTGTCTGTGTGTTTGAAGATCAACTTTTTTGAATAGCAGTTTTTCTAAATCGCTAGCCATTTTATAAAAACGTAATCCCATAGCAGGACAAACCACTAAAATATCAACACCACTTTCTCCAGTAGCTTCCCCCCTTGCGTAACTACCATACAAATAGGCGCATTTTACCTCTGGATATTTTGAAAACACATAATTGCAGTATGTTTTAATTAGCTTAGTGCTTAAAATGTAGCGTTTTCCTTCAACATCACAAACCTCATTCAGTTGAGTTAATAAGCTATTATATGTTTCATTCTTCAAGTTCGTTTCTTCATAGGTTTGATAAGTACGACGTGAAACACCACATATTTTCGCCATCTGTGTTTGGGTTAAACCAAGTTGTTTTCTTTTTAGCCTTAATTCATTTTCCATAATTCAATTATAACTGCGCAAAACAAAATGCGCAACTTGTTTAATACATAATAATTGTGCTAATCTATATGGTTACATGAAAAAGAGCAGAAAAGATTTGATATTACTGATAACATTCATCGTACTAGCGGTAGCAATTAACGCTTATATTATTTATCATGCTTGTTTAAACGGCATGCAAAGCTCTAATGCCTCTGAAGGAGTTGTGGAAGTGAGTGAAGAAGTCGTTAATACAGTAAGACCTAACACTATTACAGAAGCTAACCATGACCAATTTGCCACCCTTATTAGAAAAGCCTTTGGTCACTTTGGTTTATTTACTCTCAGTGGTATCTTCTCTTCCTTTGCCACTTATTTTGTAATTAAGGACACTAAATGGTACACAAAAGGATTAGGTATTGGTATCTCTTTCCTATTTGGTTTCCTTTTAGCGGTACTAACGGAAATCATTCAATTGAATGTCCCAGGAAGAAGTGGGGAATTCGTTGATGTTTTAATCGATACAGGTGGATATGTCATTGGTTTAGGTATTACAGTATTGATTCTTGCCTTAGTTTTAAAACACCAAGCAAAGAAGAAAGAAAACCACTAACTTTTTGCGATTATACGCGTAATATGATTAAATAAATGCACAAATGAAGAAGAAAGAATTAAGAACATTTGACTTAAATCAACCATTCAATCCTAGTGATATCAAAGGATTAAGATGGGAAGAATTAGATCTCCTCAGCGAAGAGATAAGAAAGAATATTATCGCTAGCTGCGCTAAAAACGGAGGTCACCTTTCTAGTTCTTTAGGAGCTACTGATTTAACTGTAGCCATCCATCATTACTTTGATTTACCAAAAGATAAAGTCATCTTTGACGTTGGTCATCAAAGCTACGCTCATAAGATTCTTTCTGGTAGAAGTTTAGAAAATCTAAGAAAGAGTGATGGTGTATCTGGTTTCCAAAAAAGAAGTGAATCAGAATATGATCCATATGAAGCAGGACACTCTTCTACATCTATAAGCGCTGCGATGGGTTTAGCGCTTCATCGTGACCTAAACAAAGAGAATTATGAAGTTATCGCTGTTATTGGTGATTCTTCTTTAGCCAATGGAGTGGCTTTTGAAGGTCTTAATAACCTCGCTAACTTTGATCATAAAATCATTATCATCATTAACGATAACAACCGTAGCATTAGTGAATCACGTGGTTTATTACACCGTTATTTTGAAAAGTTCAGATTATCTAAAGGCTATTTAAGAAGTAAAAGCCGTTATCAAAGATTTTTAAAGAAGACTTTCTTAACTAGATGGTTCTATCACTTAACTAGTTGGATTAAACGTCAATTTAAGAAACTCTTATTAAGAAAGAACTTCTTTACTGAAATGGGTTTATATTTCATTTCTAATGTTGATGGCCATGATATTAAACAATTAGAGAAAGCCTTTAACTATGCGAAGAACGCACCTAGCTCAGTCGTTGTCCATGTCACCACACAAAAAGGACATGGATATAAATACGCAGAAGAAGACTATGTTGGTAACTGGCATGGTGTGGGCCCATTTGATATTGAAACTGGTAAGCCACTTAAAGAAAGAAACCCATATTATCTTAGTTGGTCACAAATCTACGCTCAATTATTAAAAGATCGATTAAAAGTTGATGAACGTATGGTCTTAATTAACCCAGCCACAATGGTGGGTTCATGCGTTGATGATTTATTAGAAAAATATCCTGACCGTGTATTTGATGTTGGTATTTCTGAAGAACATGGTGCGGTTTTTGCCGCGGCAGTTGGCTTAAATAAAGATATCCATGCTTATTACAATATCTATAGTACCTTCTTACAACGTAGCTATGATGAAATTAGCCATGACGTTGCTAGACTTGATAGTGATGTGACTTTCCTTATCGATCGAGCGGGCTTACCAGGGGAAGACGGGGAAACCCACGCTGGTATATACGATGTAGCGTATTTATTAAGTATTCCTAATATCGCTATATGTATGGCTAATACGATGGAAGAAGCCATTGATTTATTTAACTTCTCGACGATATATCCACATCCATTAGCAATCCGCTATCCAAAAGACATCGTTGAGAAATGTGGTAATCATGAACCAAGAGAAGTTAGACTTGGTGAATGGAAAATTGAAGCGGATGATGGTGATACCGCGATTATCTCTTATGGACCTGTTATTAAGCACCTTGTGGAAGAAATGCCTGGCTACACAATTGTTAATGCGATGTTTATTAGACCAATTGATGTTGATTGCTTAAAGTCATTATTTAATAAAAAACAAATCATTCTTTATGATATCTATGGCACTAAAGAAGGTTTCTGTTCCTATGTGCTTAATTATTTAATCGAATTAGGCTATCAAGGTGATATTAAAACACTCGCGGTACCAAATACATTTATTAAACACGGTAACGTCTTAGACCAAGTTAAAGACCTTGGTATTACCTTTGATGATTTAAGAAAAGTAATTAATGAATAAAAGGAATCAGTAGTTGCAAAAAATGCAACAACTAAGATTTCAACTGTTGTAAGATATGCAACTGTTTATTTATTGGCCAAAGCATCGTGCACATATACTTTTTTTATCGAATGATAGATAATAATTACATGATTAAATTACTTAAACCTATTGCCCACTGCTATGGTGTGATAAACGCGATTAATCTCGCTAAGAAAGTCGCTAATGATTATAAAGATAAGAATATCTATGTTTTTGGTTTACTTGTCCATAATGAAGAAGTGACTAAAGAGTTAGATAGCTATGGCATTAAGACAATAGACTTAACTAATAAGAATCCATTAGATATCTTAAAGAGATTCACTAGTAATGATATTGTGATCTTCACCGCGCATGGTCATCCAGATGTCTATGAAGATATCTTAACTATTAAAGGTGTCCGTTATTTTGATGCAACATGTCCTAAAGTGAAAGAATGCTTTAATGCCATAAGAAATAGTAAAGAAACTATCTATATCGGTAAACGTAATCATCCAGAAGCTAACGCTGCATTAACACAAAATGATAATGTGTTGTTCTATGATATTAATGAAAAGTTTGACTACACCCAAGTCAAAACTGATAATCCATTAATCATCAATCAAACAACATTATCATTTTTAGAATTAGAAGATATCCATCAAGAGATAAAAGATAATATCAAGAATCCTAATATCATTGATGAGATATGTGATGCGACATTATTAAGACAAAAAGCCATCAATGAATTAGGGGATGATATCGATACGATCATTATCGTGGGTAGTAAGAAATCATCTAATACGATGAAACTATATGAAGTCGCTAAAAAGAAACATCTTAATAAAGCGATATATCTATTTGAAAATATTGATGATTGTAAAAAGTTAAATATCAAATATAAGAACGCTGTAATAGCAAGTGGGACATCCACTCCGTTAAATACCATCAATCAAATCAAAGAATATCTAGAAAGTAGGAATAAGTAGTTATGGCTAATAATCAAATTAATCACGTTGCTCTTATCATGGACGGCAATGGTCGTTGGGCTAAAAAAAGAGGTTTACCAAGAACAGCAGGCCATGAAGAAGGCTGTAAAAGAATCATTGAAATATTTGACGCAGTTAAGGCTAATCATATCTACTGTATGACCTTATATGCTTTTTCTACGGAAAACTGGAATAGACCAAAAAGTGAAATCACTTTGTTATTTAGATATCTAGATAAGTTCTTTAAAGACAATATCGCTGATTTAATGAGAGATGGTGTTAGAGTGCAAGTGATGGGGGACATCACTAGACTCCCTAAACACTCTCAAAAAACAGTCTTAGAAGCATTAAATAAGACAAAAGATAATAATAACTATGTATTTAACATCGCTTTAAATTATGGTTCTAGACAAGAACTAGTCAAAGCCACGAAAGAAATCGCTGCATTAGTGAAAGATAATAAGTTAGATATCAATGATATCAATGAACAAACAATTAGTGATCATCTATACACAAATAACTTACCACCAGTGGACTTAATGATTAGAACAAGTGGTGAACAACGTTTAAGTAACTATTTACTATACCAACTCGCTTATTCTGAGTTTATTTTCACCCCAACATATTGGCCAGACTTCACTAAAGATAAGTTCCAAGAATGCTTAAAAGAATATCAAACAAGAGATAGAAGATACGGTAAAATCGTTGAAGAATAGCCTAGGAAATCCTAGGTTCTTCTTTTGTTTTAATGCCCATTGTAAAAAGCACAACCTAGTATAAAAAATACAAAAAGTAGAATAAGTAAACGTTGTAACGAATGATTTACAATTCATATAACGTGTCTAATGTTTATGAGTGATGTTTTATTTTGAGACATCTTTTGTAAAAATTAATTGATGTGTAAAAAATACAACTGATATAATACGAGACATGGACTTAGGTGAAAGATTTAAAACATATCGTTTAAAACAAAAGCTATCACAAAAAGAAGCTGCAGATTTGATTGGTGTTAAATCCTACCAATTAGCGAACTATGAAACAAACCGTAGTGAGCCTTCCATCCAAACACTTAAAAACATGT
>JBGUGI010000149.1:0-6413 GCA_045111495.1 Bacilli bacterium | reverse complement strand
GGTATGACCTTCTAAAACAAGGTCGACATAGCCATCACTTAGATCAAGATTATACGCACTATCATCATCGTGAATAGAATAGATAATAAAGTCACATCCTTGCTCTTTTAAGGATTTTGCTTCCGCTTTTACTAAAGAAGTGAGCTCATCTCCCACTTTAAAATAGATGCCTTTTACTTGGCTAGAGGAGATAGAAGAATAACAATCACCAATTGCTCCAATGATACCGATTTTAGCACTACCGATTTTAGCGATTGTTGAAGGCTTGCAGTAGCTCACTAAGGAGTTAGTTTCTGTGCTATAAACATTAATGGCTAAAAATGGGAAATTCGCTAATTCTTCATTGTTAATGATATCGTCTTGACCCCAGTCAAATTCATGGTTACCAAGAGTCATTGAAACAAAGCCTTGGTCATTCATCCATTCGGTCACTAAGTTACCATGGGTGAGATTGCTTTCAGCGGAACCTTGCCACATATCTCCTTGAGATATTAATAATCTATTTGCGCTATGTTTGGTTAATTCATTGACTAATGTCGTAGTTTTGGCCAAACCTAAACCAGTATCGCTGTCTAAGGTATTACCATGGAAGTCGTTGAACGCCACGATATCTAGACTAACGATATTTGAGCGGTTGTTTCCTTTTGAATTATTGCCTTTACCTTGATGATTATTACAGCCTAATAATGAAAAGGAGATAGCCACGATACTAATCGCGAGGGAGAATGCTTTCTTCATATGCACCACATTTTATTATATTTTTTATTAATAAAGAATAGAGAAACACTATTTATTAGCAGTTTTTCCTCCACAAAACGTCTAATAAGTGAAAGCAAAGATTGAGTTTTGCTAATTGGAAAAGGATAATGACTATGATGAAAAACAGATTAACACTATTCCCTCTATTAATGCTTATGCCATTTGCAATGGCTACCAAGGCCCAAGAGCCATTAACTAAATCATATTATGATGCTGACTTATATGTTAACTATGTCGGTGTAGATAAAGATCGACCAAGTGAACAAAATGTCTGCTATGAGATTGAAGTTAAAAACATTGGTGAAAACCATATCGCTCCATTTTATGATGTGCCATTTATCGCCGATAGCACTAAGAGAGTCTATTACTTAGATTTAGAACAAACAAATCAAGTATTCAAAAACCAAGCTATTGCCCCAGGTCAATCAGAAAAGTTCCATACCTACGTTGATAGTTCATTTAGCTTTGCTCAAAGATTTGATGCAACATTCACTTGTTATAGTCATCCTTTACCAGATGTTGATTTCTCAGGAGCGGAAATCAAAGAAGATTATAAAGAAAAGAATCAATATGTTTTAAAAGTGGATAATAACAAGATTCCAAATGAAAACTTAGCGTTATTCATTGATGTCACCTATAAAGGTGAAAGTAAGAGTTTCTATATGTACTTCAATGGTTCAAATAGAACATTTGCCACTAACGAAAAATTAGATTTAAAAGAATTAACTATTAATAAGATCAGTGCTTATAGAGAAGCAAATAAGGGCTCAAACAATAATAACAGCACAAGCACAATGCTTTGGATCCTCTTAGGTATCTTCCTAGCCTTGATATTAAGTGCTATCTTAGTGCCAGTTATTCTCACCGCTGTTAAAAAGAGAAGATAAAAGAAAGCCTCTCAAACGAGAGGTTCTTTTTTTGATTAAGCAATCTTGATATCAATGGAACCGGTATCACTCTTCGCTTCAAACTTGCCACCCTCTTGATCCCATTCATCCATTTTAGGAAACTTGACTGAACCAGTGTCTGATTGACCGCTGAAGAGTTTAGAAGTTAATAATGTACCTTTGATGGAACCTGTGCTAGTTTCCACTTTAATTTCTTTAGCGTCGCTTCTATCAAATCTCACATCACCTGTGGATGTTTTGATTTCCATATTGTCATTAATGACAACATCAGTTAAATGCACATGGCCAGTGCTAGATTTAACGTTTAAAGATTTTGCTTTAACGCCTTCAAGTTCGTGGTCACCTGTGGAAGATTGTAATTCAATATTACCAGCGACTTCACCGCTTTTATAATTGACATCACCTGTTGATGTTTTGACTTTTAAGTTAGCGGCATCAAAGTTATTGAGATTAACACTACCAGTATGGACCTTGATTTCAACATCACCTGTGGCTTTATTGTTTAATTTAACTGTGCCTGTATCATCAGAGAGATTGATATTAGCGAATGTGAATTCCTTATCAACGACGATATGACCAGTATTTGATTCAATAGCCAAATCGCTATATGTCTCTTCTGGTAAATAGACTGTCACGGACATTGATTTGAAGTTCCAATTGAACAAGTATTTTTGATACCATCTGCGTTCATCTTTTACTTTAATTACTAATTTGTTATTAGAAACTTCTGCAGTGTGATAAACCTTTTCTTTTTCAACACAGACGACTTTAGCTTGGCCATCTTCCGCTTTCTTGATATCCACATCAGCGGTTTCAACATCGATTTCAATATCATCGAAACTATCTGTGATTTTATGTTCATTAGTTTCAAAATTATCATTAATTTTGCCTTTTGACATTCCAAAGGCAAGGATGGCTGCGCCACCAACGAGGCAAACGCCTCCAAGGACGATTAGTCCTACAACAAAACCTTTCATTACTTTTTATCTCCTTTTTTAATAAACGAGGATTTAATTCCAATAAACATTCCTCGTGTTGCTTTGATCATGCCTTTGGTAACTCCATAGCAGGCAAAGCCGAATCCGATTGCACCACCGAAACACATTAGTGCCATACCGATATATGGTAAGTTAGCAGTAATGCCACCACCATCGAAATAGCCAAGGAAGAAGCTTAATGCGCTCATAAAACATGCAGCGATTAATGATCCTTCTACCGCGTAAGTGACGATAGCGCCTGTCCACATGAGAATGAATCCCACAAATATTAAGACAAATGCTGTAATCATTAATGGGAACCAAAGTGGGAATCCTAAGACAATAAGGACGATTTCCCAACCTCTGAGTCTTCTTTTTGGTTTCATCTTATGTGCCACTAAACTGACAAGTGGCGTGTCTTTTGCAATTTGTTTAATTACTTCATCAACTGTACCGATATCGTTGACGGCTTCTTCTTCAGATTTACCTTCATCCATACGGTCATTGATCATTTCTTCGTAGAAGCTGATACGTTCATCTACATCACTTTTTGGTAGACCGACAAGTTTGCTTCTAAGTTCATCTAAGAATTGTTTCTTTGTCATACCTGCTCCCCTCTTTCTATAAAGGAATAAATTTCCATTATTTCTTTCCATTCGTTTTTGAAGTCTTCGATTCTTTGACGCCCAGTGCTGGTTATACGATAGTACTTTCGTAACCTGCCCTCATATTCCGCGGTTCGAGTAATGAGCATGTGCGAATCTTCTAAACGTTTCAAGATGGTATAGAGAGTGGATTCAGATAATTCAAGGATTGGTTTGAGGTCTTTAATGATCTTATAGCCATAGGAATCTTCATTCTTAATAGCCGCTAAGACACAGACATCTAGTACACCTCTTTTTAATTGAGCATCCATAGCATACCTCTTTTCACGGTATACATCATATCACGAGGTATATAGATTGCAAGCACTTTTTTAATATTTTTTCATTTTTATTTTTTGGCTATCGCATATGCGTAACTTATTTTAAATAATTTAAAATCTTACTTATTTATAAGTAAGTATATAAAAGAAAAGAACCCGTATAAACGAGTTCATTTTTTCTTATTTGGTGCGCTTGACGCGATTTAAACGCGTGACCTCAACCTTCGGAGAGTTGCACTCTAATTCAACTGAGCTACAAGCGCAGTTACTATTATAGCGCATCAAATGATTATTTATCTCTTAATAAATTGTTATTAATGATGATTTCACCATATGCTTTGCCTAATTTATAAGCATCAGCGGTATTGTAGTGATATGTGTTATAGCCACCTTTAGCGTCATCACCAATTTCAAGTTTTAAGCCGTTTTCTGTGAATGTACCATCAACGATATAGTTTGGTTCATATGCTGGGTCTTCTTTATCAAGTTTACCTTTAGCAGCGATATTATTTTTAAATTTATTAATACCGTTATTAACTTGTTGTTGTGTGCCGTAGCGGTTTTTAGAACCATCATAGATTGTACAATCTAAGAAAGCGATATTCTTAGCTTCTTGTTCTGGAGCATAATAAGAGAATTCATCACGGAAATCTTTAATTAATTGTTCCATTTGTGTTTGGTAATTGTTGTTACCTGTATCAGATTCACCTTGGTGCCAAATGAAGCCTTTGAGAACTGGGACTTTACCAGTTTCTGTAATAGCATCTAAACATTTTTGAGTATAGGTTTTTAATAAATAGAATAATGATTTGTCTGGATTTTCATCACGGTTGTTCCAGTTTGGACCATCAGTTTTTGTGAAGCCACTACCAGAGAATGCACACTTAATTAAGTGAACTGGGTTTTCTTCTGTAGCGTGTTCCGCGATGGTATTAGCGATACCTAATTCTGGACCAAAGAAGATGTCTTTTTTGCCTTGATATGTATCACCAACACCCATACCAACTTTTGTTGGTTGGAAGTTAGGAGTCATTCTTGCTTCCGCGCTACTTTGATCTGGGCTAGAAGAATGGGCTTGTTTCCATTTATTTGGATAATAGAAACCATAGTAGCTTGTTTTAACTGTTGGGATACCTTCAGAGACACCGGTATAATCCATGTTTTCTTCTTCGAAGTAGTTCTTTAATAATTCTGTGCCCTTTGGATGGACGTACATAGTACTACCTTCCATGTTGGATTGACCAGAAAGAACGAAAACATCAACGTGAGTATTATCTGGTTCTGGTTCTGGTTCAGCGTGATTACAAGCGGTTAAAGAAGTCGCAAGTAAGGCGCTTAAAAATAAAAGTTTATTTGTTAATTTCATCATAACTTTCTCCCATTTATATGATTTAAGCATACTTATTATAATGACTTTTATATATAAAAAGAACACATTTTCTTTATGAATTTTTAAATATTTGTTTGCTTTTATTATTAATTAAAGATATATTGATGATAGAAAGGTTATCGTTTTGATAGATGACCTATCACATAAGAGTATGAGTTTAAAAGACGCAAAAGTAAATTTTTTAGTCGACATCGCTACTGACTTATTTATGGCCCGTTCAATCCAAGAGGTCACAATTAAGGATATAGCCGTGTCCGCGCAGGTAGGTGAGGCCACTATCTACCGCTACTTTGGAAAGAAACAATCCTTAGTGGTTCGTTCGGCCATGAAATTACAACAAGCAGTTAATGCTGAGTATTTTAAGTTGGAGCAAGGTAAGACTGGTTTAGAAAAAGTTGAAATTTTCTATAAGAGCTACCTTGATATCTTTAACAATCATCCAAAATTCTATAAGTTCATTAATGAATTCGATGCCTTTATGGGTGGAGATGATAGCAATGCTATCGACCCTTATGAAGCCGTTGTGGGTCAATATGAAAAGGTCTATATGCAAGCCTATGAAGAGGGGCTTAAAGATGGATCTATCAAACCACAAAAAGATATCAAAATTTTCTACTTCAGCACCACTCACGCATTGCTTGAATTATGCAAAAAGTTATCAATTAGAAAAGCAGTTTTAGCTCAAGACAAGGTTCTTGATAAATCTGCGCAGGTTGGATGCCTAATTGATATCACATTATCATCATTGAGACATTAATAAAGGGAGTCTTTTTAGGGGAGTTATTTATGAAAAGATTATCGAAAAAACAAATGATTATTTTTGCCATCGGTCAATTAGGATGGTCTTTACTTTCTGGCATTATTAGTGCTTGGTTAGTGACATTCTATTTACCAACAGGTGGTAAGACCGGTGATACCGCTGCTGGCGCAACACAGTACATCTTACCTGGTCTAGTTATCGGTGGATTCATGACAGTCTTAGGTTTAATCACTGCTTTAAGCCGTGTTTTTGACGCCGTGACTGATCCACTTATTGCTTCTTTAAGTGATAGAAGTAAGAACCCAAGAGGTAGAAGAATGCCATTTATGATGGTGGCCGCTATTCCTCTTGCTATTGTCACAGTTTTATTATTCTGTGCTCCATTTGGTGATCAAGCAACTGGTGGTAATGTTGGAAACATTATTTGGATTAGTATTGCTATCGTCTTGTTCTATACTTTCATGACAATGTACTGCACACCATATAATGCTTTAATTTCAGAATTTGGTAAAAACCAAGAAGATAGAATGTTTATTTCCACTTCTATTTCATTAACATTCTTCGCTGGTACATTAATTGCTTACTTACCATTCGTTTTAGCGGGTGGCAGTGTTTCTGAAATAAAAGACGCTGCAGGAAATGTTGTGGATTATTTACGTCAACCAAAACTAATCACTGGCTTATTAGAAAACGC
>JBGUGI010000148.1:0-4751 GCA_045111495.1 Bacilli bacterium | reverse complement strand
AAGAAAGTCGGCTCTGTTGACGTCCCACAAGAAGCATTTATGAGCATTCTCTCCATTGACGAAGAAGAAGATAACTAGTTTAAAATTAGTAGTTTTTTAGAATAAATTATTTACAATAAAAATCACTTCCTGTAAGATAAAGGTATAAAGAGGTACTTTTATATGGCAGGCAATGATTATGCGATGCGTTTTACTGAAGACAAATACGCCACCAAATTAGAAGTTGGTCGCGAACTTAAAGTCTCTTCAGTCGATCCATTTTGGAGCAACATTCTTTCATACCGCTCCAACTTTTATCATTATTTATCAATCAGAACTATTGAAAAGAACATGCTCTTGTTCTGTGGCTGTCCAGCCATCAATAGCTTAGTTAATAACTTAGAAGCAAAACTTCTTAGAGTGAACCGCGAAATCATGATGCTCGCGCCTAACACTAAGCAAGCGAAGAATGTTGATTATACCTTTAAAAAAGAGGTGCTCAACATCTTAAATGAATTTGAACAATTACACGTAGGCGATGACTTTATCGATAGTGTCATGCGTAATGAAGTAGTAAGCGCAATTCCAACAAATATGCTATTAGTGAATTATCCTAACGCTTTAAACTACATTAAGACTGCCTATGTCAACAAAATCGATGAAGACTTCCTTGCTGAATTATACGCTAAAGTCTTAGGCACAGAAGAATTAGTGACTTTCTATCGTGCTAGTGAAGATAGAAATCCTGAAAACCGTGTCTTAATTGACCGTGTTTATACTTCTGCTCCTGTGAATCTAATTGGACCAATGATGAATAGTTTATTCACTTTCATTAACTCTTCCACATTGCCAACATCATTAAAAGCTATCATTACTTTCTTCTATATTAACTTTGTTAAACCATTTGCTTCTTACTCAGAGGAAATGGCTATCTTAATGGCTAAAGCTGTTTTAGCTCACGAAGCCTATGGAGACACAATTGTCGCTCTTCCACTTGAAAAGCTTTTGCTCTTACCAAAAGAAGAAGCAGCTCGTATTTATGTGGAAGTCCAAAAGACCGCTGACGTAACATACTTCGTTGATTATGCTTTCAAACACTTAAGTAAATACTGCGATACATTCTTAGATGATATTGCTAATGCAAAAGTTTCTGAAATGCGCGCTGACTTCTATCAAGTCGTTGAAGATAAACCAATCCAAGAAGTCGAAATTCCTGAACCAGCTAGAGTGGAAACAGTGGATCTCTTCGCGGAAGAGCAAGAAGAAGAACCAGTCGAGCAACCAGCTCCTCAACCAGCACCTGCTCCAGTTCAACAAGTCGAA
The DNA here is from genome assembly GCA_045111495.1 of Bacilli bacterium. GTDB lineage: Bacteria > Bacillota_I > Bacilli_A > RFN20 > CAG-826 > RUG14515. The sequence continues at coordinate 3,449 of JBGUGI010000148.1, read as the reverse complement.
AAGCAAGAAGAACCACGTGAAGTGGTGATGCCAGAAGCCCCAAAGAAAAAGACAGTGAAAGTAACTTATGTCCAAGAAGAACTTGCTGTCGCTTATATCCCAGTGGCCTTAGATGAAAAACAAGCTGTTCTTTTAGAACAAGATCTCTTAGAAAGAGACCCTGAACTTAAAAAAGGCGAAGCCAAGTTCTACGCTAGACATTGCACCAAAGGTAAGAAATATACTATCGCGCAATATAAAAAGAGCCTCCGCTGCGCCTATGAAACAGCGCGTACATCGATGGATCATTTAGCAGAACTTCTTTACTATCGCAAAGAAAAGATTAAAAATAAATATGTTTACATTCCTGTTGAAAGAGAGTAGAGGTAAAAATCAATGCCACAATCAGTATTAATTCTCATTATCGTTATCGCTGTTACAGCAGTTATTGCTTTATTAGCGTATATCCTTTATCGTTTTTTACGTCCAAAACTCAAAGAAGACAAACCATCTGATGAAGAAATTCTTCAAGATGAAATGAAACGTGTTCTTCAGGATGTTGACGATCCAGAAGCCGCTAAACAAATTAGCGATTACAAGGAAGATGAATAAACCATCCTCTTTATACATTCATATTCCATTTTGTGAAACTATATGCGATTACTGCGACTTTGCCAAGTTGCAGTATTTTCGTATGTTCGCTGTTAAATATCTAAAAGCCCTTAAACAAGAAATAGAATCTTATGAAATAGGGGCCTTAAAAACCATCTATGTCGGTGGTGGTACACCAACCGCTTTAGAAGATGATTTGTTCTTAGAACTTTTAGAAATGATTAAACCATACACCAAAGGTGTAAAAGAGTATACTTTTGAAGCTAATCCGGAATCGCTAAGTGAAGAAAAGATTAAATTATTAAGCAAATATGGAGTTAACCGTATCTCTTTAGGCGTCCAAAGTACAGATGAAAAAGTCCTTAAAGCCATCAACCGTCAACATAGCTATGAAGATGTTAAAAGAGTGATTGCCACCCTTAATAAATATAAGATAGAAAACATCAATGTTGATCTTATACTTGGTTTACCACATAGTAGCGAGGCTCTTTTGAAAAGAGATTTAGAAAACCTCACTTCCTTAAATATTAAACATATATCTTGCTATGCTTTAACTATCCATCCTCATACAGTCTTATACAATCAAGGATTTAAAGAGATGGATGATGATTTAATGCGCAAAAACTACGATATTGTGCATAATTTTCTGAAAGAAAAAGGTTTTATTCACTATGAGGTTTCTAACTGGAGCAAACCCAGTTATGAATCATTGCATAATCTAACATATTGGAAAAACGAACGATATTATGGCTGTGGTCTAGGAGCAGCGGGATATATTGATGATATCCGTTACAAAAACACAATTAACTTAGATAAGTATCTTAACGGTGAATTCGTTGTCGAAGAAGAAAAACTCACCAAAAAAGATCTCGCCACATACGAAATCATGCTGACCTTAAGAAGCGTAAAAGCGGGTCTTTCTTTATCTTTATTAAAAGATAAATATGGCGTTGATTTATCTAAAAAATCTGATGAAATCAAAACATTAATTAATCAAGGCTATTTAACATTAGAGAACGATACTTTATTAGCGACATATGAAGGAATGATGATATTAGACCAAATCATCCTTAAGCTCATCTAACTTTAAAAGAAGAACAAATAATCGTTTGAAATCTTTGACATAACTTCTACCAAAGAAAAATATCCTGGTTCTAAATTGGGGCATTTTTTGTTTGTGAATTTGACTCTAAGAATCCTATTTTGGACTCCATATATAAATCCTTATTATAATAAAAATTGAAAAATTAGCAGACAATGCTTGACAGTGCTAATTATTTAGGTAAAATGTAGTTAGCACAAAAAGAGATAGAGTGCTAAAAAGGAGGAGAAAACCATGGCTCTTAACCGTAGTGATACGATCTTAAAACACATCGTTGAATACTTTATTAAGAATGCGCAACCAGTTGGCTCTCACACCCTCATCGAAGAATATAAACTTCCTTATTCTTCCGCGACAATTAGAAACGAAATGTTTGCTCTTGAAAAAATGGGCTTAATTGAAAAGACCCATTCAAGCAGTGGTAGAGTTCCATCCGCTCAAGGATACCGCTATTACTGTGAGAAATTAAGAGATGGTTCAGTTAATGAACAATTAAAAAACAGCATTCAAACTGTTCTTGATCAAAAAGTTAAATCAATTGATGCGGTTATTAAGGAAAGTTGTGAGATTTTATCTCATATGACTAACTTAGTCACCGTGGTCATGGGACCAGATGAGAATAAAGAAAAATTAGCGTCTATCCAAATGGTGCAGATTTCCGATAACACAATTACCGCCATCTTCGTAACTGATAAAGGCTATGTCGAAAACAAAACCTTCATCGTTCCAGAGAACTTAAAAGCGGGCGAAATTGTTAACTGTGTTTCCTTATTAAATGACCGATTAAAAGGTACACCAATCGTAGAACTCGTTGAAAAGACCGAAGCTCTTAAACCAGTCCTTAATGATTACATCGTGGGTCATGACCTTGTTTACCAAGCTTTGCTTGAAACATTCATGCGCTTCGCTAGTGACCGTTTAAGTCTCTATGGTAGAGATGAATTGTTCAATCACGAGGAATACAAAAACGATACCGAGAAACTTGAAAAAGTCTTCAAACTTCTCAATGACCAACAACTCCTTAAAGAAGTCAAAGATGAAATCAAAAAGGATGACGAAGGCCGAATCATTCGTATCGGCGATATCGAAGGCAATCCTGATGTCTCAATGGTGACAGCAAAAATCGACTTAGGCGAAGAAGGTAATCGCGCAATTACATTGCTCGGTCCAACTAGAATCGACTACGATCAAGCGTTAAGCGCCCTTGAGTATATCGCGGAAACATTAACCGATTACTTTAAAGGATTAAACAACAACAAAGGAGGTAAAGGCGATGCCTAATAAAGAAAAACAAGAAGCAAAAGAAGCCGTTAAAGAAGAAAAAAATAAAGACAAGAAAAAGATTCAAGAATTAGAAGAAGAACTTGCTAAAGCAAATGCCGCAGTAGAGCATTGGAAAAATGAATATTACCGCGCTTATGCAGATACCAAGAACTTACGTACTAATTTAGAAAAAGAACATTCCGAAGCGATGAAATATCGCGCTATGGGATTTATCGAAGAATTACTTCCAGTACTCGATAGCTTCCATATGGCGTTAGGTAATGAACCAGCCAGCCCAGAAGTGAAAAACTACTTAGTGGGATTCCAATTCATCTATCGTAACTTCGTGAGTGCATTAGAAAACGAAGGAGTGAAAGAAATCGCTCCAAACATCGGAGATAAGTTCTCTGATAAAAACATGGATGCCGTTGACGTCACTGAACAAGATGGCGAAGAAAACCTCGTCACTAAAGTGTACGCGAAAGGCTATGAA
>JBGUGI010000147.1:0-12140 GCA_045111495.1 Bacilli bacterium | reverse complement strand
GTGGTAGTTGTCCTTGCAAAGGCTACTACGACTATCCAGCGGGCACATGTGTATCCGTTAACGATACGCTCATCCACGGAATACCTTCTAAAAAGATTATCTTAAAAGAAGGTGATATCGTTTCCCTTGATGTCGTGGCAAATCTTAAGGGATACTGCGCGGATGCCACGAGAACATTCATTGTCGGCACTTGTAAGGAAAACGTGAGAAGAATACTCGACGTTTGTACAAAAGCCTTCTACGAGGGCGTTAAACAAGCAAAGCCAGGCAATCGAGTGGGAGACATCTCCGCCGCTATTCAGCATTACGTCGAATCTTCTGGTTATAGCGTCGCACGCGAGTTTACTGGTCATGGTATTGGTAAAAGCATGCACGAAGATCCAAGCGTTCCAAACTATGGTATTGCCGGTACAGGCGCCTTGCTCCAAAAGGGTATGGCCATCGCGGTAGAACCAATGATTCTTGAAGGTAAAAAAGATACAAGAATCTTAGGGGATGGTTGGACAGTGAAGAGTAAAGACGGGAAATTAACTTGTCACTACGAAAACACAATTGTTATTACAGAAGACGGGTACGAAATTATTACCTTAACTGAAGGAGAAAAGAATATTAATGTCTAAAGCAGATGTCATCGAAGTCCAGGCGGTCGTTAAAGAGTGTTTACCAAATGCTTCATTTAAAGTAGAACTCGAAAACGGCGTCGTAATCTTGGCCACCGTTTCTGGCAAAATCCGTATGAACTACATACGCATTCTTCCAGGAGATAAAGTTACGGTAGAAATCTCGCCTTATGATTTAACACGGGGCCGCATCACTTATCGATTCAAGTAGAATCAAACTTAGGAGGAAAAAACTATGAAAGTCAGACCTTCCGTCAAACCTATCTGTTCTAAGTGCAGAGTCATCAAAAGACATGGCAAAGTCATGGTCATTTGTTCTGATCCAAAGCACAAACAGAGACAAGGTTAATTTAGGAGGAAATTAGAATATGGCACGTATCGTTGGTGTTGATATTCCTAACGACAAACAAGTAGGTACCGCTCTTACCTACATCTATGGTATTGGTCGTTATACCGCAAAATTAATTTGCGAAGGTGCTAAAGTTGACAGCACAATCAGAGTCAAAGATTTAACTGATGAACAACTCGGTGCAATCCGTAATGAAATCAGTAACTACAAAACAGAAGGTGATCTCCGTAGAGAAGTCGCCCTCAATATCAAGAGATTAACCGAAATTGGTTGCTACCGTGGCACACGCCATAGAAAAGGCTTACCAGTTAACGGTCAAAGAACAAAAACAAACGCCAGAACTCGTAAAGGTCCACGTAAGACCATTGCTAACAAGAAGATGGCGCCACAAGGTTAATGAAAGGAGTATAGAATTATGGCTAAAACAACAATTCGTAAAAAGAAAGTCAAACGTTCATTTACCCGTGGTGTTGCCCACATTCACGCTACTTTCAATAACACAATCGTTACAATCTGTGACGAACAAGGCAATGCCTTAGCTTGGAGCTCCGCTGGTGCCAATGGTTTCAAAGGCGCTAAGAAATCCACTCCATTCGCTGCTATGCAAGCCGCTGAAGCTGCTGGCAAAGCTGCTTATGAACAAGGCATCCGTCAAGTTGACGTTGATGTCAAAGGCCCAGGCCCAGGCCGTGAAGGTGCAATCCGTTCCCTCGCTGTTGCCGGCTTACAAGTCTTAAGTATCGTTGATACAACCCCCATCCCACACAATGGTTGCCGCCCACCAAAGAAACCAAGAGGCTAATTATTTTAGGAGGTTATCAATCTTATGAAAATCGCAAACCCATTTGAAAGATTTGGTATTACTCAAGCCGACTACGATGGTAATGAAAACTATGGTCGCTTTGTAATCGAACCATTAGAAAGAGGCTTTGGTCTCACATTAGGTAACGCCTTACGTAGAGTCTTATTATCCTCTTTACCAGGTGCTTCTATCTACGCCGTTGAAGTGGAAGGTGCTCGTCATGAATTCACCGCTCTTCCAGGTGTCGAAGAAGACGTTACAACCATCGTCTTAAACTTAAAAGATTTAGTCTTACGTATTGATAGCGAAGACGCTTCTAATAAGAGATTAGAAATCAACGTCCAAGGTCCAGCCGTTGTCAAAGCAAGCGACATCGTTTGCCCAGCCGGTGTGGAAGTTGTCAATCCAGACTTAGTGATCGCTAATGTGACCGAAAGCGGTTCCTTACACATGGTTCTCCATGCTCGTAATGGTCGTGGTTACGTTACAGGCGAACAAAATAAGATTCTTCACCCAAGTTTACAATTAGGTACTATCTGCACAGACAGTAACTATTCCCCAGTGAAGAAAGCCAACTACATCGTTGACGGCACACGTGTCGGTCACGATTCCCGTTTCGATGCTTTAACAATCGAAGTTTGGACCAATGGTTCCATGCTTCCACAAGAAGCACTCGCGATGGCGGCTAAAATCTTAATCGACCACTTCTCTAAATTCCTTGATGTTGCTGAAATCGCTCGCGATATCAACATCGAAAAGGATGTCGTCCAAGTGGAAGAAAACAAATATGAGAACTTCATTATTGAAGAACTCGACTTATCTGTCCGTTCTTATAACTGCTTAAAGAGAGCTGGCGTTGCCACTGTCTTAGAACTCACAGAAAAAACCGAAGAAGAAATGATGAAAGTCAAAAACCTTGGTAAAAAGTCTCTCAAAGAAATTAAAGAGAAACTCGCGGCTTATGGCTTATCATTCAAAGATTTTGAATAAGGAGGCCAATCAACATGCCAGCACAAGGTAGAAAAAATGTTCATGGTAAAACCGGCGTTAGATTCAAAGCCGCTTATACTAAGAGCAAATACGAAAATATGCTCCGCAATGTCGTCACTGACTTAATCATCCGTGGTTCTGTCAAAGTGACCGCTGCCACTGCAAAAGACGTCATTAAAGAAGCTGACCGTTTAGTCACATTAACCAAAAAGGAAGATGTCATGAACGCCAAACGTCAAGCTGCTGCTTTCGTCCGTAACATCGTTGCTGATGAAAAAACCGGCGCCAATGCATTAGATAAATTATTTGCCGAAATCGGTCCTAAGATGAAGGATCGCAATGGTGGTTACACAAAGCAATATAAGCTCGAAAACCGTCGTGGCGATAACGCTCCAGTTGTCTTAGTGACCTGGGTTGACTAATTATCAACATATTTAGATTAAAGAGATGTCCAGATGGGCATCTCTGTTTTTATATCTATAAACCAAATACAGTAGTGGAGTTTGTTGTTTCTAATATAAATATGCTTAAACAAACAAAATCGCCCGTCTAAGCAATTTAACTATTATTTTCGATAAAGATTATAGGCAAAGAAAAAGGAGCGCTTACGCGCCCCTTTATAGTTTGTAGCTATTAGGCAGCTGGTTTGACTAATTCGAGATAGTCGATGTCTGCTTTAACGCCATTAACACCTTTTAATGAGATGGTGTGTTTGCCGGCTGTTAATGCAACAGCTTCAGAAGCGGCATCAGCGTAAGCATCGGCATAGGATAAGTCAGCAACTTTAGCACCGTCGACCCAAAGTTCCATTGCGACAGCGGCTTCTGTCTTATTGGATTTTGCGTGGACAGAAATCTTTAAGTTATCAGCAGCAGCGGCTTTGACGTAGTAATCGAGTTGACCGATTGTTGGATCGCCCCAGAATGGTTTGTTGTAGCTTAAGCCAGCAACATATTTACCACCAGAAGCTTCTGCGTCTTCGGTAACTGTACCAGATTGGTTATTAGCACGGATGTGGTAATCTTCAGCTTCAATCTTCATCTTGTTGTCTGTTAATTCGATTGGGAAAGCTGGTTTAACATAATTACCAACTTTAACTAAACGGATGGTTTCGGCATAAATGGAATAACCTGCGCCTGTATGTTTGAACACTAATTGGCCGGCATCACCCTTAATCATTAAGGATTGAACGACTGCACAGTTTGTCCAATTGAAAGAGGAAGTATTCATACCGATCTTGTAGTAGTTCTTGTTACCTGTGACGGTGTATTCAACGTCACCGGTACCGGCTTGCATAGAATATCTGCCTGGAACAGCATTACCACCAGTGGCGGAGCCATTGTCATCGAGTTGATCGCCAGCGCTTAAACCAACTGTTCCATTAGCGTTAGCTTGACCGCTACCGACTTTTGCTTTCAAGTAAACAGCGTATTCACCTTCACTAATACCTGTGATGTTGAATGTAGAAGTTGTACCTTTAAGTTTCTTATCGTTTGGATATCCTGGAGTATTTGTTGTATTGAAATCTAATTCATAACCAACGTGAGAAGCTTCGGAACATGTTAAGTTGTAGAGTTCACTATTTTCAACTTGTTCGCCTCTTGTCCATGTGTGGGCATGGGAAACGATAAGGCCGCAGTTACCATAAATGTCAGCTTTTTCTGTCTTTGTTTTATCAGCGTAGACTGCATAGGCATGACCATTGAAGATTACTTGATCGCTTTCGTCTCTACCATCGATGATGGCATCCATCTTAATATCAGCATCTTTATCTTCGGCTAAGTTGAACTTAATGTTAAATCTGTCGTCTGGTAAAGATGTAATATTTGTCTTAATGTAAGCTTTACCGTTTTCAACAACGGTTGTGACTAAATCAGTTTCGGTTGATTTACCTAGAATATATTGCCTCCATTGTTGGGCAACTGTGGTTTCGTAACAAACATATGGATGTTTAGCAAGGAAGTCAGCTTCTGGTAATTTAGCTGTGTTGAGTTCACCACCAATGTAGTGGTAGATAGCAGCGTTTTCGCCTTCGCCTTCAACTTTAACGAATGATTCTGTTAATCCGAGTGGTGGGAGTTCGTCCATTGCGAGGGCGCCCTTGTCACCACGAATGTACCATCTGTAGCCGTCTAAAATGGCTTTACCGCTACCCATTGTAATTCCTGAGGAAGGAACAGCAGCGTAAGCACCTTTTGGACCAACATAGATTGTGAACACGCCGGCTTTAACGTTTGTGATGGTGGCAACATCAATCTTAAGTTCGAACGCACCGTTATTAACTGTTGGAGCTAACTTATAGTCGGCATCGGCTGGTGTTTCAGAACCGAGTAACCATTCTGCAGTAGCGCCTTGTGCTGGAATAGCATCGGGAAGGCCGAAAGCCATCTTCATTGCGTCAGCATTGGCGAATCCAGAAATTGTACCACTGATCTTGAGATAGACTTTGTTAGATTCAGTGATGACATCGATAGCATTGACAGCCATTTGACCTTCTTCTGCTGGAGCGGATGTGGATTGACCACCACCTGATGTGCTTGGAGCAGGAGTACTTGTGCTTGGAGCAGGTGTACTTGTGCTTGGAGCTGGTGTCGATGTAGATGGAGCTGGTTCGCTGCTTGGTGTTGTTGTAGCGTCAGGCTTTGAACTAGACTTTGGTCCATTACAAGCGACTAAACCCATTGCTAAAATGGTAGAAACCACAGCAAAAAGTTTAATTTTTTTCATTATGGAAAATCTCCTTTCATTATAATTTTTGATTCCCTTTATGAAAGTTATCTGTTTCCATATTACAGTATGACCCTTGAGAAAACAAGCACTTAGCATTACTAAAAAAAGTCTTGTGCATGTGCGATTAAAAAAGTTGAATATAACGCGTGTTTTGTAACCATTTTATAAGGAAACATAGTCTAAATAACGCTACTATGGTATGGTATTATAGTTACGAGGAAAATGACTATGAAACGTATCGGTATATTAGGCGCAGGTACATGGGGTACAGCATTAGCTAATCTCTTAGCCAGTAGTGGACATGAAGTTATGTTATGGTCTCGCTTCCCTGAAGAAGTGAATACTATCATGAAAACACATAGACACAAAAACTTACCAGGCGTTGAAATAAATAATAAGATTTTATATTCCTGCTCTATCGAAGAAGCAGTGGAAGATAAAGACGTAGTGGTGATGGCGGTTCCATCTATTTTCGTCCGCGAAACAACCGTATTAGCGAAGAAATACTTAAAGAGTAACCAAATTATCGTTACCGTCGCTAAAGGTGTGGAAAAGGGCACTTTAATGACCACTAGTGAAATAATTCATGATGTTTTAAAAGAAAAAGATCTCCCAGTCGTCGCTTTAAGTGGCCCAACCCACGCTGAAGAAGTAGCTATTGGTTTACCAACATTAATTGTCTCTGCTTGTGAAAGACTTCCAATTGCCGAAGAAATCCAAAACATCTTCTATAGCTCTTCTTTAAGAGTCTATACAAACCAAGATATCTTAGGCGTGGAACTATGTGGTGCGCTTAAAAATATTATTGCTTTAGCCGCGGGTATGAGTGATGGCTTGGGTTATGGAGATAACGCGAAAGCGGCGTTAATTACTAGAGGTCTTAGAGAAATTACTAAGATTGGTTTAGCGATGGGCGCTAATGTTAATACATTCTCTGGTTTAACTGGCATTGGTGATATTGTTGTGACCGCGACATCAGTGCACTCAAGAAACCACAAAGCCGGTTATTTATTAGGCCAAGGTTATTCATTAGAAGAAACAAAAGAAAAAGTCGGCATGGTTATCGAAGGTCTTAATTCCTTGGAAGCCGCGATTGAACTTGAAAAGAAATACAATTTGCAACTTCCTATCATTGATACAGTTGCCTCAATAGTGGATGGCAAAATGAGCGTTAGAGAAGCAGTGGGCAAACTTTTTGCGAGAAAAAAGCAAAACGAAATTGCTTACTTATAATCACAACTTTTTGTAATATATAAGAGTTATGAGGAAAAGCTTACTATGAAATGTCCTGTTTGTTCTGAATCACTTGACAATAGAGCGAACTTTTGCCCAATTTGTGGCCACAAAATTACTGAAAAAGAAAGATTTGCTTACGCTGAAGAGTTAATGGCTCATCCCGAATTAGCGGAAGCTCCTGATTTCGAAAAAGACTATGAACCAGTTCATGTCGAAGAAGGATCTTATTTAGCAGGCATTATTCTTGGCTTATTATTGAGTTTCATTGGTGTTATGATTGCCATCGCTACTAGGGGTAGGAATACCAAAAGAGGCTCAGGTATTGGCTTTCTTATTAACATTGTTGGAGCGACAATCTGGATGATTATTTGGTTCGTTTGGCTTTAGGCATTATTAAGGGGATTGCGAAACATTAAAAAGTTAAATAAAGCAGCGAGACAATCGCTGTTTTTTAACGAAAAAAGTTTGCATTACATCGAAAAAATATTATAATCTTGCCAATAAGGAATTAAGGTTATGCGTTTCTGTAGTATGTCCAAAGCCGGTTGGTGGCTTAGTTTCTACACAGTTTGGGACTTTATTAAAGGTACCATTCTTCTTTTAGTCATCTTCGCCCTCATGATTCCTTTTGATATCATCGCTTGGCAGCTTAATGAAGCCGGGACATGGCTTATGCTAGCTTATGTAATAGGCATACACTTATGCAATATCATTATGTATGTGCGCGCCATAATTATTTGGATTATCTTTACTAAGCAATATAAGAAGAGAATGAAAGAATCAAAATTAAATCCAAACGTCGATTATATTTGGCAAGTAGAAAGACCTTGGTAACCAGAATAAACACAATAGCAGTGAGAAAATCACTGCTTTTTTGTTGCTTGCAACAAATATAGTAATAGCTATACACTTCGGTAAAAAAATATTGAATTCCTATATAAAAGAGGGTATAAAAAGATTGGTAAATAAATACCGAACTAGAGTATGAAAACTAAAGTTTCGTTAAAACAAATTGAAAGATACCCCGTCTACTTAAACGTTTTATTGTCTTTAAGAAATAGTGGTATTAACAAAGTTAATTCTCGCTTATTAGCGGAGAATTTAGGCGTTAGCGAAGAACAAGTGAGAAAGGATTTACAAATTGTTTCTCCTCATAGCTCTAAACCTGGTTGTTCTAGAGATGTCGATATCCTTATTAATCATCTAAAAGAATATCTTGGTTATAACCAACTCAATAAAGCCATCTTAGTGGGTGTTGGTCATTTAGGCAGTGCATTATTATCATTCAAAGGTTTTGATGACTATGGATTAGATATTGTTGCCGGCTTTGATATTGACCCTTCAGTCACTGGCGAAACAATTGATGGTAAACCAGTTTATTCTATTTTTAATTTAGATAATAAGATTAAGGAATTAGGTGTGGAGGTTGCTATTGTGACCACGCCTAAAGAAGTCACTCAAGAGATTGTTAATAAATTAATTAACAGCGGCATTAAAGCCATTTGGAACTTTGTTCCATTACATCTTGAACATCCAGATAACATCATCGTTGAAAACATGGATTTAGCCCGTTCTTTAGCGGTCTTCTTCCATCGAATTAATAAAAAATAGGGAGGCAAGAAATTATGCCTGAAGAAAAAGTAGTAGCCCCAGAAGTGACAAAAGAAATTAATGATTTAGTGGCTAAAGGTGTTAAGGCTCTTGAAGGATTTGAAAACCTTAACCAAGAACAAATTGACTATATCGTCGCTAAATGTTGTGTCGCGGGCTTAGATCATCATGGTACGTTAGCCAAAGCCGCAATTGAAGAAACTCATCGTGGTGTCTTCGAAGATAAGGCCACCAAAAACTTATTCGCTTGCGAATACGTGCAAAACAATATGCGCTCATTAAAAACCGTTGGTGTGGTTGATAATGACCCAGTTACTGGTATTACAAAGATTGCGGAACCAGTGGGTGTTATCTGTGGTATTACCCCAGTCACTAACCCAACAAGTACAGTTATTTTCAAATCTTTGATTTGTTTAAAGACCAGAAACCCAATTATCTTCGCGTTCCACCCAAGCGCTCAACAAAGTAGTAAACAAGCTGCTGTCTTAATGAAAGAAGTCGCTGAAGCCGCTGGTGCGCCAAAGAACTGTATTCAATGGATTGAACATCCAAGCATGGATGCCACTCACGCCTTAATGAATCACCCAGATGTCGCTACCATCTTAGCGACTGGTGGTAACGCCATGGTTAAAGCCGCTTATAGTTGTGGCAAACCAGCCATGGGTGTTGGTGCGGGTAACGTTCCTGCCTATATGAATAAATCATGTGACGTTGAACAAGCAGTCAATGATATCGTCTTATCTAAATCTTTCGATAACGGTATGATTTGTGCTTCTGAACAAGCGGCGATTATCGACCAAGATATTTGGGATGAATCCATCGCTTTATTCAAACGTTTCAAAGTTTATTTTGTTAACAAAGAAGAGAAAATTAAACTCTCCAGATATATGTTCGGTTATGCGGAAGGAGACAAAGATGTCGAGCTCGCAAAGCTCAATCCAGACATCGTTGGACAGTCCGCTCATTGGATTGCAAAACAAGCCGGATTTGACGTTCCTGAAGATACTTCAATCCTTGGTGTTTTCTGTCAAGAAGTTGGGCCAAAAGAACCAATTTCCAGAGAGAAACTATCACCCGTCCTCGCTTATTTCTGTGTAAAGGATGAAAAAGAAGGTTTTGAAAAAGCTAAAGAAATGGTTGAATTTAACGGCTTAGGACACAGTGCTACAATTCACTGCAAAGAACAAAAAATGGCCGATGATTTCGGTGAACTAGTTAAAGCCATTCGTATTATTTGGAATTCTCCATCTACCTTTGGTGGTATTGGTAATGTCTATAACTCATTCCTACCATCATTAACACTTGGTTGTGGCTCATATGGCCATAACTCCATTGGTGGCAACATCAGTGCGGTTAACTTGCTCAATATCAAATTAGTTGGTAAAAGGAGAAATACTATGCAATGGTTTAAAGTTCCTGCGAAGATTTATTTCGAACGCAATTCCATTCAATACTTAAAAGACTGTAAAGAAATGCATAAGGTCTTTATCGTCACAGATAAATCAATGATTGAATTAGGCTTCTTAAGCAAAATCGAAGAACAACTCAATCAAAGAAGAGAAAGACCAATTATGCAAATCTGCAGTGGTGTTGAACCAGATCCAGATATCTCCAGTGTCCGTAAAGGCGCGGAAATGTTGGCCTTATTTGAACCAGATACCATTATTGCTTTAGGTGGTGGTTCTGTCATGGACGCCGCTAAAGGTATGTGGCTTTTCTATGAACATCCAGAAGTTAACTTTGATGATTTAAAGCAAAAGTTCATGGATATTAGAAAGAGAGCCTTTAAGTATCCTGAATTAGGCAAGAAATCACGTTTAATCTGTATCCCAACAACATCTGGTACAGGTAGTGAAGTCACTCCATTCGCTGTTATTTCCGATAAGGCTAATAACAAGAAATATCCTTTAACTGACTACTCCTTAACTCCAACAATCGCGATTGTCGATCCAGAGTTCACAACTCACTTACCAAAAGCCGCGACAGCGATGACTGGTTTAGACGTTTTAACCCATGCAATTGAAGCCTATGTTTCTGTCATGGCTAACGACTTTACTGATGGTCTTTGCTTGAAAGCAATTCAACTAGTATTTGAATACTTACCACGTGCTGTTAAGAACGGCGCTAATGACTTAGAAGCTAGGGAAAAAATGCATAATGCTGCGACTATCGCCGGCATGGCGTTTGCTAACGCATTCTTAGGTATGACACACTCACTAGCGCATAAAGTGGGCGCTGAATTCCACGTCACACACGGCTATGCTTGCGCTATCTTGCTCCCACACGTTATCCGCTACAACGGACAAGTGCCTACAAAGTTAAGTGTTTGGCCAAAATACAACCACTATAACGCTGATAAGAAGTATCAAGAAATCGCTGGTTTATTAGGCCTTAAAGCCAAGACACCAGAAGAAGGTGTGGAATCCTTAGCCAAAGCTGTTCTCGCTTTAATTAGAGAATGCGGCTTAGATCCAAACTTCCAAGCTTGTGGTATTGATGAAAAGGCTTGGATGGCTAAGCTTGATGAAGTCGCCACCTTAGCGTACGAAGATCAATGTTCACCAGCCAATCCACGTATGCCAATCGTCGAAGATATGAAGAAAATCTTGGTTGATGCTTACAAAGGCAATTAATTAATTAAAACTATAAAAGTTAGGTCAAATGTTAACAAAAACGCTTGTTAGTTAGGCCTAACTTTTTATTTTGCGGTTTATTCAATTTTTTTCTATTGATAAGGTGCGCTCGTATGCGTAAAATATAAACGCTGAATTACTTTATGTAATCATTAGGAGGCTATTATGGCAAAATTACAACCACAAGCTGTAAAACAAATTACCGAAATAGTGGAACGCTATAAAGATGAGCCAACTCCAACCATGATGATTCTTGAAGACATTCAAAAGGAATACGGCTATATTCCTCTCGAAGTCCAAGAACTTGTCTCTGAATTAACTGGTGTACCAGTCAGTGACATCTATGGTGTTGTGACTTTCTATTCGTTCTTCTCAATGGTCCCAAAGGGCAAATATGTCATTGGTGTCTGTTTAGGTACTGCTTGCTACGTCAAAGGCAGTCAATTGGTATGTGACAAATTTGGCGAATTATTAGGTATTAAACCAGGTGAAACAACACCAGACGGTTTATTCACATTAGACTTGCTCCGTTGTATCGGTGCATGTGCTGTTGCTCCAGCAGTGAGCATCAATGGTAAAGTTTACCCACAAGTTAAAGTGGATAACGTTAAAAACATTATCGAAGAATATCGCGCAATGGAGGCTAACTAAGTATGGAACAAATCAAAACTGAAAAAGAACTCCAAGCGAGATTTGAAAAATGTGGTGCTTGCTTACAAAAGAAGTTCCACTGTGAACCAGGCCATAAGGCCATCGTCGTCTGTGGTGGTACAGGCTGCTTATCCGCAAATTCACAAGAAATTATCGATAAGTTCAACGAATTAATTAAAGCTAACGGTTTAGAAGATAAAGTTACTGCGAACATCGTCGGTTGCTTCGGCTTCTGTTCCCAAGGTCCTTTCGTGAAAGTTTTCCCAGAAGAAACTCTCTACGTTAAAGTTAAACCAAGCGACGTTGAAGAATTATTCGAAAAAGACATTAAGAACAACGAAGTCGTTACCCGTTTACTCTTCGTTGATCCACAAACAAAAGAACACGTTCAAAAACAACACGACATCAACTTCTACAAATTACAAAGAAGAGATATCGCTTTACACGGTAATGGTGAAATCAACCCAGAAGATGTTGATGAAGCCATTGGTAACGGTGCATTCCAAGGTTTAAATAGA
>JBGUGI010000146.1:0-10027 GCA_045111495.1 Bacilli bacterium | reverse complement strand
AAAAGCGTAGCTTTAGGACCTTCGTTCTTGTCGAGTTTAGCTTCTAATACTGTACCAAGAGCGTATCTGTCTGGGTTGGCTTTTAATTCTTTCATTTCGGCCACTAAGAGGATGCTTTCTAATAAGCCATCGATGTTTTGTTTCTTTTTCGCAGAGATTTCAACAGCGATGACATCACCACCGAATTCTTCGCAAATAACATCGTGAGCAATAAGTTCGTTTTTCACTCTTTCTGGATCAGCTCCTGGCTTATCCATTTTGTTAATAGCAACAATAATTGGGACTCCAGCGGCTTTAGCGTGATCAATAGCTTCAATTGTTTGAGGCATAACACCGTCGTCAGCGGCAACCACTAAAACGACGATATCAGTGACACCAGCACCTCTTGCTCTCATCGCGGTGAAAGCTTCGTGTCCAGGAGTGTCAATAAATGTAATTTTTTGACCATTAATTTCTTTTTGGTAAGCACCAATTTCTTGAGAGATACCACCGAATTCACCATCGACAAGATTAGAGTTTCTAATCGCGTCAATAAGGGTAGTTTTACCATGGTCAACGTGACCCATAATGGTCACAACTGGAGGTCTTGGTTTTAACTTACTTGGATCATCGTTAATCTCGACGTCTTCGAAGTGTTCAGCGGCGACGATTACTTTCTTTTGGAAGTCGTAACCGAACTCTAAACAAACTAGACCGATAAGTTCATCATCAAGGATGGTGTTGATGGTGACCATTTTACCTTGTAAGAACAAGAATTTAATAACATCACCAAGAGGGACATTAATTGTCTTAGCTAGTTCACCTGCGCTGATTGCACCAGTGTAAACAAAGACACCACCATTCACTTTGGATTTGGCACGGTCTGATTTAACTTTTGTGGAGACGTTTGTTTCACGTCCTGAATTGTTATTCTTAAAATTCTTTCCCATCAACAACACCTTCTTTCTTATAGTAATTCTAATAGTTGGTCATAGACTGCTTGGCAGTCATTGACTCTTAAATGTTTTTCAATTAAGCGTTTACTTTTGGCCTTAATAATAAGGTCTTTATCTTTAGATAAATAGCAACCGCGACCTTGCGCTACATAAGAGGAATCGATCTTTATTTCATGATTAGGAGTCTTAACTACTCTAAACATCTCTTCCTTGCTTAAGAGCTTTCTAGTAACGATGCATGTTCTAAAAATAGTTGTACGCATTATCTATCGTTATCGTAATACTCGTCGTATTCATCATAGTCGACTTCTTCATCATCGACTTCGTCTTCGAGTTGTTCTTCTTCTTCCATTTCACGGAGTTCTTCTTCGGTGTAAATGGACATTCTTTCACCTGTAGCGATAACTGGTTTATTTTCTTCGCTTTCTTCTTCGTCTTCGGCTTTCTTGTTGTTTTTCTTATAGGACTTTTTGGAGCCTTTATTAGCCTTACGTGAAGATTCATCAGCGAGGGATTTTTCGAGGGCTTCAATAGAAGTTGTTGTCTTAACTTCTTTGTGCTCTTCTTTAACCTCTTCTTTGACTTCTTCGACAGGTTCTTCTTTGACTTCTTCTGCTTGAGGAGCCACTTCGACTTTTTCTTCTTCCACAACTGGTTGTTCGATAACGGCTTCTTTCTTTTCAGCTTCGTTTTCTAAAGCTTCATTTAATTCAGCGTTATCTTCAATTGTTTCTTCTTCATAAACACGGTCTTGAGGAGCAACATAGCCTTCTGGTAAGCCACGTAAAACACTTGGTTGAGCAGCGTTTTCTTCGTTAGCTTTCTTGAGCATAATTTGTTCAGCCTTCTTAGCGTTTTCTTCGGCTGTAGCTTCTTCAAGAGAAATGTATGTAAGACCTTCTTCAGCGGCAGCGGTTTCTGTCTTAACATCAATGTTATAACCAGTTAACTTAACGGCTAAACGGACGTTAACACCACGACGACCAATGGCTAAAGAGAAGGAATCGTCATTAACAATGGCGATAGCACTCTTATTGGCTTCGTCCACAACAGCGCCTAACACACGGGCAGGCTTTAAAGCTTCCATGATAAATAAGGCGGTGTTTTCACTGTAACCGATAATATCGATCTTTTCTTTATTGATACCACCGTTTCCTAATTGGGAAACGACTTTTTGGATTCTACCACCGTTGCTACCAATACAGGCACCGGCAGGATCTATAGTTGGATCTTTGCTATAAACGGCAACTTTACTTCTTTCACCAGCTTCACGAGCAATGGCCTTGATTTGCACTGTGCCATCGTAGATTTCACTAATTTCTTCTGCTAATAAGCATTTTAAGAAACCTTCTTTACTACGGGAGACAACAATGTGTGCGCCTTTAGTGCCACTAGCCACGTCATCAACGTAAATCTTCACAGTTTCGCCAACAATAAATCTTTCATCACCAATTAATTCTTTCTTTGGCAAATAAACAGATGTTTTAACAATGTTCACGGAAATACCACGATCATCAACTTTTTCAACCTTACCTGTGATGAGGGTGCCGATTTTATCTTTAAATGTTTCATAAAGAATGCTCTTTTCCGCTTCGGCGAATTTTTGTTTCATCATGCTCTTGACGCTCATGGCGGTAGCTTTCTTTAATTCCTCAATAGATGCAGGAATGAAGAATTCATCGCCGGCTTTATACTTTTTAGACTTGTCTAAAGCATTCGCGTCTTGCACGCTGATTTGTAAGAAATCGTCTTCTACTTCGTCCACAACGGCTTTGGCTTGACACATATCAATGATGCCTTTTTCTGGGTCGATATTGACACGGACATCAGCGTCATCACCACCAAGTTGTTTACGATACGCTTTGATGAGGGATTCTTGTAAAAAATCAAGAATGGATTGCTTGCTAATTCCTTTGCTCGCTTCAATCTCTTCAAGAGCGGCAAGGAAGTCTGCTGCGTTAATAGCCATAATTTTTACTCCTTAAAATTTAATCGCTAAACGTATTTTGTAGATATTATTCTTTAATATCTCTAATGGAATACTCCTGGTTTTATTACGATAGACGATGATGATATTATCATCATTAACTTCCTTAAGTTCGCCTTCGTAGATGTTTTCTCCTTTAATTGGATTAATCATGTGAACGTTCACGTACTTACCAATGTATGGGGCGAGATTATTAACTTTTAAAGGTTTCTCCGCGCCTAAAGAAGATAAATCTAAGGTATATGGATTTTCAAAAGGATTAATTTCATCAAGATAAGCATT
Source organism: Bacilli bacterium (assembly GCA_045111495.1). Classification (GTDB taxonomy): domain Bacteria; phylum Bacillota_I; class Bacilli_A; order RFN20; family CAG-826; genus RUG14515. The sequence goes on along the minus strand of JBGUGI010000146.1, from coordinate 6,823 downwards.
CACGGAATTTGTTAATTCCACGATCATGTTCATATCAATGTCAGTATCTTTATCCACGACGAGAGTCAATGTATCTTGACCATTAGCGTGAGAATAAGAAAACTCTTCAAGGGTATAACCACTTTCGTTAACTTTCTTTTCGATGAGACTTTTTAATTCTTTTAATTCCATATCCTTCAAAAACAAAGAGTGGCTTTTGGCCACTCTTATTCAGAGTATACACCGCTTAACTTTCGTTAAACAGCATAGTCATTATACCGAATATGTACGTTTTGTAAATATTTTTTTATAAAAGAAATATTATTTATTGAAATCAAAGGCTTTGATGTGCATTGTTTTACGCTTATTTTTTGGATAAGGATCATACCACTTTTCACCATCAAATTTTCTTAAACTATCTTCTCCAAAGAATTGGATTAAGAAAGCTTTGACGTCGTTAAAAGAATAAAGCCTATGTCCATTAAACATATATTCTTTAAATGGATAGACTACTTCCTTTGGAAGTAAGTTTTGCTTTTGTGCAGGGAAAGGTAAGATTGCGGTTTGTGAAACATATGGTGCATCTTTATACATTTCAGCGTATTTCTTTTCTTCCTCTTTCATTTTAGCTTTCAGTTTAAGTGGATCATGATTAAACATATAATCTTGCACAAAATAGGAAATTAGTCTTCTTCTACTTCTATTTAGTAGCTTTCTATGACTTTTAGCGTCTTTCATGCCCACAAGAGCGACCATATCCACAAAGAAACCATCACTTGAATGGATTCTATCTTTCATGCGCTTATGGTTTTTATCCACCATCGTTGGGCCATTTTTATTCTTCACTTTGATTGTTGGTTGTAAGATGTTATAGCGCTTATCTACTTCGTAGCAATCAAAAACATAGTCAGGACTTAAGTCTTTTTTAAAGGCTTCAATTAGTCGAGGTAAGTCTTCATAATTAAAAACGATATCCGCATCATCATCCCATGGTAGAAATCCCCCATAGTTATAGATACCTAAAGCACTGCCAAAGGATAAGGCATAGGGAATGTTGTTTTTTCGACAAATACGGTCAATTTCTAAAACAATAGGAAAGACAATATCTTGGACTTCACTAACGTAGTGAGTTTGACCATTTTTATCTTTGCCTAGAATATATTTCTCGTGATCGATGACATATTCTGCTTGATTCATGTTAATTCTTAGTGAGATGGATTGACGTTAATTTGACCATCCTTACAATAGACGGTTTTGGTGCCTGACTTAGAAAGCCAGTTACTACCTCTTTTAATAGTTTTCCAAAGTTCCACACTACCAGCGTAGTTAATTCTGGTGAGCTTTGGAGTATTGAAGAAACAGTTGAAACTGATTTCTCTTAAAGACGCGGGAAGATTAACTTCGGCGAGATTAACACAGTTAGCGAAGGCTGAACTACCTAAAATAGCAATGCCTTCAGGGATATTAGCGGTTGTAATATCAATATTCTTTTTATAAGCACTATTACCGATGGTAATAACGCTTTGATTGTTATCAACAGATGGTTGAACTGGTTGAGCTTCTTGAGGAATGTTTTGTTCTTGATTTACTTGCCGGGGAGACACCTCGACTTCTTCCTCGTCATCATCATCGTCATCATCATCGTCTTTTCTTCTCTTATTTTTAATTAAAGGAATGCGATCTTTTAAGCAGATACGATAAATGATAGTTAAGAATAAAGCGCCAACAAACATTGCGCCTAACGCAATTAATGAAAGATTATCAGGTTTAATGGTGACACCTTCACCAGCGATTTGCATGATGAAGACGAAATACATATAGGACAATCCATAAGCAATAGCAAAGAACCAGAAGATTAACCAACCAAATGTTTTAATACCCTTTGGATGGTTACTCTTACCCAAGATGAGCATAAATAAAGACATTAAAACTTCAAATAAGGCCCAAATAACAGAAAGAGTAAATACAGCACCGATGCCTAGTTCAATGTATTCATGGAATTTTTGGATGTTTTGTAATAGTACGTTACTTGTTTCATTAGCTAATAAGGCTTCAAATGGCGCGATTTGAGCGGGCAATGTCATAATGCGTCCAGCGAACTTTCTAAGGCAGAATTCTAAGTATTCTAAACCGGTGAAAGTAATTGCCGCTTCACCTTCTTTGGTACAAGAAAACATTGGCATCAATGCGAAAACGACTAAGCAGGCGACAACGCCTAAACCAAAAATCGCATATAAGATTGTGCCAACATTATGAGGCTTATAAACTTTTACGCCTCTTCTTTTCTTCTTTTTTGCCATAAATACTAAGTATTTTTATTATACGTGACTTCGTTTAATTATTGAAACACAAATTATAAAAGTTCATTTAATGAATGAATTCTTAAGTATGGAGCGTCTTTATATTCATCGTTTCTATCGAGTAAGATTGGCACTACTCCAGCATTCACTGCGCTTAAGCAGTCGTTAAGCGAATCACCAACAAACCAAACGTCTTTCTTATCGCCTTTATAATTAATCATTTCTAAGGCTTTTAAGATTGGTTCTGGTGAAGGTTTTGGATTAGGCGCTTCGCGATTACCCACTAAAACGGTGAAGAAATCTTTTTGCATATCAAACTTTCTAAGGATGTCTCTCACATGTGGGACATTATTGGAAGTGACAATACCTAAATCCGCTTCGTCCTTTCTTAAATCGATGATGGTGTCATATGTATCATCGTAGATGTCAGTTAAATCAATACTTTCTTTTGTGGTATTAAGATACTTTTCGATTTGTGCCATGAAAGCGTCATATTTTTCTATTGGCGCCCCCATTCTTTTATAGCTCACAGGGATTGGTTCACGGGTGAACTGTAAAACTTCATCCTCGTTTAAAGGAATGCCTAAAAATTGATAGGCTTTCCTAAAAACGTATTTAGATGTTTCTAAGGTATCAAATAAGGTACCATCAAAATCGAATAAGTAGAGTTGGAATTTTTGCATATATTAGTCAGCGAGAGAACCCATTGGATCCCATGGTTTTAAGACGATTGGTTGTTCTTTCAAGGCTTTTAATTCTTCTTCGTTAAGATATTTCTTATCCACGACCGCTTGATAGACAAATTGGTCGAACCAAGAGCCACTCATGATGTAATAACCATCTTTAGCGCGGTCTTTACCCCAGGAGTTTTCAATCTTCCATTTGCTTGGTTTTCCTTCTTTGAAGGAGACACCAGTAATACACATTGCGTGATTCATTTGGGAAGCATGGTAATCTAAGGATTCACCTTTGTTCATCTTAAGGTCTAAACCGAAAGGTGTTTTTAAATCAAATCTTGTGTCATCCCAGACGCCTTCTTCTCTATCGCCATAGAAACCAACATCACTACCGAACCAAACGATTCTATCATCTCTAAGTTGCTTTAAGATGAGTTCTTTCATTCTGTCCATGTTGACGTTTAAGTGTGTGACGTCTTTACCACCCACAACATTGCCGAGGTATTTAACAGTGTATGTTTTACCAAAGGCTTTGTCTTTTGTTGGAGCGTTGATTAATGAGACATAATCATTTAAGGAATCACCGAGATATTTGTCTTTGAAAGATAAAGCGTCAAAACCTTTTTCAATATGGTAATTACCATCTTTATCAGTGTATTCAAAGTCGAATTTTTCTGGGACCACGCCATAGGCGTCGATTAATAAGAAGTAGATCTTATTTAAGACTGCTTCTTTTTCTTTTCTCACAGCTTCTAAGCCTTTTTCGAGATATAACGCTTTAGCGTCACTAGCGAATTTACGAATAGTGAAGTTAATTAATTGAGCGGTTTCTCTTGTAGCGCTTGAAGTGTTTGTTTCTGGGTAAACATTCTTTGGGCAGAGACCATATTTATTAACTAAGTTAACAAACATATCCCATTGACCACCATCACCAACACCATTTTGGAGAAGGAACGCTAATGTTCTTTCATCATATTCTTCATTAATGAGTTCGATAACCGCTTCTAATAAGTAATTAGATTTTTCTAAACGATCATAGAAAGCTAAATAGCTTTGTGATAATTCAAAGTTAGCTAAGTTAAGTTTTCTAGCAATGACTTCTCTACACACGTTAGTGGCAGCGAAAAGCCAACATCTACCAGAAGCCTTTTGATTAGCGGCTGGTAATGTTTTGATATTGATATCAAAGTTGAAGTCCATTTCTTTAATGTCATCTTGACTACTAGCGACAGATAATAAAGAATTCTTCACTAAAGCATGACGAAGAATCGCGTTCTTTTCGTCTTTCTTGTAGCTAGCTAATTCTTTTTCTAAATAAGTTTTTTTAATAGATTCCATTGGGAATACCTTCTTTCTACGAGGATTATTTTATTAAATAATATATTTGTTTGCAAATAAGAAGACCTTTTATTTTAAAAGGCGTAATATATAAGCATGGATAAAAAAGAAATAACCATACATAGTGAACAAATATATAAAGGCCATGTCGTCTCTTTAAAGAAAGACACTGTGCTTTGCCCTAATGGAGAACAATCTCTAAGAGAAATCATCACCCATCGCGGTGGCGTTGGTATCTTAATTAAAGTTGACGATAAGTTTATTATCGAAAGGCAGTTTAGATACGCTCTTGGGAAGGAAATATATGAACTACCTGCTGGAAAACTAGAAGCGGATGAAGAACCTTTAGAGGCAGCGAAAAGAGAATGTCTCGAAGAGACAGGCTATAAGCCATTAGAAATGATTCATTTAGGTGATATGTCGCCAACATGTGGTTATTCCACAGAAATCATTCACTTCTATTACTGCCCAAAATCAATCAAAGCCGAAAGACACTTAGATAGTGATGAAGTCATTGATTTGATGTATCTCAGTTTAGAAGAGATTGAACAGATGATTAAAGAAGACCAAATCATTGATTCGAAAATCTTAGCGGTCCTTACTTTATATAAGAATAAAATACTTTAACCGATATCAATATTAGCGATGGTTTCATCGCTATTTTTGAATTGTAAACGATATAAATCAGCGTAAATTCCTTTGAGTTTTAATAAGTCTTCATGGGTGCCCATTTCCATGATTTTTCCTTTGGAAATGACAGCGATTTCATCCGCGTTTTTGATTGTGGATAAACGGTGGGCAACGATTAAGCATGTTCTACCTTTGGCTAATTCTTGAAGGGACTTTTGGATGAGCATTTCTGTCGTGTTATCTAAAGCACTGGTGGCCTCATCTAAAATGAGGATAGGTGGATTCTTTAAAAACAATCTCGCAATTGATAATCTTTGTTTTTGACCACCACTTAAACGCACACCTCTTTCACCAACTTCAGTATCAAAGCCTTTTGGTAAGGTGTTAATGAAGTCTAAAATATTAGCCTTTCTAGCGGCCTCTAAGACTTCTTCGTCTGTAGCGTTAGGTCTACCATATAAAATGTTATCTTTAATTGTGCCTCCAAAAAGGAAGACGTCTTGTTGAATGATACCAATCTTTTCTCTTAAAGAACGGAGTGTATAGTCGCTGATATCGACTTTGTCGATATAAATATGTCCTTCTTCTAAGAAATAGAATCTTGGGATTAAATGACAGATTGTAGTCTTACCACCACCAGAAGGACCGACTAAAGCTAGAGTTTTACCTGGTTCTAAATGAAAGGAAACATCGTCTAATACTTCATTACTTGTTTCATAATGGAAACTGACGTGATCAAAAACTAAATCACCTTCCACTGTTGCGAATTCGTTTTTACCGTTATAAATTGTTTCACTCTTTTCATCAATGAGGGCTAAGAATCTAGCGAAGCCTGCGGAAGCACTTTCGAATTGTTCCATGAACATAATGAGTTGATTAATTGGAGCAATGAATAAACCAACGGAAACGATGAAAGCACTATAGTCACCATAATTGAAACCACCGATTCCTTTATAAAGGAAAATACCACCCACCACTAAGACTAAAACGTTAAAGAAGTCGGTGACAAACTGTGAGACGGCAAAGTATTTACCCATCGAAGAGAATACTTCAGTTCTAGCGGAAATATAGTCTTTATTAGTTTCTTCAAATCTTTCTTTTTCAATGTCTTCGTTAGTGAAAGCTTTAGTGACTCTAATGCCTGAAATAGAACTTTCTAATCTGGAGTTAATATTAGCGATGGCTTTCTTACTACGGCGCATCGCAGAACGGAATTTCCTACGGAAAAACCAAGTAACAAAGACGAGAATTGGAATAACTCCTAAGAGGATTAAACCCAATATCCAGTCGATAATCATTAAATAGGTAATCGCCCCAATAGCGGTAAATGAGGCAATAAAGAGATTTTCTGGACCATGATGGGCTAATTCCGAGATATCGAATAAATCATTAGTCATTGTGGACATAATGATGCCTGTTTCATGATTATCAAAATATGAATATGGGAGAGTTTGTAATTTATTAAATAAATCGGTGCGCATTTCACCTTGCATATGAACGCCCATGACGTGACCATAGTATTGGACGAAGTAGCGTAATCCCATTCTTATTAAATAAATAGTAATCAAAGATACACCACCGATGATGATGCTTTTCAATTCCTCGTTTGGAATCCATTCGTTAAGCATTATTCTCGTAATAATTGGATAAGCAATACCTGTCACCGCAATTAGAAAAGCCGCGAGCATATCAAGTGCGAGAATGAGTTTATGATTTTTGTAATAATGAACGAATCTTTTGAACATGGCTTTATTATATATTTACATAAATAATAATGATAGTAAAATGCAACAAAAAAGCCCGCTATTGCTAGCGAGCTATTTTAGTAAATAATCTTAAGAATTATTCGGCTTCCACTGGAGCTGGAGCGTTGATATATTCAACTTGGAGACCTAAAGC
>JBGUGI010000145.1:0-3809 GCA_045111495.1 Bacilli bacterium | reverse complement strand
ATAGGCAGCTTCGATAGCGGCTTTAATCTTTTCCACTAATTCGGTATCTGATTTAGGGATAATAAGTGAGACAGAGTATTTTGGTGTGGCTCCCTCTGCGTTAGCTTTTGGTTCATTTGCGTTTAAGTAGCTGAATCTGACTACTGATGTAATAACCTTACATGGGTTGTTATTCTTTGCCATAAGTTTGCTATTCCTCCATAAAATCTAATTTGGCTAAGTTAAGTGCTGGTCTTTTATCGCTCTCTTCCACGAGAGTTGGTTTACCAGTTGGTTTGTAGACATATTTGTCCACGAGTTCGATAAATTTCGCTTTTCCGATACGTTTGGTTAGTTCCGTTATCGATAGTAACTTTGGTTCATCAAATGGATCTAGACCATTATCTTGAAGCGTTTTAATGACTTCGTTTTCATCGGTATATTTGCGGTTAGAACGACCTTCTACCAATTTGAAGCCGGGATAGTGAACGCCTTTTAAACTTTCACTTAGAGCAAATTCTTTGATGTCATTACCCCAAGAAACTAGGTCATCGATTTTGGTTAAGATTTCCGCTATTTCTTCGATGGATAATAAATCCTTATTTTGCTCTTTATAGCCTTCGAGCTTAAGCATCTCGTTGGCGCGGTGTTTACATTCATGGCGTGCCTTACAGAATTGGCACCATGAACCACATTTGAATTCGCCTTTGCCTTCATAGGCTAAGGCAGTTTTAGGCTTAACTTCTTCATTAGCCCAAGCGACTAATTCGTCTTTAGAACATGACCATTCGGAGATGTTATTGACTCTTGGTTGGATGATTACCATGTTGATTTCTTTAATGTCATAAAGGGGTTCAAACATGAGCAAACTTCCATAAGAGTAAATCATCAACTGTGGGTTACGTTCGCAAGAGACTTCTGCGCCTTTTCCGTGCTTATAGTCCAGGACATAGATACCGCCGTCATAAACGATTACTATGTCACTACTGCCGAAGCCTTCAGGCACTACATCTGAGAAGTCAACCAATACTTCACTTGCGATAAATGGGTGCTTGCCTTCCGCTTTTAATCTTTCGTAAATTTCACTTACGTAATTAACAGCGACATCAGTGCATTCATTGATTTCTTCTATATCAAATTCGGTTTCTTCAATTTCTTCATCGAAGGGAATTCCGTAGCGTTCTTTTATCTTCTTTTCGAGGATTAAGTGTGCAAAACTGCCTTCTTTTGCATAAATTGAACCTTCATCTTCATAGTCTTCAGTAAGCCTGACACTAGGTGGACACTCCATAGCTCGCTTTAGTGAACTTCCGCCAATTAACGAGTGGCCGTTAGTCTTTGGTGGCATCTTCAAGTTCCTTCGCTTTCGCTAAGAGTTCAGGATAATCTTTAGGATCAACTTCGCTTAATTTGTTGACACCTAAGCCAATGAGCATCATTCGGACATTGGTTGTGTAACCTTTTCTAGAGAGTTCGGCAAGAACAGTTCTTACTTCTTCTAAGGTAGGTTGTTTGACCTCTTTTTCTTTTTTAGGCTTTTTACCTTCTTCAAGCTCATCTGCGAGAGCGTTGATTTCTGTAGCGATTGCCCTTAGTTTTTGAGCGATCTCTTTTGTCATAAGGCTTGTCTCCTTTCTTTAGATTGTTGTTGAGCGATTCAACTTCATCGTTAACTTCTTCAATGACCACTAGGGCAAGTGAGAGAAGACCAATGATGTTGAATAAGTTGTTTTGAACTTTTTTATTCATTTGTTTCTCCTTTCCGAGCAGTTCATCACTCTTGGCAATCCTTATGGGACCAGCGACTTATGGCTTCGCACTAAAATTGCAAAAAAATTTATTTTTGTTTTTCGAGCATAAAAAAAGACCACTACGTTATTCGCGTAATGGCCTATGTGCATGTGTTTCTTAATTAATTATTCTTTGCTCTGCCCCATTGATCACCAAACAATGCCCCATCTCCAGAATGAAGTTGAATTACTTGTTTTTCTATAGCAATATTTGTTATCGTTCCATCTGGATTAACTTCTTTATATCTATCAGGGTTTTCGGCAACAGCAAATATCTGTCTTTCAGTTTTTTGGGCGTATAATTTAAATAAATCACGAGCAGTAATATCTTCGATATTAGTAAATAGAATCGAGTCGTGTCCAAAGACTGGTAGTTTTGTATTCTCCATTATTGCCAAATCCAACAAACAAACTGCTTTATACCTAGTTCCAGTTCCTGTATCACCTGGAGTGTAGAAAGCATAACTTTTAAGTTCGTTAAATTTGAAAATTGGAGCAGCTACTCTTTTATCATCTTTTTCTCTAATGTGGGTATTGTTTTCCCTCATTGATGAATTTAGTTTGTTTTCGATTGTTGTCGTATATGTTTCTGTTAATTGCACTAAGGTTTTTTCTGCTTCTTTATATCCTTTTAATGCACTTTCGCTATCTTCAAAATTTTTGATGGCGGTTCCAAGCCTATCTATTTCCTTTGATAAATATTCGCGTTCTTTAACATACGATTCGGAAACAGTAGGCACAGTCTTATATTCTTCTAATTGAGTATTAATTTCAGCAATTCTTGCATCAATTAAAGAAATTAAATTCTCAACTTCTTTATTTGCTTCAATGATATCTTCCAACAAATATCCATAGACATCTTTATGGAATTTTTCATATTTTTTAATTTCAGGAATCTTGACATCTTCAAAGAACTCTTTTAAAGCACCATACTTCAATTGATACTCTTCTTCAGATAGTAATTCATCATTATCATTAATATCAGTTAATTTCTTTTCTAACGTTTTTCTTCTTCTTTGGAGTTTTACTTTTTCTTTGTTAAGACGCGTTTTTTCGGTGGCTTCTAATGCCTCTTGGTCATTTGAATTATGGATATTGTCATAGTCTAATTGTTCTAATTGCTTACGCAAATCAGCTAATTGAGCCACCATTTTTGCTTTTTCTTCTGCACTTATAGCAATTGGAGCAATATTATGTTTTCTAATGTTGTCGTATCCCTTTTTTAAATCTTTTTTAGAATCGTAATCTGCCTTTGTAGATTCTATCGGTTTAAACATTCCGAACATCTTTAATAAAACGCTCATTCCATCATAGTCAGATTCCCTAATATGAGCGTTAATTGGTCTCCATTCGTTATAATTTTTCTTATTATAAATTCTAAAATATGGTCCAACCCATTCTCTAAACGATAGGTCTTCACCGTTTTTTAGACCATAGAAATTTACAAGGTCTTCCTTAAACTGTTTATTGGTTATTGTGTTTCTTGTCTTATATTCGCTGTCACAAATGTCCACTCTTTCTGGGTTTTGTGTGTTTCTTTTATAAAATCTTGATTTGCCATCGAATTCAAATTCAAAGCAAATATCATGATGGCCCACATGTTCAATAGTTTCTTTTTCTTTTTGTGGATAATCGTCTCCACCAAAACAAAAATCAATAATCATCAACAAAGTTGATTTACCTATAGAGTTTGTTGCTCCTTTTTCACCGAGGATTACATTTAAACCATTATGAAATCTAATTGGTTCTCTAGGAACGCCATGATCAATAAACTTATCGCATTTAATTGTTTTTAACATAATGAACAACCCCTTCCAATAGCTCAATTTTTCCTAAAACAAATAGACAATCGAGCGTATCTATAAATTCGCCTCGGCTCTCGAAAGACGATTTTGTTTTGTTGTAGAGTTCTTTAACAGAATAATCACAGTCTTCTAAAGGCTTTAAAATGACAGGAAACTTCGATAAGCAACTGTTTTTGTAACTAATAAATTTACTCGGAAGTTTCATCACTCAACACCTCACAATGAACTAAAAAAT
>JBGUGI010000144.1:0-32212 GCA_045111495.1 Bacilli bacterium | reverse complement strand
TTAACAATGAACCATTAGACAAAAAGTATGAAAGATTATTTGCCTATGTTCCTCAAGATAACTTATTAATGGAAGGCACTATTAAGGAAGCAGTGACTTTATTTGATGATAACTTTAATGAAGAGTTATTTAATAAAGCCCTAGACATTAGTGAATCATCATCTTTTGTTAATAATTTAACTAATAAAGAAAACACTTACCTTAATGAAAAAGGTAGTGGTCTCTCCTTAGGGGAAATGGAAAGAATCGCGATTGCGAGAGCCATATATAGCGACGCACCTATCTTGTTATTAGATGAGTGCAGTGCGTCTTTAGACGCTTTAACAGAAAAGAAAGTGATGTCTAATATCTTAAACTTAAAAGATAAAACAATCATTCTTATCTCACATCATAAATATGATGAGAAAGCCTTTGATAAAGTTATAGATCTAGGGGAATAGCATGGATAAAGAAGTATATCTTAAAAACTTAAAAGATTATCTCCATCTAATCCCCCTTTATCTAAATAAAAAAGAAGAACCATCTTTTAAGATTGATGAAAGTAACTTTCCATTCTTTTTAAAGCTATCTAAACATCATTCTTTGACCGCTTTGTTTTATAAAGTTGTTAAAGACACAAAAGTGGATATTAAAGAAGACTATTTAAGAGTGCTAGAGCCATATTATTTCGCTAATATGCAAAAGCATGTCTTGTTCGCTAAAGAAAGAAAAGATCTTATAGATTATTTATATCTAAACGGCATTACTTATCTTCAACTCAAAGGTTTAGTGCTTAAGGATTATTATCCTGATCCGTATACTAGAGAGTTCGCTGATAACGATATCTATTTTGAAGGTAATGATGAAGTAGTGAAAAAGTTCTTTACTGATAGGGGCTATGAAGTAGAGATATTTAGAAAAAGCAACCACGACGTGTATTTAAAAAAGCCATGCTTAAACTTTGAAATGCATCGAGCCTTATTTGGGGAAACTGGTGATAATGATAAATTCATTGAATATTTCGCTAAACCAAAAGCGGGTCCTCTAGGTCATGACTGTAATGAACGTGTTTATAGACCTAATGATTTCTATGTTTATTTCACCGCGCATTCATATAAACATTTCCATATTGCGGGATGTGGACTTAGAACACTTGTGGACTATTACATTTTCTTAAAGAAAAACAAAGAAAATGATTCATTAGATTTTAAGTATATTAATAAGGAACTTAATAAAATCGATTTAGTGGATTTCTCTAATGAAATATCCACACTTTCTTTAAAAGTCTTTGATGAACAAGAATTAGATGATAGTGAATTAGAAACACTGTTATTTATCGCTAGCAGTGGAACATACGGCACATTAGAAAATAGAGTTAATAAGGGTGTTAAAGAAAAAGGTAAGGTTAGATACTTCTTTTCTAGAATCTTCCCTCCATATAGATTTTATAAAGGTGCTTATCCATGGGCGTATAAAGTACCTATCTTAATTCCTATAGCCTGGTTGTGTAGATTCTTTAAGATACTATTTAAGAATCCAAAAAGAGCGACATCTGAATTAAAGATGATATCTAAATCTAAAGAAGAAAAAACCACTACTGAATAGTGGATTCTTCAATATCATAAATCATTGATTCGATAATTCCTTCATATTGAGGGAATTTTTCTTTAATATAATTAGCTTCTTTAAAAGCGTTCTCTTTACTGGCTAGATATTCATCACTTATATCACCAATATTCTTTCTAATTCTATTAAGTATTGGATCAAGGTATCTACCTTTTTCATTTTTCATTGTGGCGTGTACCGCTCCACAGTGTGTATGGCCTAAAACCACAATACGTTTTACTTTTAAATGTTCAATCGCGTATTCCACTGTGGCAAGTTCACCTTCATTAATGACATTACCCGCCGTTCTAATAACAAAGATATCGCCTAAGGAACAATTAAATATAAATTCAGGAACAACACGGGAATCAGAACAAGTAATAACTAAGACTTCAGGATGTTGCCCTTTTACTAGTTCATCTCTTCTATCTTTTAAAGCCTTATCGTTTTCTAATTTGTTTAAAAACTCTTTGTTACCCAGTTTTAAATCCATATTAATTCTCCTTAAGATGCGCTAAACTAAATATAGTTTATCGTAAATAATAGGTCATGGCTATGCTTGATAATGTTAAAAGATTTGATATGAAAAAGCCTCCTTGTAGGCAGAAACTATGTTTCTTAATGAAAATCATTGCTCCTTTAACTACGCGTAAACAAGGGCAGATTATTCATAAAGTAAATATGGAAGGTATCAAGCCTCCATATATCTTAATGGGTAACCATAATTCTTATTACGATTTAATGGTGCTTGAAAAAGCTATCTTGCCAAATAGATGTAACTATATCGTCGCGATTGATGGCTTTATTAAAAGAGAATGGTTACTCCGTTCAATAGGGGGTATTTGTAAAAGAAAGTTCACTAATGATACGAATATCTTAAGACACATTAAACGAGTGCTTAATAATGGGGATATTATGGTTATCTATCCAGAAGCTAGATATTCATTATGTGGCACTAAATCGATAGTGCCCAAGAGTAACGCCGCTTTAGCGAAGATGTTTAAAGTGCCTTTAGTAACTTTAACCACACACGGGGATCATATCGTTGAACCTTTCTATAATCCTAAAAGAAGAAAGATTAAAGGTTTAGAAGCGACATTAGAATGTATCGCTACTAAAGAAGAAGCTATTAAATTACCAGTAGAAGAATTAGATAGAAGATTACAAAAAGCTTTAGAATACGATGATTATGCCTGGCTACGTGATAGTGGTATTCTTCTCAAAGATAAAGATAGGGCTAAAGGACTACATAAAGTTTTATATCAATGTCCACACTGTGGAACAGAATATGAGATGAGTAGTGAAGGTACACAAATTAAGTGTAATCACTGTGGTAAGACCTATGAAATGGATGAGCATGGTCAATTACATGCTTTAGAGGGTGAAACTGAATTCCCACATATCCCTGATTGGTATGAATGGGAAAGAAGTAATGTGAGAAAAGAAGTGAGAAGCGGTAAATACCATTTTGAATGTCCAGTAAGAGTGGACGCTTTGCCTAATGCGAAAGGCTATATTGATTTAGGTATGGGCAAACTAGTGCACAGCATGGATGGTTTTACTTTAACTGGCAAATATAAAGATGAAGAATATGAAGTCAAATTAGCCGCGAAAGACCATTATAGTGTGCATATTGAATATGAATATTTGGGTAAGTTTGGAGATTGTGCTGATCTTAATACACTGAATGATACTTTCTATGTCTATCCAAAGTGTGAAAAGTTCTCAGTTACTAAAATGTCTTTAGCGTGCGAAGAGTTGTTTGAATATTTAAACGAAGACAAATAATATATTTGTGTAATAAGGAGAAAGTATATGAATAATATCCCTCAAATTAAAGTTGGTATTGTAGCAGTATCTAGAGACTGCTTTCCAATTGAATTATCAATCAATAGAAGAAAAGCCTTAGTGGCGGCTTATCAAAAGAAATATAACAAAGATGACATTTATGAATGTCCAATCTGCATCTTTGAAAGTGAAATCGATATGGTTAAATCTTTAGAAGATGTGAAGGCTCATGGCTGTAATGCTTTATGCGTTTTCTTGGGTAACTTTGGTCCAGAGATTAGTGAAACATTATTAGCCAAACACTTTGATGGTCCAAAGATGTTTATTGCCGCGGAAGAAGAAAACATTGGTGTTCTTTCTTCTGATAGAGGGGATGCTTACTGTGGCTTACTTAATGCTTCCTATAACTTAAAACTTAGAAACATTAATGCCTATATTCCAGAATCACCAGTGGGAGATGCGAATGATCTCGCTGATAGAATCCATGATTTCCTTCCTATCGCTAGAACAATCGTGGGTTTAAATAATTTAAAAATCATTACCTTTGGTCCTAGACCACAAAACTTTTTAGCGTGTAACGCGCCTATTAAGCAACTTTATAACATCAACGTTGAAGTGGAAGAGAACAGTGAATTAGATCTCTTTGAATCATTTAAGAAACATGAAAATGATGAAAGAATTCCTGCTGTCGTGGAAGATATGGCTAAAGACTTAGGCGCTGGTAATAAGATTCCTTCTATCTTACCTAAGTTAGCCCAATATGAATTAACACTTTTAGACTGGATTGAAAAACATAAAGGCTATAGAAAATATGTCGCTATCGCAGGTAAGTGCTGGCCAGCTTTCCAAACAATGTTTGGTTTTGTTCCTTGCTATGTTAATTCCAGATTAACCATGAGAGGTATACCAGTATCTTGTGAAGTTGATATCTATGGTGCGCTTTCTGAATATATTGGTACATGTGTGAGTGAAGCACCAGTCACCTTATTAGATATTAATAACACCTTACCAAAAGAACTCTATAAGCAAGATATCGAAGGTAAATATGATTATGCCTTTAGAGATACATTTATGGGCTTCCACTGCGGCAATACTTGTACCGCTTTACTTTGTAAGCCAGAAATGAAATATCAAAAGATTATGGCCAGAGCCCTTCCAAAAGAAGTCACTAACGGTACTTTAGAAGGCGATATTAAACCAGGTGATATTACATTCTATAGATTACAATCTACTTCTGATAACCACTTATTAGCGTATGTCGCTGAAGGTGAAGTTTTACCAGTTCCATCTCATTCATTTGGTTCTATTGGTGTCTTCGCGATTAAGGAAATGAATAGATTCTATAGACATGTCTTAATTGAAAACGGTTTCCCACATCATGGAGCGGTTGTCTTTGGTCATCAAGGTAAAACCATCTTTGAAATTTTCAAATACTTAAATGCTGAAAAGATTGGTTATAACCAACCAAAAGAATTACCATATCCAACAGAAAATCCATTTGAGAAATAAATAAGATTAGGCGACATGGCTCGCCTTTTCTTATTCTCTTGATATACACGCGATACGGGTATATCATAAAGACATGAAACACATTGAAGCACCAAAAATTAGTGAAATCTTAAAAGAGGAATTTATGATTCCTTATCATCTTTCAGCGTATCGTCTTGCTAAAGATATCGATGTGCCAGTTTCTCGTATTCAAGATCTTCTCCACGATAGACGCAAGATAACCGCTGAGACATCTATTAAATTAGGTAAGTATTTTGGATTAAGCGAAAAGTACTTCTTAAATCTACAAAACGATATTGATATTAGAGAAGCTAAAGAACTATTTGCTAGTAGTGTGAATAAAATAATTCCTCTGACGACTAGATAAAATACTAACGCCCCACGCGGGCGTTTGTTTTATAATATGTATAACGAATAAGTTCATTTACTATAGGGAGTGGCAAGATGAACGAAAAGAAACAGCATCCATTTAATAATCGTGTTTTTCTAGTTAAGAAAACTGTTTTAATCGTGGACGATGAAGAAATCAACCGCGATATCATGTCTGAAATCTTAAAAGATGACTTTAATACAATAGAGGCTAAAGACGGACAAGAGGCTATTGATATATTACTTAAGGGCGAACAAAAGATTGATATCGTTTTACTAGATATCTTTATGCCAATGGATGGTCGTGAAGTCTTAAAACTAAGAAAGAATAATCCAGATCTTAGACGTATCCCATTTATCGTTTGCACAAGTGATAAGAACATCGAAGAAGAGTGCTTCTTACTAGGGGTCAATGACTTTATTAAAAAGCCATATGAAAACCCAGATATCATTATCGCTAGAATCAAAAGAATGATTGAGTTATATGAAGACCGTTCCATCTTAAAAGAAGTGGAAAGAGATAAGCTCACCGATTTATATAACGAAGACTTCTTTAAAAAATACGCACAACAATTTGATGCGATGTATCCAGAACTCGCTAAAGACTTGGTCTTTTTATCTGTGAATAGATTTACTTTAATTAATGAGTTATATGGCAAAGCATTTGGGGATCAAATCCTTTTAACTATTACTGATTTCTTAAGTCACTATATTTCCATTAATAAAGGTATCGTTGGTAGAAGTCATGGTAGTGAATTTATGATTTACTGTGAACACCATGAAAGCTATGAGAAGTTTGAAGAGTTACTAATCGATGAATTACGTCGTTTAAATAATGACATTAATATTTCCATTAGAATGAGTGTCTATCCATTTGTTAATCCTGAACTTAATAAAGAGATTATCATTGATAGAACAAAGCATGCCGCTCAATCGTTAACAGATAACTATTCAAAAGCGATTGCTATTTATGATGAATCCACTCAAGCTAAAACTCTTCATATGGAAGAATTAGTGGATGCCTTCCCTAAAGCTTTAGCGGAAGAACAATTTAAGTTATATTTTCAACCTAAATACAATATTCAAGGTGAGAAAGTTACTTTCACTAGTGCGGAAGTTCTGATTAGATGGATATCCCCTAAATATGGTTTTATTTCACCAGGTGAATTTATTCCATTATTTGAAAAGAACGGTTTAATTGCGGAACTAGACGCTTATATCTTAAGAAAAGCCGCAGAATATATTAAAGAATGGAAAGATAAGCTAGGCGTGTATATTAGTTTATCCGTTAATCTCTCTAGAGTGGATATTTATAGGCCACACCTATTAGAGGATATTATTGATTATGTTGATAGCAATAATGTGCCACATAGTTGTTACTATTTAGAGATTACTGAATCCGCATTCGTAGAGGATTCTAAAGAAGTCATCCCATTCCTTTCTAAAATTAAAGAAAATGGCTTCAAAGTGGAAATTGATGACTTCGGAAGTGGTTATTCCTCCTTCGGCGCTCTCGCGGACTTACCATTTGATATTTTAAAGATCGATATGCAGTTCATTAGAAGTATGGACCGTAATCCTAAAGTTAAAGCTATCATTAAAATGATTATCGATTTAGCGAAGATGATGGACGCTATTACAGTGGCAGAAGGTGTAGAAACAGAAGCCCAATACTTATTCTTAAAGGAAAGTGGTTGCGATATTATCCAAGGCTATTACTTCTCTAAGCCATTACCAAAAGAAGAATTTGAATTACTCGTCGCTAAGGAGTTAGAAAAATAATGAACGTTAAAGAATTTTATATTGCCATAAACGGTGACTATCAACGTGCCTTATCAATTATGATGAATGATTCTTTAATCGAAAGAATGATTACTAAGTTTATGAGCAATAATGCTTATCAAGATATTGTTAATGCTTATGAAAATAAAGATTATGCTTCTATCTTCCCATTAGCCCATACATTTAAAGGTGTCGCTGGTAACCTTGCTCTAACAGAGTTATTTGAAATTGCCTCTATTATTACCGAAGCTACGAGAAACGGGGCCACACCTAACTTAGATAAAGAAATTGAAACATTAAAAGAAAGATATCAAAGACTAGAAAATAGTTACCAAAAATATCGTTAGTATCTAATATTTACGAAATATATAGATAAATTCCTTGTAATTTACTATATTTTTATGTGGTTGAAAAAGGAGGAACGCTATGCCACATTCTTCTGGTGGTGGTTTCCACGGTGGTGGATTCCATGGCGGCGGTTTCCATGGTGGCTTTCATGGTCATAGTAACGGTGGTACTTATCGAGCGCATCGTTATTCAAGGTTTTACTTTGTAGGTGCAACCCGTTACGTCTATTACCGTCATAACCGTCCACATTATATTTATAGTGACGCTAATCCATCTGAAGCAGAGCCAAAGAAAGCTTGGGCACCAGTGGTCATCCTTTTTGTTATGCTTGTCATACCACTTATCATCTTACTCACCCAAGGTATTCATATTCCTAAAACACTATCTACGGATTATGACACAAGTATTGTCGTTGAAGACGATGGTAACGTATTAAGTAATGATGAAACCGCTAGATTAAGAAGAACCTTTGCCTCTTTCCAAAGAACCACAGGTATCACACCCGCTTTTGAGAGCACTAATTGGGTGTATGGGATGTTTTGGAGCTATGGTTTAGAAGATTATGCTTATTCTTCATATACAACGAAGTTTAAAGATGAAAAACACTGGTTAATTGTCTATCAAGGTGGCTCTAACTGGGCCTTTGAAGGTATGCAAGGTAATGACACTGATGATATTTTAACTGGTCAGGTTACTAAGAAATTTAACGCTGCTTTCTATAACAATTTATCAAGTCAAATTGGAGTGGCCGATTCTTTGATCAATGCGTTTGATGAAATTACTCCCACAATCATGAATCCTTCTTTCTATGTGGAAGAAGATATTAGAGCGCCTATCGTGTTTTGGACGGTCATTACCAGTGTAGCTTTCTTCTTTAGCGTTCTCCGTTTGGTTAACGCTTATCGTATGCAAGGAGCGGTGAAGTGTCCTAGCGAAGGAAGTTCTTTAAAACGAGAAACTCCTTTAAAGCATTGTCCATACTGCGATTCCATTTATCATCCTGAGCTAACTAAAGTATGTCCACATTGTGGGGCTAATCTAGAAGAAGAGAAGCCATCAACTAATGGACCTAAAAATGATGACGAATATTCAATTGACCCTGATCAATATAAGATTGATAGCGATCAGTTTTAAGGTAATATTTAAATATGAGAAACTTTAGAGATTTATCTTATTTAGGATTAAAAGAAGGAATGATATGTAGAAGTGATGTTCTATATCAACTTTCTAAAGAAGATAAAAAGTTTCTAAAGAAAGAACATAATATTAGAATCGTTATCGATTTAAGAAGAAAAAGAGAACGTAAAAGATTAAAAGATTCTTTTATCTTTGGTGTTAAACACTATAACTTACAGCTCGCTAAAGACGGGGAAATCATCATGAAAGAACATATGGGTATGACTTTACCTGATATGGCACCTTTCTATAAAGAAATCGTGGGTAAAGAAAAGAAAAAGGCTTGGACTAAGATCTTTAAGCTTTTACTTAAAAATAACAATAAAGGTATTTTATATCACTGCTCCTCTGGTAAAGATAGAACGGGTATTTTAACCGCGGTTATTCTTTACGCTTTAGGCTTTGATAAAGAAACAATCTATAAAGACTATTTATTAACTAATGAAAGTCCTCTTTACTATAAAGAACATGTCCCAGATACATTAAATAAAGAACAAAAGAAAAGCTGGTTAGAGTATTTTGAAGCTAGAAAAGAATACTTAGATATTTCATTTGATGAAATTGATAGAGAATTTGGTTCTTTAGACAACTTTTTAGTGGAAAACTGTTCTCTTAACGAAGAGAAGATTAAAAGATTAAAAGTTAAATATCTAAAATAAAAAGTTAAGAATTGGGCATATTTTAATCAAAAAATGCCATTTTTTTATTTTTGTCATTTCTTTGCGTATCTTATTCGTTTACTTAGTAAAACGCGAAGAGTAAGATTGAAGTCGTGAGTGCGTATACGAGCACACATAATTACGCACATCATGAAAAGAAAGGACATAATATGTCAGTGATCAAAAAATCATTCATCAAGATTGCCAGTCTAATGTTAGGTGTGACATTAGTCGCCACAGCGTGCGATTTCGGTCAATCAAGTAGTAAATCCGAAATTAGTCAATCTTCTTCTAGCGAAGTTAGCACACAAACATCACTCCCATCCCCATCATCTGATATATCTAGTAGTAGCAGTAGTTCTAATAACTCGACTAGTAGTATTAGTTCATCTACATCATCTACTTCTAGCTCTATTATCCCAACAGTCACCGGTATTAGCCTAAACACAGACAATGTGAAAAAGGCTTATAACTATGGTGACACTCTTAATCTTGCTGGTTTAGTGGTAACCGCAAATTATAGTAATAACACAACCACAGAAGTCACAAACTATACCACAAATATCGCTAATGGTAGCGAACTTAAAACAGTGGGTGAAAACAATATCGTTGTGACCTATTTAACATTTACTGCCTCATTCAAAATTACCGTTAATAAAGTATTAACTGGTATTGAACTCAACACTGAAAACGTTAAGAAAGAATACGGCTATAACGAAGCTTTAGATCTTACTGGTTTAGTGGTTACCGCCAAATACAACGATAATTCCACTGCAGTTGTGACTGATTACACAACTAATCCAGTTAATGGTACTCTCTTAACAAACGCAGGAGAAAATACCGTTACAGTTGCTTATCAAGAAAAGACTGCGACCTTCAAAATCAACGTCATTAAAGTTTTAACTGGTATCGATATCGATATTAATAATGTTAAGACTGAATACTATTACAATGACGAATTAGACTTATCTGGTTTAGTGGTCAAAGCCAAATACGATGATAATTCAGTAGAAACAGTTACTGATTACACAACCGATCCTGCTAACGGCGCGGTCTTAGAAACATTAGGTGAAAATACTGTTTCTGTTACATACGGAACCTTCACTAAAGAATTCAAAATTACTGTTGAAAGAAAGCTTACTGGCATTAGTGTTGAGGCAAAAGGTGCACAAAAAGTCTTCTATCAAGGTGATGAATACCACCCTTGGGGTTTATGTGTTGATGCTTTCTATAATGACGGATTTGTCACAAGCATTGGTGACTACACAACTGAACCTGCTATCGGAACTATCTTAGATACAGTTGGTAAATTAACCGTTACTGTTTCTTATCATGGTTTTAAAGACACATACGAAATTACTGTTGAACCAGCGTTAGTTCCTGAAACTGGCAATAAATTAGTTTTGGATTTAAGTAATGAACTTGATTTCAGTATTGCTGGTCTTACCGCTTACGTTAACGCTCGTGGTACTACACCAAATAGTGATTATTTCCAATGCTTTTATTTTTATAAAAATTCTAATGCTGAAGGATCAATGACTACTGTCAATTCCAAACTTAGAGTAATGGCAGGTGACGTTATTAGAAACGCTGATTCTTTACATGGTGTTACCGCGATTACCGTTAATGGTGGTAATGGTAACTTCAGACTTTATGCTGGTTATACAGAAGATGAAATGTATGAATTCCTAGAATCTGAAAGCAACGGTGGTGACCGTATTTACACTGATGTTCCAAATGTTAACTACATCAAATTAGTGGGTAAATATGATAACTATCCAGCGGATATCTCTAGCATTGAATTTACATATACACGTGACGCTGAAAATAAACCAGTTGACGGCGTTAAGACAACTGTTTCCTTTACTGAAGAACAACAAGGCTATTTTGTAAAAGGCGAAAATACTATTGATATCTACGCCGACACAGTCGTTCTCGATGGTGGTAGAAGATATTATTTCACAGGTATCACTTATAACAATGGCTACTTATTCTTTGCAAATGCTAGTGGCCATCTTATCTTGTTGCAATTCGTTGATGCCAACCACGTTCAAGTGACTGACTGCGCTGATCGCTATTCTTCAACTAGTGGTGAATACGTAAGAGTATTATCAACTAGTGAAATCACTCTCAAGATTGATGGTGCAGTTGTTCCATTTAACACCAAAGACACAAGAAGAGAAATGAAAATTGGTGAATCATTCACTGCTTCCGCGACAAGCAACGCTGTTCCAGAAGTCAATGTCAACTTAAGTATCGAAGATGAAACCGCTGGTGAAATCAATCCATATGCTGGAAAATACACTGCGAATAGTGATTTCATCGTTCAAGACTACATGAATGATAATGCAGAACATGTAGTAAACATTGGTGATATTACAGTCACTTATGATGGTAACTATCACATGGAATTATCCATCCTTTCTTTTGGTGATTATTTCCCTGGCTGCTTTGGCACCTTCGAAGCTTCCTTTGACGATGGTGAAATTACTGTAAATGAAGGTAATCTCATACTTAAACTCAATACCAACGCAGAAACCATTGAATTTAATTATACAGACTATGATACCTATCAATATTTTATTGAAGGTGATGTCGGTTATAACTACGTACCTGAACGACAAGGAACCGCTTCTATTAAGAATGGTGTTGTTACTGCATTAAACGAAGGCGACTTTACTCTTGTTGCCAAGTCAGATGATGATTTTGAATTAAGATATTATGTTCACGTCAATAGTTATGTTGCTGCAAGAATCACTGTGGATACAACCCCAGTCACTATGAAAACTGGTGAAACACATCAAATCAATGCAACCGTTAACGAAGATGCGACAGACAAAACACTTTTATATGATTCAAACGATAAAACAGTTCTTACTGTCAGTGAAACAGGTTTAGTTACCGCTATTAAAGAAGGTACTGCTAAAGTTACTATTTCTAGTAATGATGAAGACGTTGAAATCGAATTCACCGTTACCAAAGGCGCTTCAAAGATTACAGTTACTACCTATACATTCGATGATGAGAATGGCGAAACATTCACATTAGTGGTTAAAGAAGGCATTTCTGCTTCTATCAATGACACCTATAATTTCACATACGATAACGGTTCATACGTCTATGACGAAGATGAAAATGTCATGATTGGCATCAGAGTTTCTGGCTCCCAAGCCTACTTAATGATTATTGATGATGAAATGGTTATCTTCGGCTATAACGGTGGTCCAGTTCTTCTTTTCGACCTCTATAACGACCTTATGCTAACTTTTGTTTCTAGTGAACAAATTACCGAAGGCGAAGAACAAGGCCAAGGCGGCGAAGGTCAAGGTCAACAAGGCCAAGGCGGTGAAGGTCAACAAGATGTTGTTGTTAACTATACCTTTGAAGATGAAAGTGGTCTCGAACACACACTAGCGGTCGTCGAAGGTAAAGAAGCCACAATCGATGGTACATTCCATTTCACATTCGAAAATGGCCATTATTATTTCGATGATGATGACACATGCTATTTCGATATTAGACATTCTGGCAGTGACTTATTAGACTTCTACAACGAAGGCATGTCATTCTATACAAATGGTATCGCTGAATTCTATAGTGATGAGGGTACAGTTGATTTAACTGTCGTTGACTAATAATAAATTATTAATTGGGGGCTGGTTTTTACTAGCCTCCAATATTCATTCATACAAATAGGAAAATAAAATGAGAAAACATATTAGATTACTAGCCCTAGCATTAGTTCCTTTAATGGTGGTGGCTTGTCAAAAACCAAATACATCTAGTGAAGTAAGTAGTAGTGATTCTTCCATTATTTCTAGCTTAGAAGAATCAACTTCTAGTACCACTAGTGGTGAAAGCAGTGTCTCTTCTTCTACTATAAGTAGCAGTAGTAGCACTTCTTCAAGCGTCTCATCTTCCTCTTCTAGCAGTAGTATTTCTTCTAGCAGTGAAATACCTTCTAGCAGCAGTACTTCTAGTTCTTCAAGTTCTATGCCACATGTGATAACACCAGAGGAAATTGAACTTGGTGAAATATATGAAGCCCATTACTGGGATGAGACAATTAAAAGCATCGCTAAAAGAGCGTTAGGCGATTCATGGAATAAAGTTCCTGAATTCATTGCCCCAAGCTATAATGCCTTGCTTAAAAAAGAAGCCAAAGACGGCCAAGAAGTCCTTGTGATGGAAGTGGCTTGTTATGGCGTTAATCCAAAAAGCTGTTCTCGTCTATATAGCGAAAAGATGGAAGAGCGTGGCTTTTATATCAGTAACGCGGATGGCTATAGTTATGGCTATCAAATGGAAGATTATTATCATGATTTATTCGTGAGCTTTGAAATAGTGGAAGACAAAGATCCATATTTCTTAATCTCCGCTTTTATTAAGAAAGATAGAGAAGAAGCATGGGCGAGTGAATTCGTTAACTTATATACAGGCATGGAATTACCTGCATTTGAGGCTCAATGTTATACCACTAACTACGATTCTCAAAGAGATACTCTTCATATCTATGCAATGTTCGTAGATAGACAAACAGCGGTTACTACTTACGTTAACCAATTAGTTAAAGAAGGTTTCACTGTTACAGGCACTGATAACTATGGTGTGACCACCTTAGTGGATGAAGAAGGCTATTTAACTATCCAGTTATATATGACCGTTGGTGATTATAACTGTGATGCCTTATATATCATTCTTAATAATAAATGGCCAAATGTTTATATCGCTTCATTTATCGGGGCCACAAGTTTCCCTAAATTAGAGAGTGATACCGCTTTATACGATGGTTATGCATTTGTCGATTCAAAGGGTCAAGGCTTAGATAAAGATATCACTCTTTGCTTATATTACAAACAAGCTTCATCTGTTGATTTCGGCGGATACGTCACTCAATTAACCAATATTGGTATGAGTAAAGGTGACATGATTTCATATGAAGACAATGATACATATGCTGTCCCAATGACTTATGTCGGTGGTGGATTATCTATCAAAGTCAATGTCATGTACCGCACATCAATGAATATGATTTGCATCGTTATCTATCAAGCAATCGACATCAAATAAATAGGAGATTAGTCATTATGAAAAAACAATTATTATTTTTAGCGCTTCTCTCTAGCTTAGTTATCTCTGGCTGTAACCAAAGCAAAACAAGTAGCAGCGAAAGCAGTAACTCAAGCACTGAAAGTACATTAACTTCATCTATTACAAGTGAAGAAACAACTACTTCTGGTCAAGGAACAACTTCCACGAGTAGTGTACCTACTTCCTCTACACCAAGTAGTTCAAGTAATCCAAGTAGTACATCCACTCCAAGCTCAAGTTCTTCCTCATCCTCAGCTTCTTCAGATCCAGTCTTACCACCTCCTCCAGTAATCTTTGGTAGTGACATTGAAGATGCTTTAAAGAAAGACTATAGCAATATGACCGCGGAATTCGCTATTAGTTCACTAACAGAAGGCGAAGAAAGCGGTATTGAATACTATGTTGGTAACCATGACTTTGTCGCTGTTTTAAATAGCAATGTTGCAGTGATGATGGGTTATCAATATGCCTGGGATTTCTATTGCTACTATAACAATGAATCTTATGCCTATTGGGATGAACAAATGCATATGCAAACCACTGGTTGGATTTCTAAAGGTAGCAAAGGCACAAAAGTGGGTATCGATAAAGCTTACTTCTATATGCCATATTTCATAAGCGTTATTACTGAAGATGACGTTGAAGGTGTCTTAGGTAGTTATGTTGTTAAAGAATCATCGTTAGATAAAGTCTTAGGAGGTCTTGGTTTCCTTTGGTCCAATCATATCTCCTATATTGATTTCTTTATCAATGAAGACGGTTATATCAGCCGTATTAGAGGTTTTGATGATCCTAACGATGATTCATTAGGTTTCGTCATTAAACTTAGTGAGTTTGGTACCACTAAAACACCAGATTCAGTGACTCTCCCTCCAGAAATCAGTGAAAGCACAATTAAGACATACGCTGATATGCTTGGTCACGAAGAAGAACCAGATATTTATATTGAAAGTATGAGCATCAATATCAATGAAACTGTGGAAAGTGATGATACACATCAAATCGTCATGTATCCAGATGATTCAGTGGATATTTCATATTCATATTTACCTGCTAATGCGAATAAGAAAGATGTCCATTGGCACACTTCTAATGAAGACGTGGTGGAATTAATCCCTTCATTTGAATCTGGTCACCAATACTTAAGAGCGGTTTCCGCTGGTGAAGCAGAAGTCTATACCACAACAGTAAATGGTGATAAAGAAACCATTAAATCATCTATTCTTAAAGTTAAAGTCAACGAACCAAAACAAGTTGAGCACACCGCTCAAGACGTCTATAGATTTGGACTCGAAGATGCAGTATCTCCAAATAGTGACGGCCACTATGATGTTGATGCCGTCAACCTTGTTTCAAATAGCTTTGCTCCATATGACATCACCACATGGAGAGTAACTGTCAGAACATGTGAAAACTCTGAAAACTTTGCAGAAGATGATGTTGTCTTCTATAGTGCTCCTAATAGCCAAACATTCTTTGGAGAAAGATTTGAAGATGAAATCTTCTTTGACTTCGCTAATCAACAAGTGAATAAGATGTCATTTGCTTATGCTTTATTTAGAGCTAATTCCAAGAACTCTTTAAACCGTCTTGAATCCATTAAGATCTTAACAAGTAATGATGGTAATACATGGGCGACAGTTGATGTGACTGACCAAATGAGAGCGGAATTTGAAAAAGCTTCATTAAGCACTGGTATGTCACCAAAAGTCTTAACTCAAACATTTGAACCAGCTTCTATGGTTAAAATCATTCTTAAAGCCAATCAAATTGGTGGTAATGATTTAGGTATCGGTATGAAAGACTTTGTCTTCTCCGCGGATGAAACATGTAGAGATTATGATGACGCTGATATCGTTCCAGTCACAATGATTGATATCACCGCTCCTAAATATACATTAAGAGTGGGTTCTTCTATGAAGTTATCCGCGACTGTTTATCCAGAAAATGCTTCTTATAAAACAGTGAGATGGGTCTCCACAAATCCAGAAGTTGTTTCTATTGATTCTAGAACCGGTTTAGCTACAGCTTTATCTGAAGGTAAAGCGGGTATTGTTGCCACTAACACTAACGGTACAACAATTACTTCTAATGAGATTGAAATTACCACCTATGACCAAGAAACAATTGGTGATCCAAATGGTTTATTCATTGGTAGAACATTCTTCGCTAGTGGTATTGTCTCTAACAACAACACCTACGATGTCACCTTCTCTTTAAAAGATGAAACAACCGCGACATTAGTTCTCGGCTTAGATTTAGGTTTAGGTCAACCAATCAATGTTACTGTTAACTTAGTCTTTGATCACTATGACTATGTTTCTGAAATCTATGAATTTATGGGTAATAATGGTGAACTTGTCACCGTCAAATTAGCCCAAGATGGTAGTCACATTGAATTAACATATAAAGCCACCGCTGAAAGTGATTATATGTTTGGTGATGCCACAGGTGGCATTATCCTTAACAAGGTGAAATAGTCATGAATAAATTACGTTATTTATTAATTATTCCTGCTTTATTACTAGGGGCGTGTAACGACACGTCCTCTAGTGAGGCAAAAGTAAGTAGCGATAATCAAGAAACTACTAGTACTGTTAGTAGTGAATCTTCTATTTCTAGCAGTGTGGAATCAATCATCTCTAGTGTTAGTTCCTTTACTTCTAGTACTTCTTCAATCTCTTCCTCTATTCCATCTAGCTCATCCTCATCTTCTTCAAGTTCTGAAGAACCAGAAATCAATCCATTAGTGAAAGATTCTAAATGGGGAGTAGAGGCCGCTCAAGCGTGCTATGACGCGATAGGGGATGTCATTCCTTATATGGAATGTGTAGGCTTTGAATACAAAGTCACCACTGATGATTATGGTGATCCAGCTATTTGGTTCTATTTATATTATGAAACCCAAGAAGAAGCTGCTGATAAGATTGTTGATTACGCTTATGTTGCCTGGGAAAAAGGTTTATTTGAATGTGTTGTAAAACCAGATTACTTCAATGATGGTAACTATTATTGGCAACAAACCGCTTTATACGCGGATAAGGTCATTGATGAAACTCACGCGGTAGAAATCATTGGTATAGACTCTGTTAAGAGCTATAACGGTAAACAAATGGGTTGTTTAGGCTTATATTGTTTCAATTATGTTCCTAACATTGATAAAACCAAATTCCCAATGAACGCAGTGGACTATTTCTTAGATGGTTATACCCCTGTTCCAGAAATAGTGGGCGAAGGCTATGAATTCTCCTTTAAGTTCTCCCGTGAACAAGATATTAAGGTTTTACAAGTTACTGTTAAATCTAATCAAAAGTCCTACGAGATGGAAGAAGAATACTTCTATGCCTTATTAGATAGGGGCTATAAGATTGCCCAATGGGATGACACTAAAGAAGACTTTACAGAGAATTGGTTTGAAAAAGGCGCTACATATCCTGAATATGATGACGATGTGAACTATTATTGTTATGAAAAATATGGTTCATTCTGCATCTATTTAGACTATAACCTTTATTATCAATGTCTCTTCCTTGAGTTCTTCTTACTATAAAGATAAAACAATCACAAATAAGATATGCCTTCGGGTATATCTTTTTGTTTATCAATAAATATCGTGCGTGATAGTATAACTTATATGGAAATATATCGTGGTAATATCGTTTATTCTAAAAATTCTAAAGAGTTAGTGGAAATCACTAACGGCTATATAATCGTCAATAACGGTGTCATCCAAGATGTACTAAATGAATTACCAAAAGAATACAAAGATAATCAAATCATTGATTTTGGTAATGGTGTTATTATTCCCGCATTTAGCGATTTACACGTGCACGCTCCACAATATCCTAATCGTGGAATAGCGATGGATGCTTTACTTTATGATTGGCTAAATCAATACACATTCCCGTTAGAAGCTAAATATAAAGACGAAGAATTCTTTAAAAAAGTCTACAGTGCTTTTGTTAATGATTTGATTAAGCATGGCACAATGCACGCTAGTGTATTTGCGACTATTCATAATCCAGCCACTGATTATTTAATTAATGCTTTAGAAGATAAAGGTATTATGTCCTATGTTGGTAAGGTCAACATGGATAAAGATAGTCCTGATATCTTAATAGAAACTACAAAACAATCATTATTAGATACAGAAACATTTATTAAGAAACATATTAACAATAAGTACGCTAAACCGATATTAACGCCTAGATTCGCGCCTACTTGTTCTTTTGAACTATTAAAAGAATTAGGTAAACTCGCTGATAAATATGATATTGGCTGTCAAACCCATATCGTCGAATCATTATGGGAAAAAGAAGAAGCCAAGGAATGCTTTAAAGACTGTAGATGCGATATGCAAATATATGAAGAAGCAGGTTTACTTAAACACAAACCATTTATCGCCGCTCATTTCATCTTCCCAAGTGAAGAAGATTTAGCCTTACTTCATAAATGTGAAGGCTATGCAGTCCAATGTCCTGACGCGACCACAAACGTCATCGCGGGTATTATGCAAACAGGTAAATTACTTGATACGGGTACTAATTTAGCCATCGGTAGTGATATATCCGCGGGTAGTTATTTGGGCATATATAGACAAGTTGCAAGTGCGGTTAGGTTATCTAAACTAAAATCATTCTATGAGCCTGATAATAGAACCATTACATTCCAAGAAGCTTTCTATATGGCTACGAAATCTAGTGGTGCTTTATTTGGTAAAGTTGGTTCTTTAGAAAAAGGCTATGACTTTGATGCTTTGGTTATTGATGAACTAGAAGATGACTTCATGAAATTAGAACCCGCTCAAATCGTGGAACGCTTCTGTTACTCAGGAGAAGTTAATAATATTAAGCATCGCTTCTTAAGAGGCGAAGAAATATAAACAAAAGAAAAGGCACCAAGGAGAATGAAGTGGTGCCTTTTTGAAAGGATTTTATTAACTTACTTATCCAAGAACTTTTCAAATTGTTCTGCGAACAAGTTACCTAACTTCACTTGTGATTCTGTATCGTAGTGAGCGGTATCAACATTATCAAATGGTTCTTCGTTAGTGTGTAGACCCGCTTGAATGGTGTCGATATAGATATTGTTTTCACTGTCGTTAGCGAATTGTTCTTTAGCTTCGTTAACTTTACGGTAGTACTGCCATTGTGGAGAGTTATTAATACCCGCATCGATAAATGGGACGTCAACGTTGCCAGAGAGTTCTTTGAGGTCTGTTCTAACGTTACCCACGAATTCTTTTAAGTTATCGTAGTATTCATCATAATAGCCTGGATAGGAATCACCTTCGCCTTGCATCCAACAGAATGCCTTAATAGTGGGCTCATAACCTTGTTCTTTAAGGTTACCCATTTGTTTCTTCACGTATTCGATGAAGCGGCCATACATTGGAGAATTACGCTTTGTCCAATCATCTTTAAGATTAGAAGCGCCACAGGCGTATTTAATTAAGAATAATTTACCTGCGTATTTTTCATGCATTCTTTCCGCAATGCCGATTTCAGGACCAAATGTTGCTTGGCTATTGCCTTGGCCTAACATGACTTTCACAAAGCCATCATCTTTAGATTTGTTTTGTGAATAGTATTTAGGACCTTCATCTTTAGTCCATGAATCATAGGCGATTTGAATACCTTCATAGCCTCTCATGTATTCTGTATACTTCTCAGATCCTATGGATCTCTTAATACATGAAATATGGGTACATCCAACCGCATTACTTTGACCAGAAATGACCACAACATCCACTGGCTTTGGTTCTACTTGTTGTGGCTTTTGACAACCAACAGTTGAGAAAACAACTGGGGATAAAAGGAATAATTTTAAAAAGTTTTTCATACATTTATATAATAAACAATGTTTTAGTAAACTTTTATAAATTTTAGTAAACAATATTAATTTCAATTGCGGTTTCTTGCGCGTACGCTACAATGAAGTTAATGATTGATTTAACAAAAGTACACATTAACGGAAGATATCTTTTTAAAGATAATATTCTTTATTTATTTAATGGTGGTTCCTCTGTTTCTTTTAAGA
Source organism: Bacilli bacterium (assembly GCA_045111495.1). GTDB lineage: Bacteria > Bacillota_I > Bacilli_A > RFN20 > CAG-826 > RUG14515. The sequence goes on along the minus strand of JBGUGI010000144.1, from coordinate 11,867 downwards.
TGTATGGCAGCGCTGTTACCATCAATTTAGTAAATTTACCTTCTCCAGGATATTTCTATATTGTGCTTGATGGCGACTTTAAAAATAAACATAAGATCTTTAATGAAGATGGTTTCCAAACTGTTATCTTCAAGAAAATAAGTACTCATTACATCGAAATTATTAAAGCCAATGAGGCTAATGATGATACCTTACTAATTAGCGATATTGCAGTTAATGGTGAGATGCTAAAATACGATCACGAATATGATAAAAAAGTGAGAGTGTTTGGTGACTCCACAGTGGCGGGTTTCGGTATCTTAGGTCATAATGAAGAACCTTCTATTCATACCTCTGATTCAGTCCAAGATTTTGTTTACTCAGCATTGCATGAACTTAATATGGAAATGGATATCCTTTCTGCTTCTGGCTGGGGACTAACTTTTTCTAGCTATACTAATCCAAAAAATATAGGAATCATCGATTTTATTGATAAATTGAAAGTAAATTCCAATATTAATTATGAAGATGACTTTAAACCAGATTTACTAATCATTTCTTTAGGTTGTAATGATAATTCTTACATCCAAGAAGATCCAAAATTAAGGGATACTAGAATCAACTATTTTAAAAGACAATATCAAGCTTTAATTGATTCACAAATTAAGGACAATAAAGACTTAAAAATATTAATGATTTACGGCACTTTAAAAGAAGAAAATGCTTACTATTTATATGAGGAAACTTACGAATATTTGAAACCTTTATATAAGAATTTATATATCCACAAGTTTAATGGTGATAATACAGCAATTAGTAACCATGCTTATGTGACCGCACATAAAAGGATGAAAGAAGAGCTCAAACAAGTCATAAAAGAGATCATGTAGAAGCGCTAAAAATAAACGAAAATTTAAAAAGTTTACAAGCGCTTTTTCTTTATATTTTATATCCTTATTATTTATATATTTTATTTATTATTTATTGTTTAGTTTTCTTTACTTGTTTTAGTAAACTTTTCAAAATGTTTACAAAAAACACTATAAAGTTTATCAGTTTTTACTTTAATAGCTATTTCAACGTGCATTATAATGCAATTGTCAAGGAGTCCAAAAAACTCTTACATATTGCATAATGCAAGGAAGGAAAATCTTATGAAAAATAAGACAAAATTTGCTTTTCTATCGCTTGCTCTTGTTTCAAGTATGATTTTTGCTGCATGTAATAAACCAGCAGAAACAACTAAATCAACAGAAGCGCCACAAAGCACAGAACCAGCAAGTACTTCTCAACCAAGCAGTGACCCAACTACCGCAAAACCAAGTAGCTCATCCAGTAGTACTCCGAGTAGTTCCACTAGCTCAACACCAAGTACTTCTGTTCCATCTTCATCATCTAGTAGTTCTAGCACTTCCGTCGCTCCAACCGTAGTTAGCATTGCTGTTAATCTTGATAATGTTAAAACAGCTTATGTTCGCGGCGAAGCCTTAGACTTAACAGGTATTGTGGTTACCGGTACTTTCTCTGACGGCACTAGTAGAGCCGTTCATAGTTACACAACCAATCCTGCTAATGGTACTGTCTTAGATGAAGTGGGCGAAAAAGATGTCGTGGTCACTTATAAAGAAGTTACCACATCATTCAAAGTTACAGTCGCCAACAAAAAGTTCACAGTTAAATTCGTCGTTGATGGTCAAGAAGTCCAAACAGGCGAAGTCGAAGAAGGTCAAAAAGCTACTTATACCGGTGAAACACCAACTAAAGCAGCGGACGCCAATGCAGTCAAATACAGATTCAAAGGCTGGGATAAAGATCTCGCTCAACCAATTACAGCCGACACAACATTCACCGCTCAGTTCGCTGAATACGCCGCTGAAGTGGTGGTCGATGATTTCGAATCCTATGAATCATCTTCCGAAGTAACGGATGCTGATTGGGTTGCAATCGGATGGAAAGATAATGGCTGGTCTGAAGATACTAAAGCCACTGTCGCATTAGGTACAAACTCAGTTGAAGGTAATAAAGCCTTAAGATTTGATGCTTGGAGAAATGGCTCATACTACAAAATGGCCAAAAAGTTCCAAACCAATACTTTCAATAAATCTGTTAACGCAATGAAGTTCAGATTAATGGTTCCAGCGGATTGTGATATCCAAGTTATCTTATATGCTACATGTGAAATTGAAGGCCAACAACAAAGTCCAGCTTTCTATTATCCACTTAAAGCACAATCTAGCGAATACGTTGAATATACACTTCCATTAGACGATGCCGCTTGGGATCTTTGGAATCAACATAAAGGTCAATCAATTGCCGCTGTCGCAGATTGGACAGGCATTCATCAAGATGACTTTATGTCATATCTTACAAAGATTGAAATCGCTATTAAGGGTTCAGTCGATGGTAACTTACCATATCATGGTTACTTAGATTCCTTAAAATTTGTTACCCTTGATAACCCAGTTAAAGCTGAAGTCGAAAAAATGGGCCAATACACCAAATATACTGGTGTCTTAAATAATGGTTACACCGTTAAAGTCGAGTTAGGCGCTAATGGTGCAGCAACAGCGACAGTTTTAGACGCTCCTGAGCAACAACAAATTCCAGGTAACGTCGCAATTGATGCTAATAAAAATATGACATTCACATCTGCTGATGGTGGTGTCACATTAGTGTACAAAGCTCAATTAAAGAACGGTGGTCAATCCTTGAAGTTTGTTGAAGCTGGTGGTGCTTTAGCAGACGCAGTCACTGGTGTTAATCTCAACGCTGTTCAAGTTGTTGATAACTATGAACAATACGAAAAAGATGGCCAAGCATATTGCAAAAAATATCCAGACATCAATGCTAGAAGTGGTTGCCGTGGTGCATACTATTCTGAATACTATGATGGCTCTTCTTCTGCTCCATGGGGTGGCAATGGCTGGTCATTATTAGGTAGCGATGGTGAACAACTTAAATTAAAGAATGACAGCAATGGCCACAATGGTAGCAAGAATTATCTTTGCTTAAAACACACCAAAGGTGCTGCATTTAGATACATGCAATGGGGCTTATTCGATGGCACAGCAGATAGAAATAACTTCCGTGGTTCTAAATTCAGTTTCTGGGCTAAGACAAATGGCTATGTTAAACAATTCGTAGTCTCTATGTTCTCACAACCAAATCCACGTCTTTCCACAAAGAATGATGAAGTTAAAGTTGGCACATTTGATCAAGCAGCTGCTATCGGTGAATGGACACATTTCGAAATCGCTTTGAATCCAAACCTCACATACTATGGATTCATGATTGAAATGGAAAAGAATAAAGATTTACCTGATAATCAACCATCATACTTATACATTGATGACGTTGAAGTCTATACCGCTGATCCATATGCAACATATGTTCCAGAAGTTCCTCCAGTTGAAGACAAAGCATTAATTCCTGGTAACGCTTATTTAGGAAAAATCGGTGGATTAATCAATGCCACTCTTAGAATCAAGAGTGATACAGAAGTCACATTAGCCGCTCCTGGTATGGCAATGGAACTTAATGGTACATATACCATTGCTGAAGATGAATTAACAATGGTCGTCGGTGATGCAACATATAAAGCAACAATTTCCGAAGATTTAGATAAACTCACATTCGTCTCAGTCGAAGGTCAAGGCCAAGTTACTGGTGCTCTCAATAATGTAAGTTTTGATATCATCCGTGGTGATAACGTTGAATCTTATACTGAAACCGGAAGAACAATCAAAAAAGGCGATGAAGATGAATCCAAGAACTGTGGTTCCAGTGGTGCATTCTACATTGATATGTACAAAGGTTCTGAATCTACTTCTTCTCCAGTTGGTGGATCCAAATGGGATTTAACAGGCTCCGGTGCTGGTGCTGCTTTGAATAAAGAAGACGCCGCTGAAGGTTCTCAATCCTTAAAGCTCTTAAATAGCCAATGGGGTAACATGAGATACATTCAATGGGATCTTTACAAAGGTACCGCCAAACCAATGACAGGTATGACAAGTTTCTCCCTCTATTTGAAGAACTATAGTGCTGATGTCACTCAAAAAGTCAAAATCATGGCTTACAAAGTTCAAAAAGTCGATAGCTCTACACAAGGTGCTAACTATAGAACAGAACTCGACGTGACATTAGAAGCTGGTCAAGGTTGGACCAAATATACTGTCGCATTAGATGCCACTAAGACATACTACGGATTTGCCATTTTGAACACTTCTAAAGGTAGCAGTTCTGGTAAAGACTACTATGTTGGTGCAGACGCAATGTGCTTCAGCAACGTTGATAACGATCCATCGTTGAACTACTATGCCAAGAAGAATTTAACATTAAACGGCACAATCGCTTTAGGTGCCGCAAGTATCAAATTTGATGAAGGTGGCAAAGCCTACTTCACATGTGCTGGTGCTAGCTTAGATAACGTTCAATGCTCTTATACAACAGCGATGAACGGTGCTAACCAAGAAATGACAATTACCGTTGGTGGTAATGTTATCAAAGGTGTTTATGCAGTAGCACCTACTGGTAAAGTTACATTTACTGTCACTGAAGTGACTGGCGATTACGCCGCTGCTATTCCAGCTGATACAGTATTTTCAAATCAATAACACGCTAAGTGCGTAGAACGCGTATTTGGAGGGGTAATTATATACCCCTCCTATACTCGTATATTAATAATTAATAAATTAAAGATAATAAGAATATGAAAAAACCAACTTTAGAACAAATTGCAATAGAATGTGGAGTGACTAAGGGTTTAGTCTCTAGAGCGTTAGGGGGCAAGAACAATGTTTCTGACGCCACGAGAGAAAGAATCATTAGAAAAGCCACAGAACTCGGTTATGACACATCCAAATTAAAAGTGCATAAAGTGGCTTCTAACCGTGTCCTTTTAATTGGCTCTAGCCGTATTTTGTTCAAGGAAGATTTCTGGCAGCCAATCATTACTGCGATATCTTCCACTTTATCTAGAAGCAATTTGATCGTCGAATACTTCGCTTTTGAAGAAGACAAAATTGATGATGGCCTTCTTAAAAAGCTCAAAGAATCATCATGTAGTGCCTTTATTATCATCCATGTGGCTCCTCAACAAATCGTGGATGTCTTAGCGAGTAAAGGTAAACCACTTGTTATCGTGGATCCTAAAACATTCCATAGTGAAGCAACACAATTTAAGTTCTCTAACTATGATTCAGCCTATTTAGCGGTCCAACGTTTAATCGAACAAGGCCATACCAATATTGCCTTCTATGGTAGTGATTCCCATAGCTTGTCCTTTAGAGAAAGACATGAAGGCTATATGGCGTGCGTTGAAAATCATAAAAACGAAGTTAACCCATGCTCAATTATCTTTAATATCGAAAAGAAGAATTACGCTGATGAGCAAATGCTCATTAATGCATTAAATAACAACGATATTACTGCGATAGTGTGCGCAAATGACATAATCGCTCTAAACGCTATTAAAACAATTAATAGATTAGGTAAAAAGGTTCCTGAGGATATCTCTGTTATTGGTTTCGATAACATCAGGACTGGAGAATTTATGACTCCAAGATTATCGACATTTAACATTCCACGCCAAGAAATTGGTGAGGAAGTGGCCAAATATGTGGCAAATTCCATTAAATCACATCAAATCCCATATTCTCAAATTGTCATTAGATGTGACTTTATTGAAAGAGAATCGAATATAGAAAAGTAGGTATTAATTATGAAACATAAAATCTATGGAAACGAATTAGCTAATATGCCTTATCAGCCACGTCCAGAAGGATGTGATTCTCCATTATGGAGATACTCTGAAAATCCTATTATCAAGATGAATCCATTCCCTAATGCATCCCGTGTCTTCAATAGTGCGGTCATGGCCTACAAGGGTGAATTCATTGGTGTTTTTAGAGCAGATACGAAAAACGGTATCCCATTCTTATTCGTGGGACATTCTAAAGACGGTATCCATTTTGATTTTGAAATAGATCCAATTGTTTTCCACGATAAAGAAGGAAAACCCATCAAATTAGAATATGCCTATGACCCACGTTTAGTGGAACTTGAAGGTACATATTACATTATCTTCTGTACATCTAATCATGGACCAACATTAGGCATTGGTAAAACCAAAGACTTTAAAGACTTTGAATTAGTGGATAACCCATTCCTTCCATTTAATAGAAATGGTGTCTTATTCCCAAGAAAGATTAATGGGGAATATGCAATGTTCTCCCGTCCAAGTGATTCAGGTCATACACAATTTGGTGATATCTTCCTCTCTTATTCCAAGGATATGGAATATTGGGGCAAACATAGACATGTCATGGAAAGAGGCTATGAATGGTGGTGTGGCACTAAAATTGGTGCGGGACCAACTCCTATTGAATGTGATTTAGGTTGGTTAGTCTTCTTCCATGGTGCAAATCTCACCTGTTCAGGTTTAGTTTATTCCATCGGTGCAGCGATCGTTGATAGAGACGATCCAAGCAAAGTGTTACATAGATGCGGTAATTTCTTACTCGCTCCTGAAAAGATTTATGAAACAAGCGGATATGTCCCTAACGTTTTATTCCCTGTTTCATGCTTAACCGACGCTAAAACAGGACGTATCGCTATCTATGCCGGTGGAGCGGATACAGTCACAGAGTTATTGTTTACCGATATCGACACAGTGATTGATTACATTCTTAAATACGAAAGATAAAAGATATGGAACTCACGACAATCGCCAAACGTAACAATCCATTTAGAAAATTCGGGGCTAAGTTCTGGAGAAGTAAATACTTAGTCATGATGATTATCCCCGCGATTGTTTTCTATATTATTTTCTGCTACGTGCCAATGTATGGCGTTTTGATGGCATTCCAAAAATTTAATCCAAAAGTCGGTATTTTTGGTTCTAACTTCGTTGGTATTGATAACTTTATCACCGTCTTTGATGATGCGAAGTTCTGGTTAGCGTTTAGAAATACGTTAATCATTGGTTCTGTAAAGATTGTTATTTCCTTCTTAGGCGCAGTTATCATTGCTTTGCTCCTTAACGAACTAAGAATGATTAGAACTAAAAAAGTCATTCAAACCATTGTCACCTTCCCACACTTCCTTTCTTGGGTTGTTGTCTCTGGTTTTGTCTTCTCGTTATTTGCGTATAATGGCGCAGTTAACGCCTTAGTGGATGCGATGGGTGGGGATAGAACAAACTTCCTCGCTGATAAAGGCTTCTTCTTTGGTATGGTCTTTGCTTCTGATATATGGAAAGAAGCAGGATGGGGTAGCATTATCTATCTCGCCACTATGGCGGGTATCCCTCAAGATCAATACGAAGCTGCGGACATTGATGGTGCGACACGTTTACAAAAGATTTGGCACATTACCTTACCTGGTATTAAGCCAACCGCAATATTGTTATTGATTATGTCTGTCGGTGGTGTTCTTTCCGCAGGATTTGACCAAATCTTGAACTTAGGAAATGACCTCATTAGAGAAGACGTCAATATTATTGATACATATATTTATTATCACTACGTCAGTGGTTCAGGTAACGCTGGCATTGGTACCGCGATTGGTTTATTTAAATCAGTGGTTTCCTTTGCTCTTGTTATTACCGTTGATAGAATCGCTAAAGCATGTGGGGAAAGGGGTATTATCTAATGAAACGTCAACAAGAATTAGAAAGATTACCACTTCGTCCAAAGGGCTCTTCTAGAGATAGAAAAATTCAAGGCTTAGATATTATCATCTGCGTCATCTTAGTGATTTACGCAATCTTAATCATCTTCCCATTCTGGAATGCTTTTGTGATTTCTATTTCTTCTGAAGCGAGCTATTTAAAGAGCAATCTCTTATTATGGCCAACAGAATTAGATTTATCAGCATATCAACAAGTGTTCACTAATAATCAATTATGGTCTGGCTTTGGTATCACCATGATCCTATTAGTGGGTGGTACTTTATATCAATTATTCTTCACAGTTATTACGGGCTATGCGATGAGCCGTAATAAATGGACTGGTAAAGGCTTTGTGATGAATATGATTTTAGTCACTATGTTCTTCGGTGGTGGTATGGTTCCTTACTACTACTTAATTAAATCATTAGGCATGATGAACACCATTTGGGTCATGATTATCCCAGGTGCAATTGATACATTCAACATGCTCTTAATGCGTAACTATTTCGCATCCTTACCAGCGGAAATGGAAGAAAGTGCAAAGATTGATGGGGCGAATGACATCATCATCTTCACTAGAATCTTCTTACCATTATCTTTACCAATGTTAGCGACAATTGGTTTGTTCTTCGCTGTTGGCAACTGGAACTCATGGTATAACGCGATGTTGTTCATACCAGATAAAACGGACATTTGGCCATTACAAATGGTCTTAAGAAATATGATTGCGACAGTTTCAAGTAACATTGAAAACCCAGAAGCAGTGGATGGCTTCTCTCAAGGTCTTACAATGGCGAGTATTTTCTTCACCATTGTGCCAATGATGTGTTTCTATCCATTCTTACAAAGATTCTTTGTCAAAGGTATCGTCGTGGGCGCGATCAAAGGATAAATATTGGAGGTTTAAATATTTATGAAAAGCAAAAAAATCATCTATGGTGCGGTATTAACCGCTTTAATGAGCTTAAGTGCTCTCACCGCCTGTGGTAGTAAAAGTGGTGAAGACAAATATGATAAAGACGGTCGTCTTATCTTAAATCTTAAAAACGTCTACTTTGACCAATGGCAAGGCGAAGATATGTACACTGATATCATTAACGAAAAGTTCAATGTTAAGATCAACGCTACTAACTACTCCTATGAAGATTGGGACACCATGGTTAACACCGCCATTAACGGTAATAGCTTAACCGATACCATTCAATTTAACTTAAAGGCTTATAACTTTGGTTCAACTTATGAATCATGGGTGGACTTCGGTATGCTTAAAGCCTTACCAGATAATATGTCCAAATGGCCAAACTTAAAGAACATGTTAGATAACATCTCTAATATCGATGCTTTAAAGATTGATGGTAAGTTATATGGCATTCCAATCGCTAATGACATTAAGAATCCACAAAAGGACTTCTCAAACTTCACTTATGTCTATAGAAGAGACTGGGCTAAGAAAATTGATGAAATGTATCCAGATAGAGATCCTGTCTATAGAGAAGGTGATGTCTATACATGGGATGAATTCAAACGTTTATGCGATGCCTTTAACACTAACTTCAAAGCGTTATCAGGCATGAGCCAAGGTAGCGTTTTAGTCGATGAAGAATGGGCTTTCCCAAGTGTCACTAACTTCTATAAAGACGCTCCTCACTGCTACGCCAAAGACGATAGTGGTAAAGCCATTGCTAACTTCGCTGGTGAAAAGTATCTCGCTGGCTTAGAAGTTGCTAAAGACTTCGTCAGTGGCAAAAAAATCTATTCACAAGACCAATTCAACTTCGCTGCGAATAAAGCTAACCAATTATATTTAGGCGGACAAGCCGCGATTCTTTATGATAACTACTCATTAGCCAACTACATTAAGTTAAGAAAGTTGTTCAAAGCCTCACAAAAACTCGTCGATTTAGACGATGGCACTGCTTTCTTAAAGATTAAAGGACCAGATGGTAAATATGCTTTAGAAGGTACTGAAAACTGGTTCTCTATGACCATGTTTAACGCTGATATCTCTGATAAGAAACAAGAAAAGATTTTAGATATCTTAGATTACTTATTAACCGAAGAAGGTACAAGACTCGCCATCTATGGTAAAGAAGGCTATGACTACTCTATCGTTGATGGCAAAGTTGTCTTAAGTGAAATGGGCTGGGAAAAAGATTCCATGACTGGTCAATACGCCACTAAAACTAATGGTGCTAAATATTTAAGATATATGGCTACCTTAGGTAATGACACAAAGAGCTATGACCCATTCACTGAACAAGATGCTTATAATCTCTTAAATGCCTGGCAAGAAGAAATGAAAGCAGCGAAAGCGGCTGGTAACTTACGTGTTGTTAAAGAACCAGCGGATGTTTCTTGGATGTCCACTCCAAGTAAAAATGATAAAACCGAAGGTTTATTAAACGACGCTAATACAGCGGTCTTAAAATACTGCTTCGATAAGATTTCATTTGATGCTTATAAGAAAGAATTTGAAAGCAATAACTGGAAGAAAGTTTTAGACGAAATTAACGCTAAGTTAGGAAAATAATTTATGAAACAAAGGACTAAAAATATTGTCTCCCTTATATTGTTGTCCTCTTCCCTTATCGCTATGGCGGGTTGTAATCAAAGCAAAGGAAAAGTCGATAAAGATAACCTTGTCTTTGATAAATCACATATCGTCCTCGATAACTTTGAAGGTTTAGGCGTGGAATGGGGTACCTATGAAGACCCTGATAAACTTTCTAGTGACTCTTGGGAAAGATCCTTAAAGATTATGGATCGCCTCAATCCTCAAGTGACTAGATGCATGCTTAACTATGACTGGTTTATCACTAACTTTGACGATAAATACGATAACGATACAAGCAATGATACATGGGAATATAACTTCTCAAACAAATTAATGAACAACACCATTGATGTCCTCAGATATTGTGATGACCATAATATTGATGTGGCATTTGGTTGTTGGAACGTGCCTGGTAGTTTAGGTAAAGATGAATACAATATGTTCACTAAAGTCACTAGTGACCCAAGATGGGCCACGATGACCGCGGATATCTTAGAATACTTAATCAAATTCCAAGGCATTAAATGTATTAAATACTTCGTTAACTCTAACGAACCAAACTATTCAGGCGCTGAAGGTAAATCTAAAAACTATAACAATACCTTCGATATTTGGGCGACTGGTGTGAAGAATGTCAGAAAAGCCTTAGATGATAGAGGCTTTAATGACATCAAAATCATCGGTGGTGACACCACTGGTTTTGAAGGCACAATTGAATACTTCAACGGCATCTCCACGAACGATGAACTTAAAGAAGCAGTCGGGGACTATGGTTTCCACGTTTATTGTCCAAATATGATTATCGATACTGGTGATTTAGCGGTCCGTGTAAGAGATATCTATGATAAGGTTAAGAAAAACGATAAAGATTTAGGCGTGAAACGTATCCCACATATTTGGGAAGCGGGCCTATATGATGGCAAAAACGCTGAAACAGATAGTAACGCTTATATCGCTAACTATTCATATGGTCTTAGAATGGCGGACTATACATTACAATGCGCTATCGCGGGCGTTAACTCTATTGTTTACTGGGACTTTGATGACGGCATGCACTTTATGTACAACTCAGATGGCACAATGACATCTAAAGGTTGGGGTATGTTCTCTTCCTTATCTACTGACAGTGCAATGAAACAAAGATTAAGACCTTGGTACCATAGTAGTGTCCTTCTCACTAACTTGATGAGAAAAGGTGCAAAGATCATTGATACTGATGCAAATGACCCAGAAGTCGATAACACATTTAGAAGTATGGGTGTTATTGGTCCTGCTGAAAGCTACGCTGGTGTCGTCGCTATTAATAGAGGCATGATGCCTGTGACCAAGACATTTAGAATTGCAGAAGACTTCACTGACCAAAGTATAGTCTATGTTTATATCTACAATGAAGCGGATTTAAAGATTGGTGATGATGGATTTGTTAAAGAGAACCAAGTTTTAGAAGTATCCTTACACGATCAAATCGAAATTAGTGTTCCTCAAAACTCCATGGTCATCCTCTCATCTAAGGAGCTATAGACTATGAAAAAGAGATTCTTAGGTTTATTACTCCTCCCATTCATGCTTATTGGCTGTGGTCAGGCCAATAATCAAGATACTAGTTATAACCAAACAAGTATCCAAAGAACCACGAAGAGTGGTGAAATTGGTGACTTTAATTTA
>JBGUGI010000143.1:0-5820 GCA_045111495.1 Bacilli bacterium | reverse complement strand
AATGATGATAACTTTGCTTCCATTGAAAAAGCTGTGGAAGAAGGTCGTGGTATTTACACCAACATTAAGAAGACAGTCTTATTCTTACTATCGACAAATATTGCTGAAGTTTTAGCGATGTTTGCGGTTGTTATTATGTCTTTGTTTGTTGTTGCAAATAATTTACCAACCCCATTAATTGCCATTCACATCCTTTGGGTTAATTTAATTACTGACTCCTTACCAGCGGTCGCTTTAGGCGCTGATGAAAAGGAAAGTGGCATCATGGATGATAAGCCACGTAACCCAAAAGAATCATTATTCTCTAAAGGTGGATACTTCGTGACATTTGGCTATGGCTTATTAATCACCATTACCACAGTCTTTGCCTTCTTAATGATTCCAGTGGTGGAACATGGTGCAACATCCATTAACGCTATTGCGCAAATCTTTGCGGAAGACAAGGATGTCTTAGCCCAGTCCCAAACCGCTGCATTCTGCGTTTTATCTCTTTCCGAATTGTTCCATATGCTTGGTATGACTTCCCTCAAGAAGTCCTTTGTCCATAACTTCTGGAGCAAGAACTGGTTGCTCTGGGTTTCCTTCATTGTGGGCGTTGCTTTACAAGTAGCAGTTGTTAATATTCCAGGCTTAAATAACTTCTTCTCTTGCTATCCTTTGGATATTGCACACTGGGGCATTATCATTGCTTTAAGCGTTGCGCCACTCGTGATTCATGAAATTGTTGCCCTTGTTCTCTTTATAAAGAGAAAAGCCAGTAGATAAACCTCTCCACTCTCAGTAGAGTTATTAATTTTTATAGTAGTGTGCTTAATTTTTGGTATGCCTATATCATTTAAGCATGCAAAACGAAAAACGTATCATTATTATCGGTGGCGGCGTCGCTGGTTTATCAGCAGGTATTTATGCTGAACAGCACGGTTTTCACGCTGTCATATTAGAAAAGAACCCAGTCGTGGGTGGTATGTGTGTAGGCTGGAATAGAAAAGGCTATTATCTTGATGGTTGCATTCACTGGCTTACTGGTACTAAAGAAGGCACATTCTTAAATGAAATGTGGAAGAATGTCGGTGCTTTTAAAACACAAGATGATATTTTATACCTCGATAGTTGGGGTACTTTTGAATACGAAGGTCAATCAGTCACTCTTTGGAGAGATCTTGACCGCGCTGAAAGAGAATGGAAAGAATTATCTCCAGTTGATAGTAAGATGATTCATAAGTTCTTCAAGATGGTTAGAGACTTCACCAAAGTCGAACTACCATTAGACTTACCTTTATCAATGATTCCTTTACATAGAAAAATAGCTTTAGGCTTAAAGGTTTTATCTGTTTGGCCAAGCTATTTAGCCACTATGACGCAATCATGTGAACAATTCGCGGCGAAGTTTAAATCACCAGTCATTAGATTTGCTTTAGAAAAAGCCCAAATTGGTGCTGGTAACTTATTCTCTATGATTTATAGTTATGCGACAGTCGTAGCGGGTGATGGTGGTGTTCCAATTGGTGCTTCTACCCCAATGGTGGAACGTATGAAAGGAAAGTTCCTCTCTTTAGGTGGTGCTTTAAAAGTGAACGCTAATGTTGATAGTGTCATCGTCGAAAACGGTGTGGCTAAAGGCATTAAATTAATTAACGGTGAAGAATTTAGAGGCGATTATGTTGTCTCTTGTTTAGATACCAATTACACCCTCAAGAGATTATTAAGAGACCAATATAGATTCCCAGCTTTCCAAAAGAGATTTGATAATCCAAGAAGAAATCCCGCTCCTAGCTGCGTGATGATGCATTTTGCAATTGATAAAAATAGTGGTATTCCAACACCATATTCCTTTAACTGCGATAAATTCTACTGTGGTGGTTTAACAATTGATCACTTAACAATTCGTAACTACGCTTATGATGAAACATTTACTAGAGGCGATAAAACCATCCTTTCCGTGATGGTGGATCAAAGTAGCAATGAATATGCTTATTGGAGAAAACTTTCTAAAAATAGAAATCTCTATTTAAAGATGAAAAATGAAATCGCTAACGATGTGAAAACTAGAATCCTTGCTAGATTCCCAGAATTAAAAGATATCGAACTATTAGATGTCTGTACACCACATACATTTAATAGATACGTTAACACCTCTTATGGTGTTTATATGAGCTTCTTATTCACTAAGAAAGATCCAATGTTCGCTCATAGTGGCACAGTCCGTGGTTTAAGAAACTTCTACTTATCTGGTCAATGGATGCAAGGTCCTGGTGGTTTACCAATCGCCATGACACAAGGTAAGTTTGCTATTCAAAGAATATGCAAAAAGGAAAAACTATCCTTTGTCTTCTCTCCAATTCCAGTGAAGAAAAAAGCCTAGTTATCTATTGATAACAACAAAGTTAAATAAATTGTTGCAAGTTATTTACAATTTTACTATTATATTAAAGCGACTAAAACGAATTACTACCTGCCGACTTGGCGCAATCTGGTAGCGCAACTGAATCGTAATCAGTGGGTTGCAGGTTCAATTCCTGTAGTCGGCACCAGCAAATTTGGGTATTTAGCTCAGCTGGGAGAGCATCTGTTTGACGTACAGAAGGTCGGCGGTTCGATCCCGTCAGTACCCACCAAATTGTTAAATAAGCCCTGACAAAGGGCTTTTTTACAAGAAGCACGCGTAGTTTAGTGGTAGAACTTTAGCTTCCCAAGCTAATCGTGCGGGTTCGATTCCCGTCGCGTGCTCCATATATAGTTTATTAGCGCTCTTACAAAGAGCGTTTTTTGATTAAATATTTGTTTAAAAGCTTTGATATATTCAAGAAAAAAGAGATAAAATAGTGGAGATTATTACGAGACATATTATTCATATAAGGAGTTAAAAATGAAAAAAATAATACTCATTAGTGCTTCAATATTAAGCTTAACTGCTTGTTCTTTGTTTGGCGATTATTTCAAAAACACTCCACCTACTAATTTTAAAGTCGAATTAAAAATAGGCTATGCTAATCAAGAAAAAGGCCTTATTGAAATAGTGGATAAAGATGTTTATATCAACACTTATCAAAAAAATACCTTCAATAACTCCTATTTTGCTCATTTTGTTGATGATAGTTATGTTTATTACCATAAAGACGTTAAGAATAATGGTGATTGGGAGTCATATACTCCTGAGACCGCTAATACTAAAAACATGACCACTCTTGACGCCATTAATTCCTTCGTGGGCACTATTAATAGTGCATATTATGACATTTTCAATGTTGAACTCATTAACGGTGTTAATTCTTCCGGTACGGATAAAGTTCTTTGTATCGATACCCCTACGTATAAAGTGAAAAACAAAACATATTGCTATTGTGAAGGACAGAATATGTTTCTTAAAATGGAAGATGAATCAGAAGAAGAAAATTCTTATACGGTAACAGATTATCAATACTATGAACACTTTGATGATTCACCATCTTTTCAATAATAAACTTATATAACTGTGAATATTTAAGGCCACAGTGGTGGTCTTTTTTGTTGATAAAATCATAAAAAATCAAAGAAATTTCTTAAAAAGTATTGACGTGTATTAATACGATTAGTACACTATAGACGTATGAAGCTTCTACCTGGCATTCCTGCCTATTTACAAATTAAGGATTATTATAAGAATCTCATTGATACTGGCGCGCTTAAGGAAGGCGATTATCTTCCTTCCGTTAGAGACACATCGTTATTAATTGGTGTGAACCCTAATACAGTACAAAGGGCGTTTTCAATGCTGATTGAATTAGGTTACTTAACCCCGATAAGTGGTAAAGGTAACCGTATTAATAAAGTTGATAACCAAGAAGAAAATGATGAACTTTACCAATTGATTCAAGATATTAAGTTCAATGGTTATAGCTTGCAAGAAATTAAGAAGCGTGTTGAAAAAATGATAGAAAAGGAGGAAAAGGAGAATGATCCAAATAAGTAATGCTGCTAAGCGTTTTGATCAAAAAGTCGCTATTTCTTCCTTATCTTTAGATATTGATACTGGTGTTATTGGTCTTGTTGGCCAAAATGGTGCGGGCAAATCCACATTATTAAGAATGATTGCTGGTGTCTATCAAGTAGATGAAGGGAAGATCTTAGTCGATTCCTTCTTAAACACATCCAAGGAAAGTAAAGAATTAGTTTTCTTCCTTCCAGATGACCCATATGCTCCAATTAATAGTGATATCAATTCTGTTTTAGAGTTTTACAAACTCTTCTATGATGTTGATGAAGATATCTTTGATAACTTAGTGGATAAATTCACTCTTCCAAGAAAAGTGAAAATAAATAAGTTTTCCAAAGGTATGAAACGTTTATTGTTTATTGCCTTATCTTTGTCCATTAATTGCAGATATTTACTTTTAGATGAAGCCTTTGATGGTTTAGACCCATTAGTGCTTGAAACAGTTAAAGAACAGATTGTGCGTATTTGCAAAGATAAAGAGAAAACAGTCGTGGTCTCTTCCCATAACGTGACCGCTTTAGAAAAGCTTGTTGATAAGTTCGTGGTTATTCATGATGGTCGTTTATCTAAAGATGGTGATCTTGATTCTTTGGGCGAAACATTCGTCAAATATCAAGCCATCTTTAAAGAAGCGGTAGATGAAGAAACATTAACACAATTAGGTTTGAATGTTCTTTCTTATAGAAAGGCTGGTTCAATCCATAACTTTGTTATTAATAATAGCAAGAACGTGGATGTTAAAAAGCTTCTTGATAAACTCAATCCAACATTATTAGAAAACATCGCTATTGACGCTAACGAAATAATCCTTTTACAAATGGCTTTAGCCAAGAAGGAGAGTAAACATCATGAAAAAGCTTAATTATGCTAAATACCTTATCTTAAAAGAATGGTTACCGCTTTTCATCGTGTTCACTTTGGTTGGCTTAGTTTCATTCTTCTCGTATCTAGCGATGCATTCTTTCTATAATCCTGATGATTTTGATACCACATTAGCAGCTTTAAACGCTCCTATGATGGTGTTCGCCATAGTCTTGCCATTGTTCGTCTTTAATTATAAGTATTCATTAAAAAGAGGCGACACGTACTATCAATTACCTCTTGAACAAAGAGAGTTAAAGAACACGAGAGTGCTCACTGGTTTATCCATTTTAGTGGTCTCTTTCATCATTGCAGCTATTATTCCATTCTTTGCTTATTTAGTGCGCTACATAATATCTCCTGACTATGTACGTATTGGAAGCATTAATTACTTTAAGTACTTTAAAGCTGGTCCTTTCTTAGGCGCAATTGGTGTTTCACTTGTCTTAGTGGTTATTGAATATTTTATTTCTTGCTTTGCCACATCTTTGGTTTCTAAACCAGTTTCAGCAATAGTAATCAATCTTTCATTCCACGCTATTCTTATTTTCTCTTTATTTTCAATTTGTGGCTGTCTTTATTCTTTTGGGGAACTTGCTCGTCAAGATAGTACTTATCAGTATTTAGATGCCTCAAATGCTGCTATTACTTATTCACCTGGCCCAGTAATTACCATTAGTTTGCCAGATTATATCACTCGCGTTTATGCCTTTGATTTACACTATTATGAAATATCACTAGACAGTAACTCTAATTATTTGGCAATGTTTATCACCAATATAGTGCTTGAAGTATTAATTGGTTGTGCTACATGTTTCTTCACACTATTCAAAAAAGAGGATAGTGGTGAAAGTTGCAATAATTACGGTTTCGCCAATAAGAAGTTGAACTCCCTATTCTTCTTATCGGTTATCCCCATCATTCTGTTCGCCTTTTCAAACGAATCGTTCTTAGGATTTGATACCTTTATCGGAACCGTAATTGTT
>JBGUGI010000142.1:0-2314 GCA_045111495.1 Bacilli bacterium | reverse complement strand
ATTGAAACTATTGCCTTTATTAACACTATTAAACAAGATAAGCCAATTCTTATCGTTTCCCCTAAATCCTTAGTGTTTAACTGGGTTAGTGAATTTAATAAGTTCGCCAAAGATATTCCAGTTGCCGCGATTATTGGTACCGTTGAAGAACGTAAGAAGATTATCAAAAAGATTAAGAATGATAAATTCGGTGTCTATTTCATTTCTTATGATTCCTTAAGGAATGAATTTGAAAACTTAACTGATATTACTTTCGATATGTGTATCCTTGATGAAGCACAGTTCATTAAGAATATGCACGCAAAGAAAACAGGTGCGGTTAAACAAATCAATGCCTTACACACAATCGCGTTAACTGGTACCCCAATTGAAAACAATATTTATGACTTATGGAGTATCTTTGATTTCTTAATGCCTCATTATCTTTTAGATTATGAGGACTTCAAAGATTCCTATGAGCATAATGAAGAATACTACGAAATCGTCAGAGATAAAGTCGCTCCATTCATTTTAAGAAGAAGAAAAGAAGACGTCTTAAAAGACTTACCAGAAAAATATGAAGTCATTATTACCACTGAAATGAGTCAAGAACAAAGAAAGCTTTACGATGCTTTCCGTTTACAAGCCAAAGAACAACTCAAGGCTAAAGATGGTGGTTCTAAGATTATGGAAGTCTTATCAATTATCACAAGACTTAGACAAATCTGTGTAGACCCATCAACATTCGTGGATAACTTTGTCGGAGAATCTGGCAAGATTACCGCTTTAAAGGATATCATCCAAGAGAAACTCGCTGATGGTCATAGATTCTTAATCTTCTCTCAATTTGTCAGTGCGCTTAATATCGTTAAAGATGAAATCGAAAAAATGGGTATTAAATACTTCATGATTACTGGTGATACAGCCGCGAAAGAAAGACTGAGAATCTGTAATGATTTCAATCAAGATGAAGAATATAAGATTGTCCTTATTTCCTTAAAAGCAGGCGGTACGGGTCTCAATTTAGTGGGTGCTGATGTGGTTGTTCACCTTGATCCATGGTGGAACTACTCCGCGGAAAGCCAGGCTAGCGATAGAGCGCACCGTATTGGCCAAACTAGAACAGTGGAAGTCATTAAGCTCATCGCTGAAAATAGTATCGAAGAAAAAGTCGTTAATTTGCAAAACGAAAAGAAAGAACTCGTCGATAAAGTTATTAGTGATAATGACTCATCCATCAAATCTCTATCTATCAAAGATTTGAAGTCAATTCTCAGTATGTAAAGAAAGAAACCGCAAAAATGGCGGTCTCTTTTTTGTATATTGTCATATTATAAATGACCAACTTCTTGTATAAAGAAAGTGAATCATTTCATATTATCATGGAGGCTTATTATGATTTTAGAAAAATGTGTCATTGGTATTGAGTTTGGTTCCACAAACATTAAAGCGGTTATGCTTGATGAAAATCACGAGATTATCGCTTCTAACGATTATGCTTGGGAATCAACATTAAAAAATGGTATTTGGATTTATACCTTAGAACAAGCCAAGATTGGTTTAGCGGATTGCTATGCTGGCTTAAAACAAAAATTTGAAGCTAAGTATCGTAAACCATTAAGTAAAGTTGGTGCCATCGGTATCTCTGGTATGATGCACGGCTATCTTGTTTTTAACAAGAAAGGTGAACAATTAGCGGAATTCCGTACATGGAAGAACACCATCTGTCCAGATGCCCAAGATCAATTATCTGCATTATTTAACTTCAATGTTCCACAACGTTGGAGTGTGTCCCACATTTACCAAGCTTTATTAAATGGTGAAAAGGAAGTTAAAGATATTTGCTTCGCTACAACCTTAGCGGGCTATTTCCATTACTTATTAACCGGTCAAAAAGTTATCGGTGCTAACGACGCTAGTGGTATGTTCCCATTAGATAAGAACACCAAAGACTATGACGCTCAGATGGTTGCTAAATTCAACGAAGTCATTAAAGACAAAGTTGATTGGAGAATTTTAGACATCTTACCAAAATGTATGCTTGCTGGTCAAAACGCTGGTTACTTAACAAAAGAAGGCGCTTTATTAATTGACCCATCAGGTGTTTTACAAGCTGGTATCCCATTCTGCCCACCAGAAGGTGATATGGGTACAGGTATGATTGCCACTAACTCTGTTAGAGTGGGCTATGGTAACTCCTCTTTAGGTACTTCTGGCAATATCACTCTTGTCACAGATAAGAACATTGCGATGAATAAAGAAATCGATGTTATTGCTTCTCCAAGTGGTTATCCAGCTGTTCTCGTTCACGCGAACAACTGTACAACTGATATCA
>JBGUGI010000141.1:0-2034 GCA_045111495.1 Bacilli bacterium | reverse complement strand
CGAGGAGTAACTTTTGAACTGTTTCCATAGTTGGTACAACTCCGATGCAATCCGCTTGGAATTCTGCAGCGGTTTGGACTTCTATTCCATCATAATATTCCGCTATTTTTTTCTTGCGTTGTTTAATTACATTATTAGATGGGTGATCATCAAAATTGATTTGGAAAGCCATCCAGGAAGTAGCGTATTTGAGACTTATTGGAACACTTTCATGAATTCTAGCTACTTCACCAACTAAGTTCATGCTTTGGAAATAGGCTGTCACAGTTGCTTGAACTGGACCTGTTCCATAATCTACGGTGACGGTATCGCCAATATGAGCATTAATCTTTTTTGAAATTGTTGGAGTAATAGCGATTTCATACATATTTTGCGGGGCAGTACCTTTGGTAAATGAGTACATATCAATCGTGGTACCAATACCTTGTTGGAATGTAATTGAATACTCATTTTCATTACTCTTTACTTTAAAGATATATTGGGTGTCCACAAAGACGTGTCCTGGCATATCCATATCTTTTAAATCGTTTTCTACTTTAGCAATATATTCTTGGAGTTCTTCATTACCACCTTCGTGCATGAAAGACATTTGCTTATCTTGATTACTGAAATATAAGTCACTAGGGGCCGCAAATGAATCAACAAGATTATCACTTTTCATTGTGTTCACTGTGTTGGTGAGCACGAGCACAAAGGCTGTACAAAGGGCAAACACAGAGGCAACAGTAATATATTTCTTTTTATTACTAATAACATCATTGACCGCCATAAAGGTCACTGAATTTGTTTTGCTCTTAGAGAGTTTAAGTTTTGATTTCTTTTTAAATCTTTCACCAGTTTGACCTTTTCTAATCGCGTCTACTGGTGTGGCTTTTGAAACAGAACCGGTTGCCAAATAGGCAAAGCCTAATATTAATAAGATAACTATCGCGGCGCCAAGAACATTTGGTAAGACTCCTAATCCACTACCTAACACCATAGTATTGGTAACACTCTTAAGTAACAAACTAGCAAACGGGAAGCTTAGTCCAAAACCAATTAGTGAGCCTAATACCGCCATGACCAAATATTTAGTGAGGTATAAACTCTTAATCTTAAAGTCTCTAATACCAATTGCTTTCATTACCCCAATCTCGCGATATTCTTCAGTGATTGTAAAGGTGATAGTAAATCTTAAAATGACGAATGAGACGATAATTAAACAAACACTAAGGATTAAGGTGATAAAGGCTAAGATCATGTTCATGATATAAGCCATTTCAATCGTGGCTCTTGGTCTAGAAAACATTAAGGTTGTACAGTTATTTGATAAGCCTACATCCACTGCAGAAACATCATCTGTATCAATATAGGCAAATTCACCTATTTTGCCTTCATTAACATCATTTCTTAAACTTTGATAATCTGTTTTGCTTAAGAAAAATCTAACGTTATTAAGCATGTCTGAACCAAACAATGCATCTTTAAGGATACCATCATAAGCTAAGCTAAGTTTTACAGTATCGCCTTTAAAAATGACTTTATCACCAGTTTTTAAATTGTTAGTGTGTGCAAATCTATAAGAACAATAGAAATGTCCTTCTGGCACAACTGTTGCCACTTTATCATCGCTATAAAAATAATTAAGACCACTATCTTCTAAGCTTTGCACTAATAATGTGTTATCAAATACGGCCTCTTTATCATTCTCTCTTGCAACGTTTTCCTTACCACAGTAAATAACTTCATCAATACGATATGATTTGACTTCATCAATACTTGATAAGATTTCTTTAAAGCCATCTCCAGACTCTTCCGCTCCTTTCCTAGCGGCAATATAATCGCCTAAACCTGCTTGTTTAAAAAAGTAATTAGTGCCATTAGAAATAGTAATAACGTTATTAAGACCACTAGCGACAAACATAGACGCTAAAAGAATGAATATGAGCATGATGATATTCATTGTCTTTTTACGTTTTAAATCTTTTTTTAATATTCTTAGAAACATAAATAATAACAGCTCCTTTCCTAGCTTCCGGGAGTATTGTAAAGGAA
>JBGUGI010000140.1:0-2748 GCA_045111495.1 Bacilli bacterium | reverse complement strand
CGATTAAAGCGTTATCTGCAAACTTTTGATTTTCTTCACCGAAAACAATATTAGAGGCATCAATAAAATCTAAGGTTGGGATGTCTTTAAAGCTGAGTTTGTAATCAGCGTTACTATCATCACCATATTTCTTGATGTATTTCTTTTTGCTATTAACCGCGCCTTTATAAACTTTATTAGGCATTGGGTTATTAAATATACTTGAGGATCTATCTTTCATTAACAAAGACTCCTTTCTTAATGTCATAAGTGAGGTATTTCATTTGTCCATATAACTCAAATTCAATATGGATTAAATTACCTTTTGTAATGTATCTTCGATTATGTGCGTTATAGAAGATATTCAATACCGTGTCGAATGTTTTGTTCTTTTCTTTATCATAAGTAGCGATATCGTCACTAGTGAAAAGTAAGCTACCAAATAGAGCGTTTAATGTACTTAAAGCCTCTCTTTGTTCTTTGCTTAATTTAATGTTTTCATCTCTTAAAAGGAAGACATCTGGATCATTACCAAATAAGTGATTGTTCATAAATGAACGATAGATGGTATTTTGTAATGTCACTTTCGTAGATATTCTTTCTCTATGGAATAAGCGCATATAGAAGACATCATCAAACTCTAAAGAGACATCTGGTCCGACACGTAAGTAGTCGAAGTGCTGATAAGAGTTAATAATGTTCGCGCCACAACCAAGAATGGTTTTGCCTTTTAAGGTATCTCTTAATAATTGATAAGCTTTATCTTGCACCATGCATCTAGTTCTACCGTTATATTCTGGTAGAGCGGCAGCGTAGAGGAAGTCTAACTTAAAGAAGTCGACGCCCATTTCCACGTAGTGGTTTAAGCATTCTTTAATGTATTTAATAACTTCAGGATTATCTAAATCTAAGGAATAGAATCCTGACCAGTTACCACCCGCTTTAATTGGTTTACCTTTTTTATCTTTTCTTAACCAATCTGGGTGTTCTTGATAAAGCTTAGACTTAGTCTCCGCCACAAATGGGGCTAACCAAAGACCAGCTTTCATGCCTTTAGAATGGACTCTATCGATAATGTTTTTTAAACCGTTAGGGAACTTTACTGGATCAACATCCAGCCAGTCACCCACAAATGTTTCATAGCCATCATCGATTTGGAAAACGTCAAATCTACTATCTAATGCATCTAAATCACGAAGAATGATATCCGCGTTAATGTTTTGATAATAGTTATACCAAGATGTATAACCTAATAGTTTCTTGACGTTTCTAATTGGGAAATCATCCCAGAAAGCATATAAACCTTTTTCAAAGTTGTCATAGTAGCAGTAGTCAAAGATTGTCACTTCTTGACCTTTTTTGACATCTAATCTTCGCACATCACTTATGAGGTGAATAGAACTTCTATCCTTAATTAATTCGATGATCAAATAAGCAGTTTTATAATTTAAATTAT
This sequence comes from Bacilli bacterium, assembly GCA_045111495.1. Lineage (GTDB taxonomy): Bacteria > Bacillota_I > Bacilli_A > RFN20 > CAG-826 > RUG14515. Next base: position 1,313 of record JBGUGI010000140.1, on the reverse strand, counting down.
AAATGAAGCACTCATATTTACCTTTGCTATAGAAGACATCATAGCCATGGCTCTTTCTAATTGAATAGTTATAGAACTGCGCATCACCATACGCGGACATCGCATACATCTTACTAATGATGTGTGGACTCTTTTTGATGTCTCTTAATTGTTCTCTAAGCTTATATTCTCTAGTATCAGTCCATGATTGATAACCATTTAAGAAATAGACATCTCTATAGTTAATATGGGCTGAATAAGAAGCATCCGCTTTATCTAATGTTATATCAGCGTTTGCTAAAAGCTTAATAGTGGTGCGGTTACCATTTCTAGAAGTGGTAATAGTGATATCACTGTTACTATTTTTCGCGGTTTTCTTTTTGCCGTTTAAAAAGTAAGTAATACGCATATTATTTTTCTTCACCTAAATCTTTTTCGTTTTCAATAGCTTTCATGAAAGCTTCATCGCCTTCTTTAGCAATTGTCTTCATAACTTTCTTTTCTCTATAGAAGAGAAGAATAATAGCGCCTAAAACACAGAATGAAGCAGCGACGATAGCGACGATTAATAAACCTAATTTTGAGGCAGTAATGTCATTGCTATTCTTTTCTTGCGCTGTACCAATAATCGCTAATGAGGTGAATAAAATCATCGCGATAGATTGACCAAACTTCATGGCAAATGTACGAGCGGCAAAGAACATACCTTCTCTATTTTGACCAGTAGTGACAGATTCCGCTTCCGCAACGTCTGCCACGATACTTTGAGGAATGATACCTAATAAGGCCATTGGTAAAGCGGCAATAATCATAATAATGATGCCGAATAACCAGCTCATTCCGTTCGCACCACCTTGGTTAGGTAAGAAGCCAGGAATACTAGAAATAGATGTAATTGCGTAGCAAACAGCCAAGCCTAAGAAACCTGCGATAACAAGTCTCTTCTTACCAAATTTCTTAACTAAGCCTGTGACGAATGGATAGAACACTGCGCTTAAGACAGTCATACCACCCATAAAGACCATAACCATACCAGCATCAAAGCCAAGTGATACTTTCACAAAGAATGGTAAACCTGTTTGGAACATGGTTAAGCCAACCCAGTACATGATGTCAGAAAGTGAGAATGTTCTAAAATCTCTATTCTTAAATGTAGAAACGAGTGATCTGAGAACGTTTTCTTCGCTTGGTTTAGTATCAACATAATCTTTTTCTTTAATGCAAATAGCTGGTAAAAGCATACAAACTGCGGCAATCACTGCTAAGAAGATAAAGCAAATACGGAAACTCCATGCATAAGCATCCTTATAGTACATACCAGCGTTTTCTAATAA
>JBGUGI010000139.1:0-3011 GCA_045111495.1 Bacilli bacterium | reverse complement strand
ATTGGTTCAAAGCCTAAAAGGGCTCTAGATTCATTAAGTGAAAGTATGCCAAGTCCCATAAGTTTTTCTATGGCTTGGACTTTGGTGTTCCATGAAGCATATTGAAGTCGCTCGGAATAGAAGATGATTTGTTCGCCTTTTTCCAACTGGCCGCGAGTTAATAATGCTTTTGAAAATGTCTCTGATAAGGCAATCGCGATACCTTCAATAACCGACTCATAGAAAGCGTTGTATTCGTTTTCGTTATATTTGTTATCAAAGATAGCGTCGCTCACACCAAAGTAATAGATGATCTTTTTTTGAAGAAAAGTGATTGTTGTGCTGTCCACCAACTTTGGATCTGTGTTAAGTGGAACGTAATCACTCTTTAAATCAACAGGAACGATGGAACTTCCACCAGCACTTGTTGCTTCTTTAAGAGCATCATCGAACTCTTTCTTTTGAGCGTTCTTATCCTTTTCAGACAAAATTCCGTTTATTTTTAATAAACCTTTAATTTGGAAGCTTGTTTTAATAGCGTTATCCAAACCCTGAAGGACGGAATCGTTGATTTTAATTGTCTTTAAAAGTGCGGCATGGTCACTAATAGCACCACTCCCACCAAAGACATCGTTTATTCCATAGAACCTACGAAGATGAATAACGGATTCATATGGAAGTGTGAAACCTTTTTTATCAGAAAAATAAAAGCGGAGATACAATGCTCCACTCTCATCTTTAAGAACCTCTACCGAGTTTGGCTTTAGTGGCCATAGCTCTTTTAGTTCATAGGTTTCGCAATCATAAACTGGATAAATAAATGCGTTGTTGTTTAAATAAAGAAGAGTCACAACTCGGTAGATAAAGTCATAAGGTGACATTAAAGGGTTTGGCTGAAACTTGAGTAAGTAACTTAAGTTACCATTCTTTTCTTGTACCGTTTTATCATCTTGAGTTTTGACATATCTTGGTTTTAGTTTTGCTGCATGAGTAGCAATCCTATCAATGCAGATCTTTACCACATCAGACATGTTGATGTTATTTCCAAAATCTTGGAATAAATCTAATGTCGATTTGAAAACGTGAGCATCATAATTAACAGGTGCTACTACTTTTTTCTTACGTTTGAACACATCGAATAAGCCCATAGCTACCTCCTAACTAATCATGCTTTCGTAATCATTTTTATATCGAGTAAGGACAGCGTATGTAATTATTAACGCAACGCAGCCATCGATTCTTTTTAATCTGCTATTTAGTTTACTAGGTTGGATATTACCATTTAGGTCAACCTTCGCTTGGGTGTTAGCAATACACCACTTCAAAATTGGGTTGTTGTTATAGATAACTAGCTTGTTTTTGAGGTCTCCCTCTAACTGCTTCATTGGTTCTGATAAGGTATAGATGCCTTGACGAATCTTCTCCATTGTGAAACCAGCTTCTTCCATTTCCTTTACCCAATATTGAGAATTCCACGGATCGTACCCAACCCATAATGGGCGGATTCCATATTCTCTTACCATTTGGATGAACCACTGAGTGACTTTAGAGAAATCGTTTTGATTTCCATCTGTAAGAGTAACTAAGCCCTTCTTAACCCAAATATCATAAGGTATCTTATCTTCCTCCACTCTCTGCTTGATTAAACCAGCAGGCATAAAGAAATGAGGGATGACATATTTCTTTCCGTTTTTGATAATCAGTAAAACTGCAGCGGTTAAGTCTGTAGTTGAGGAAAGGTCCACTCCACCAATAGCATAGCTATCCGATAAGTCTTTTAAGTCATAGTTGGTTTCGTTATTGAGTTCACCAAACGTTAACCAAGAACCACTATCAATTTGTTTAATATTAAAGTCCTTACATAGCATCGTTACCTTCGTAGCTAAGTCATTCCTAGCTTTGTTCATAACATCATTGAAGTAAGACAATGTCTTAATCGTTCCAATGCTAGGATTTGACTTTTGCCATGAGGAAGGATCTTCAAATACCTCATCCACTGAATCTTGGGTATAAAGCCATGGAAGGATTCTTTCATCATCAATCTCACCCTTTATCATCTTTCTGACATAGGCAAGTTTGTCATCAAGGAATCCATCCACCGTTGTCCCTTCAGTGGTAATGATGAATATTAAAGGCTCTTTCTTAGTCGATTGAGATTGTTTAATAGCATCGTAGACCTTTGAGTCGGTCATTTCATGGACCTCATCAATACAGCCAACTTCGATGTTATAACCATCTTTGTTTCGGCTTTGAGCGGAGAGCTTTTTAATCTTATTTTTGTTCTTTGGAGAATAGATGTAGAAGATATTCTTCTTAGAACGTTTTTCGTTTCGTAGAGCTTTGCTCTGTTCACGCATGTTGTTGATTTCTTCAAAGAGGATGCTCGCTTGATCGTTTGTGTTACTCGCACATACGATGTCTGTTCCACCTCTAGAAAGAAAAAATTCCGCTAAATCAATAGCTGCGATCAGACTAGTTTTTCCGTTCTTGCGGGCGATGAGAAGCAGAGCTTCGTTAAACCTTCTAAGACCTGTGTCTGCCATCTTAAAGCCATAGGCACATTCGAGGAATGCTTTCTCCCAAAGCTCTAAGATGAAAGGCTGACCATTGAAAGGGCTCTTTGTGTGTTTACAGAACTTCTCAATGAACTCGATTCTTATCTGACCTGGTTTCTCATCATAAACATAACGCGGATTATCTAAATCACCTTTTAAGCGTTTTAAGACACTTTTGCGTTCCTGACCAGCAATTATGCGGCCCGACTCTATTTCGTTGATGTACGATAGTAAGAAACTCATTCTGCAGTATCTTCTTCCGTTTTAACAGGCACCGGAATCTCGTGATAATGAATCTCAGAGTCCTTTTTGCCTAAAACGAGCTTCTTTCCCAAGATAGAACCATCGGTGACACTTTGGATAACACATCCATCTTTAGCGACTAAAATTCTTAGTCCTTTTTCTTCAATGATCTCCATAACGTTATTCCTCCGGTGGTACTAGGCTGAATGTTCTATTGGTACCGACATTGTTATT
>JBGUGI010000138.1:0-5426 GCA_045111495.1 Bacilli bacterium | reverse complement strand
TGGTTCTTTACTATCACTGATATTTATCTTCTTTTCAACTTTTGAAACATTGAGCTTTTCTGGAATTCTATCTAAGATAGCGTGAGCTTGTTCACCGTTTTTGAGTTCGACATCTTTACCATTATCGTTAAGCAAAGTGATATTGAATTCTTTACCGAAAGCATTGATCTTTGTGGTAATTGTCCAATATTCTTCTGGAACGAATTTAGCGATTTCATCATCGTGGTCCGCGATCATCTTTAATGTCGCAGATTGCACTCTACCCGCGGAACGGGAATGAATCTTTTTGAATAAGAGAGTGGATAATTTGAAACCAATAATACGGTCAATAATACGACGTGTTTCTTGTGAAGAAACAAGGCTCTTATTAATTGTTCTTGGGTTCTTCATCGCTTCGCCGATGGAATCACGAGTAATTTCATGGAATTCCAAACGTTTAGTGGTTTCAATATCCAAGCCTAAAACTTGGGCTAAATGCCATGCGATTGCTTCACCTTCTCTATCAGGGTCGGTTGCAAGAATAACTTCATCACACTTATCCATGGCGTTTTTAAGTTCGCGGATAATGTGTTGTTTATCTTTATTGACAATATATGTTGGTTGGAAGTCATTTTTGACGTCCACACCTAAACCATCTTTACCAGATGTTGCTAAGTCACGAATATGCCCAAGGGACGCCATGACGATATAGTTGTCACCTAGATAACGCTTGATGGTTGTGCATTTGGCTGGTGATTCAACAATAACTAATTTCATAGGTTCTTTGGTTTTCCGTCTCAAAAATATAAGCCTCTTTATTATGCTTGTCAACGAACATTTTCCTTTATTCCTTAATTAAATAAAAGAGAACTTTATTTAAGAAAAAATTTGGAGTTTAATCCCACTTCATGTCATCTAATATTTGTCCACCACTTTCCGCAAGGGTAGCACCTTCTAAGATAATCTCATTATTGATTGAATCCTCGGTTATTGGGGCTGGGATGACAAAAATTTTACGATTCATCCCAAGCATAAGGTTGACAGAAACCATCGTTCCCGACATATGGCTTCTTACTTGTGGAACCACTAATGCGTCGCTTAGTCCCACCACTATGCGATTACGTAAAGGGAAATGAAAGCCATCAGGTTCCACCATTCCTGGATATTCACTAAGTAATAGATGATGTTTCTTAATCTTTTCATATAACTTTTTGTTTTCAGGTGGATAACAGTTATCGATACCAGAACCTAATACTGCGATAGTTCTCGCACCATTTTCAATCGCTGTTTCATGACCGATAGTGTCAATGCCTCTAGCTAATCCAGAAACAAGAATTGGTTTAGTGCCCATTTCTTTAACGACTTTTCTTGTCGCCATTTCACCATACTCTGTATAGTCTCGAGAACCCACTACACCATATTTCTGGTTTTTATCGTTTAATAAAGTAATATCGCCATAATAGAAAAGCACTATTGGTGGACGATGCATTTGTTTTAGCTTTTCTGGATAATCATAATCAATCAAGGTCAATGTTTTACATTTTAAAGAAGAAACTACTCTTTTTACTTCTTCTGGTGGGATTTGTAGATCTTCATGTAAATGTAATGCGGTCAAGATTTTTGTATTATCGCCTTGATATTTGACCGCTAAATAGATAATTAAATCTCTTGAGTCATGTTCGAACATAAAAAGACCCTCCTATAAATAAGTAGGGGGTCAAAATGAAATTTTTCCTAAAAAACTTTAAAATAGCGAAACTTTTTCAATAAAGCAGGCTCTTACAGGAGCATAAGTGAAGCGATGAAGGTGTTTTACTGGGCCATACTTTTTAAGCGCTTCAAGGTGGTCTTTAGTGCCATAGCCTTTGTTTTTCTTGATGTTGTACTCAGGATATTCCTTATCTAATTCAAGACATAATCTATCACGTGAGACTTTCGCTAATATGGAAGCCGCGGCGATAGACATTGAAAGAGCATCACCATGTATCACATCCACGACTGGCTTTGGATAATTTGGCATTTTCATCGCGTCCGTTAAGACGAGATCAAAGTCATGCTTCATATTCTCAATTGCGCGTTGCATAGCCATTCTAGAAGCGTTATAAATATTAACCTCATCTATCTCATCTGCGCTGACAGAGGCAATGCCATACGCAATAGCATTTTTAATGATAAAATCATAGGCTTCTTCTCTCTTTTTAGCGGAGAGCTGTTTTGAGTCGTTAATAAGAGGAGTTTCTAATCCTTGAGGCCAAATAACAGCGGCGGCAAAAACAGGTCCGAGGAGGCATCCTCGACCAGCTTCATCACAGCCCACGATTAGTTTATATCCTTGAGCGTAATATTGCTCATCCAACTCAAGCGCCATACTTTTCTAATGTAATCTTGCCAAGGAGACCGTCTTTAAATTCTTTGAGTAAAAGCGCCTCTGCTCTAAGCAAGTCGTTTTGTCCTACGCTATCAACCAATTTGCGTCTTTCTGCAATTTGATTTAAGACTGTAATTCTATCTGTTACTTTTTCGATACCATATCTATCAAATAAGGCAGATGGGTATTGGTTTGCTAAATAATCTAACAACATCTCACCAAGCGTTTCATTTGGTAAAATTTCTTCACGGATGGAGCCAATTAAGGCGAGATGTGCTGCTTTTTTCTGGTTTTCGTAACTCATTGGAAGGATTCCAGGAGTATCTAAAAGCAAGAAGTCTTTATTGACCTTAATCCATTGCTCACCGCGTGTATATCCAGGCTTATTTTGTACACCTGCTGCTTTTCTTTTGGCGATGCGATTGATAAGGGATGATTTGCCAACATTTGGAATACCAATAATCATCGCTCTGATTGGTTGTGGCTTCATTCCTTTAGCCATTTCTTTGGCCCATTTATCTTTTCCTAAGTTAATAACAGCTTTGGAAAGAATAGCTTCCGCACCATTATTTTTAAGGTCTAATGTGAGAATGGAATCGTATTTTTTCTTTAACTCTTCAACCCATACTTTTGTGGCATTTTGGTCCGCTAAATCAATCTTTGTTAAAACGATTAATTTCTTTTTATTTTGGATTAATTTTCCTAAATTTTCGTTAATGGAAGAAAGAGGCGCTCTCGCGTCTAAAAGTTCGATAACAACGTCAACAAGTTTAACCTTATTTTCGACTTCATTTAAAGCCTTATTCATGTGTCCTGGAAACCAGTGAATTTGTTGTCCCATCGTCTTCCCTCCTTAATAAAATGTTGGCCAGTGATAGTGTTTGTTCTTAACATCATACACTGCTCTTAATGGTTCATAGCATCTATCGCATAAACCACTACTTGTGCCTTTTGTGGTCGCACCACATGAGTCACAAACATATTCTTTAATGTATAGTTTTCCTTTGCCTTCAATAGCCACTAAAACGCCATATATGTTCTCATAGGTAATTGGTGTACCTAAAGAAGCACAATCTCTACTAGCAGGGCGGTTATCACCTAAAACCCAGTACTCATTGTCCTTAAGTGTAATTGGTGATGCTGTATCCTTTGGATAAACGCCTTCCTTTTGCACAATTTTAAATGTGTAAGGAACTTCTTTAAACTCTCCATCTTTCATGACATAGAGCTTATCTTGCTTGATTTCAAATGTTTCACCTGGAAGCGCTACTACACGTTTGATTTTCTTTTTAGCGTTTGGTTTAAGTTTTTTTGTAGTGGTATCGTAGTCTGTACTATCAGGATAATAAGTACTAACAATACTAAATCTCTTAATGTTTTTCTTAGCGGATTCATGTGGATCAACAATACCGAAATCTACGATTGAACCTTGTGATTCATCCTCATCCCCGTTTAATGTTGGATACATTGAAGCGCCAGAAACATAAATCAAATCATAATAATAAGTATGGAAAAATAAGGAGGCACTAACACAAACGCCAATAAGCAAGGCAAAGACACCAATGGCTTTTAATATGTTATAAACTTTCTTACTTTTCATCTTTCTCATTATATGAGGTTTTGCGCGCATAAGGCAATAAAAAAGGGCTTTTTCAAGCCCATTTTTATCTGACCACTAATATTAGAGAATTTCTTTAATACGAGCAGATTTGCCAGACAACTTACGGATATAAGTGATTTTGTTTCTTCTCACTTTACCTTTGCGCACAACTTGCACAGAAGCGACGGATGGAGAATTAACAGGGAAAGTTCTTTCCACACCGATGCCACCGGACATTTTACGAACTGTAAATGTGGCGGAGACACCACCACCACGACGGGAAATTACCACGCCTTGGAAGTTTTGGAGACGAGTTTTGTTGCCTTCAACAATACGGACAGACACTTTGACTTCGTCACCAGAAGTGAATTCTGGTAAATCATTACGTAATTGACTAGCGGTGATCTCATTGACTAAGTTATTGTTCATAATCTTTTTTGACCTCCTTCAAGTAACGTTCTCTTGATGTTCATTCTCATTTCGACAGCGGAACATCCGTATCATGTTATAAAACATGCTTATGTATAATAACAATTAGAAAGAGCTTTTGCAAACCTTTTTTATATAAATGTTATTACTGTAAAGCAAAAATGCTTGACACTACTTATTATTACTAGTAATATTGCTACGGACATAAAAATTAGGAGGCTATTATTATGGCAGTTAAAATTAGATTAACAAGAATCGGTAGACATAAAGATCCATTCTTCCGTGTCGTCGCCGCTGACAGTCACTTCGCTCGTGATGGTCGTTACATCGAACAAATTGGTTACTATGATCCAGCCAAAGGTATCGAAAACGCCGTTATCGATGAAGAATTAGCATTAAAATGGTTAAACGCCGGTGCTGTTCCATCAGAAACAGTTAAAGCTATGTTCAACCGCAAAGGCTTAAATGCCAAATTCGTTGCTAACAAGAAAAACGAAAAATAGGAGTTCACGATGGATTACGAAAAAATCGTTAAGACAATCATCGATCCAATCGTTGAAGATTCTGATTCCGTTCTTCTCAGAGTGAACGAAGAAGAGAAAGACGTCTTAATTATTATCGCAGCCGAAAAAGACGATACCGCTAGATTAATCGGTCGTCGTGGTGTCATTGCTAATGCAATTAGAGAAGTTGTTTCTATTGCTGGCAAGAGCGAAGAAAAACACGTCCATCTCAAATTTGAATCCTTTGATGATGAAAGAAAAGAGGATTAATCCTCTTTTTTGTTAATATTATGCCAAACGAATATTTGTTACTTGGTTATATCACTGATGCCTTCTCTTTAGATGGTACTTTCAAAGTGCTCAGTAAAACAGATTTCGCTAGTAAGCGTTATCAAGAAGGTAAAGAAGTTTACTTATATAAAGCCAATACCAAGGAACGTATGGTTGTCACTGTGGAAAGTTATAGAAGCAGCGGACAATTCGATTTCGTTAAAGTTCAAGGCATCAACTCTAAGGAAGAAGCTTTAGAATTCAAAGGCTATGAAAT
>JBGUGI010000137.1:0-9474 GCA_045111495.1 Bacilli bacterium | reverse complement strand
TAGAACAGATACTCTATCTGAGATTTCCAAAACCTCATTCAACTTATGAGTAATGATAATAATGGACTTACCTTGGGAAGCCATATTTCTCAAAACATTGAATAATTTTTTTGTTTCTTGAGGTGTTAAAACCGCGGTTGGTTCATCAAGAATCAAAATATCAATACCCTTATAAAGAGCTTTAACGATTTCTAAAGTCTGCTTTTCGCTAACAGACATTTCGTAAACCTTTTTATCAGGGTCCACTTCAAAGCCATATGTCTTACAAATTTTAATGATTTTGCGTTTTGCTTCTTCGAGATTGTAGGACTTAGAATCTCTAATTCTTTTGTTGTATTTTCTGAGTTCTTCTTTGGTAGGTTCTCTACCTTCTTCATCCCTAATCTTTTGCAATTTAAGATCTTGTTTGGCTCTCGTGGCTTCTTCTTGTTTTTTGTAATCTTCTTTAGAAAGGCCTAAGATCACATTTTCTTTAGCGGTAAAAACATCCACTAACTTGAAGTGTTGGTGGATCATACCAATGTGGTAGTTATAGGCGTCTTTTGGTGAGTGGATGGAGGCTTCTTCGCCATTAACAAATATTTGTCCTTCGTCAGGATAATAAATACCAATAGCGGCGTTCATTAATGTTGTTTTACCGGAACCATTCTCGCCCAAAATAGCCAAAATTTCCCCCTTACGTAAATCGAGAGAAACATTTTTATTAGCAACCTTATTACCGAAGGATTTGCTAATGTTAACAAATTGTAGTGCGATGTTGTTTTCCATAAAAAATAAGGGGGTTTGGCCGTCGGTTAAACAGCCAAACCCACTAAGTAAATAAGTTAATTAGAATTTTGTATCTAATAAGTTGATGCCATCAATCTTGACATCGAAGTAAGGAGCAGAACGGAATTTGGATTCTTGGAATTCACCGTTAGCAACGACTTCTGTATCTGGTGTGTAGTTTTCATCTGTATCAACGTCAGCCATATAGGAAGTTAAATGACCATTGGCGTCGACTTTAGCAGCAGTATTAACACCGAAATCACCTTCTTGACCTGATGGTGGGACGATGGTGACTGTGAATTTGCTTGTATCGAAAACTTTTAAGGAACCATCAGCGAGTTGTTTCTTAACGTTGTTGACATAGTCAGCTGTTTCGGCTGTGGAAGCTTTCTTACCTAAGTCAGAAATTAAGACTGAACCATCTTTTCTGTCGCCTGTGGTATCAAAGCCCATAGCTTCACCACCGGAAACGGATTCAACCATCTTAACGAAGTATGGAGCCCAGTTAATTCTGGAGTTGATTAAGTATGTCTTTGGAGCGCTTTCTTCGGTGGAACCATTGTAGGAAACGTTTGGAATACCATTTTGTTCACAAGCGGTTGGAGCACCTAAAGAGTCAGCGTGTTGGGAAATAAGGACTGCACCTTTTTCTTTTAATTTAAGAGCACCGTTCTTTTCATCGGTTTCATTGTACCAGGAACCAGTGAATGTGACGTCCATTGTGACATCGGAAACGATGGATTTAACACCGAGATACCATGCGGTATAACCGGAGATAACTTCAGCATATGTGAAGGCGCCGATGTAACCAACTTTGGAAGCGACATTAGCGTCTTTGGCTTTCATATCTTTTAATTTGAGGCCAGCAACAACACCAGCTAAATAACGACCTTCATAAATGGAAGCGAAGCCATTGTGGAAGTTGGCTAATTTTTCGCTGTGAGCTTTTGTACCTGTAGCGTGGTGGAATTGAACATTTGGGAATTGTCTAGCGGCTTGGATCATGTAGTCTTCGTGACCGAAAGAATCAGCGAAGATAACGTTACAGCCAGCATTGACCATTTCAGCACAAGCATCATAGCAAGTATTGTCTTCACCAATACCGGTTCTGACTAAGACTTGTTCTTTGCTTAATCCTAATGCGACTCTTGCTTCTTCCATTGAATCGATAAAGTTCTTGTCATATGTTGAGTTTGTGTCGTGTAAGCAGATTAAACCAACTTTAACTTTGGAAAAATCTAAGCTCTTGTTGATCTTTAACTCATAAGCATCGCCTGTTTTGATGTTGTAAGCAGCGGCAGCAGCTTGTTGACCACATGCGGACATTGCGCCGACAGCAACGAGGGCGAGTAATGACAATTTAAAATTTGCTTTCATTTTTGTTTTTCTCCTCCTTAATCTTCTAAAAAATAAAAATGAGCTTCCTATAATTGGAAGCCTCTACCTTAAATCAACGGCGAAACATACGAACGATTATTTCGCAAACGGATTTGATTCGTAGTGCTACATTATACGGTGTAGCGTAGAGACAACCCACCAATTAGGGAATTATACGAAGTCAAGGGATGGAACTCCTTTGACGCCATTATTGTATATTCATAAATTGACACTTGTAAACCCAAAAAATGAAGAAAAAATAAAAAAACCTCGCACATATTAATTAAAATTAAAGATTTACGTGCGAGGATATTTTTGCTTGATTAGTAAGCTTCGACAGGAACGATGGAAATAACTGGGTATTTTTTAAGGAGTTCTCTGCCCTTGAGTGGGGTGAGTTCAATGTAGAACATAACTCCCGCGACTTGAGCGCCGCTTCTTTCCACTAATTCACATAACGCTTTCGCGGAACCGCCTGTCGCTAATAAGTCATCGACTACCAACACTTTGTCGCCTGGTTGGATAGAGCCTTCACTAATGACCAATGTCGCGGTGCCATATTCTAAGTTATAAGAAACACAGTTACCTGGTCTTGGAAGTTTGCCTGGCTTTCTAGCCATGACCACACCCTTCTTTGTTAATAGACCTAATGTTGGGCCAAAGAGGAAACCTCTAGCTTCTGGGCAAACGATTTTATCGTATTGGATGTTACTGTTCTTTAATTCTTCAACCATCACATCGAACACTAATTGGAGATATTCTGGATCTTCAAATACTGGAACGATATCTTTGAAGATAATGCCTGGTTTTGGAAAACCAGGAACATCTTTAATATGTTTAACGGATTCCGAAATCACTAGTTCTTTTTTGGTCATAATTAGTACCTCAATATTTAAGAAAGACAAACATTATTCTAACGCAGTGGTGGCTTTTTCTCAACGTGTTTGAGGTGATTTTTAAGACAATCTTTTGACAAAATATACGATTCTGTTTGAGGGCTAAAATTTTCTGAAAAAATAGTTTGCAATATCATGTGTATGTGATAAAGTTTTAGGCAAAGGATTCCTATGAAGAGACGAATTAGAAAGTGTAAGAACCCATCCATCTTAGGGGGTTTCTTCCCTCAAAATTCCCTCCCATTCGCTATTCCTGTCTGTTTGTAGTCACCCCTGTTGTCGGGTGATTTTTTTTGCGCGAAAGGAGAAACATTATGTCGGCAAACAAACTTATCTTCGAAGTTAATGGCAAACCAAGCTTTGGCAAGTTATTAATCTTCGCATTCCAACAAGTCTTAGCCGTTCTTGCGGCGACAATTTTGGTTCCAACTATTATTGGATTACCAGTTCAAATTCCTGCAGCCATCTTAGGTGCTGGCTTAGGTACAATCGTTTATTTACTTTTCACAAGATTCAAATCACCAGTCGTGATTTCCAGCTCATTCGCTTTCTTAGGCGCTTTGAGTAACGCAGTTGCCTTTGGCTACATGGGCATCTTACTCGGCGGTTTATTTGCTGGTGCTGTCTACGTTGTTATTGCACTCATCGTTAAATTCGTGGGCACACGTTGGGTTGAAAAACTCATGCCTCCAGTGATCATTGGTCCAACAGTTGCTTTAATCGGTCTTTCCCTAGCCGGTAACGCTACTGCGGATATGGTTACAGCCACTGCTGCTGGTCAAAGCTATAACTTAATCGCTTTACTCTGTGGCTTAGTCACATTCTTCACTGTCGTGATTTTCTCTGTTCAAAATAGATTCAAAACCGGTAGATTAATTCCATTCATTCTTGGTATCCTCGCTGGTTACGTTGTTGCTTCTATCTTCACCGTTATTGGTAACCTCGCTAACATCGAATACTTCAAGATCATTGACTGGAGCCCATTAGTCAATAACTTCAAAAACATCACAGTTGAATCCTTCGTTACATATCCAAGATTCTCATTAATCGGTGGTATTAAAGAATTAGCCGATGGTGCTGTCAGTGAAGAAATCCTTGCTGTTAACCCAGAAGCACACGTCATCACAGGTATGGGCGTTCTCGAAGTTGCCTTAGCCTTCGTCCCAGTTGCCTTTGTGACATTCGCTGAACACATTGCTGACCACAAGAACTTAAGTTCCATCGTCAATCAAAACTTACTCGAAGAACCAGGCTTACACAGAACCTTACTCGGTGATGGTGTTGGCTCCATGGTTGGTACAGTCTTCGGTATCTGCCCAAATACAACATATGGTGAATCCGTTGGTTGTGTCGCTATTACAAAGAACGCTTCCGTTAGAACAATCTTCGCTGCTGCTTGCATGCTCGTCGTCTTATCATTCATCACTCCATTAACCGCTGCTTTAAGAACAATTCCTAACTGCGTCATGGGTGGTGTCTGCTTAACTCTCTATGGCTTCATCGCAGTCTCTGGCTTCAAGATGTTCCAACAAGTCGATCTCAACAAGAGCAAAAACTTATTCATCGTTGCCGCAATTCTCATTTCCGGTATTGGTGGTTTAGCTTTACAAATCCCATATCGCGTCGCAGGAGATGGCACAATTCTTAACGCAATTACAATTACCTCTATCGCAACTGCGTTGATTTTAGGTATTATTACTATGGTGGTAACAAACGCTATTGAAAAGCGTAATGCCCCAGAAGAAGAATAAGTTGAGGAATAGATAATGGCTTTTGAAAATTATCCAACAGTCCATATTCTTGACCATCCATTGATCAAGCACAAAATTACAAAGCTTAGAGATAAGACAACTAAAACCAGTGAATTCAAGATGCTCGTTAAAGAGATATCCGTTTTGGAAGGATATGAAGCATTAAGAAACGCTGAAACTCAAATGGTGGAAATTGAAACACCAATTGAAAAGACAATTCAACCAGTTGTCAAACGTAAATCTCTCTGCTTCGTTCCAATTCTCCGTGCGGGATTAGGCATGGCCGATGGTATGCTTGATTTACTTCCTGGCTGTACATGTGGTCATATTGGTCTCTATCGTGATGAAGTCACAAAGAAACCAGTTGAGTACTACTGTAAATTACCAGCAGATATTTCAGAAAAAGATGTCTACTTAGTTGACCCAATGCTCGCTACAGGCGGCTCCGCTATTGATGCGGTGGGTATGCTCAGAAAGCATGGCGCTAAAAAGATTACCTTCGTCTGCATTATCGCTGCACCAGAAGGTGTGGAAGCATTTGTGAAGAAATATCCAGATATTCCAGTTTACATTGGTGCCCTTGACCGTTGCTTAAACGAAAATGCTTATATCTGCCCAGGCTTAGGTGACTGTGGTGATAGAACATTCGGCACAACAAACGGTACAACCGAAGATAGACCTATTATTTAATTAATCGACTTATTGATCTTAGAAATTCCTTTCAGTTGAAAGAGGGAAAGAAAGACATGACAAATAAAGAACAAGTATTAGTATTCTCTTTAACATCCTGTGAAGAACTAGCGTACAGGGTGTGCGAAGAACTCGGTGTGGAAAAAGCACCATCTATCTGTAGAAGATTCGCAGATAATGAAATTTTTACCAGACCAAACGTTGACGTAAGAGGTAAGGATTGTATTGTGATTCATTCAACCTGTAACCCAGTTAACGATCGAGTGATGGAATTATTAATCTTCATCGACGCTCTCAAGAGAGGTGAAGCTAAATCCATTACTGCAGTCATCCCATATTTCGGATATGTGAGACAAGATAGAACAATTGATTTCGGTGATCCAATTAGTGCTAAATTAGTGGCTAATTGCTTAAGAGAAGCTGGCTGTAATCGTGTTGTTTCTGTCGATTACCATAGTGGTTCTATGCAACCATTCTTCGAAAATATGGAAGCTGTGGAGTTATACTCCTCAACAGTTTTCGCGGATTATTACCGCAAAAGATTAAAAACACTTAAAGTCAGACTCGAGGACGTTGTCATTGTTTCTCCAGACAAAGGTGGTCTAGAAAGAGCGAGACACTTATCTAAAGATTTAGGTGATTTACCAATCGCGGTGTTAAATAAATACCGTCCTGAACCAAATAAGGCCGTTATTACTAACATCAAAGGTGAACCAGTTGAGGACAAATACTGCTTGATGATTGATGATATCATCGATACTGGTGGCACAATTATTGCTGCGAGTAAAGAACTTCTTAAGAATGAAGCTAAAGGTATCTTAATCTGTGCTTGCCATGGTATCTTCTCAAAGAATGCCCTCGCAAAACTATATAGATGTGGTATTTTAGATATCGCTATCAGCGATTCTATCCCACAAGAAGAAGACGTCGTCAGTATTGTCTCCTTAGCGCCAATCATTGCTAAGTACATTGACGAAAACTTCTAATCTCATCAATAACTAATAAAGACCGGATGTCAAAGCCCGGTTTTTTATTTTTGTTGCAAGCCATCTCACTTTTTGATAATTTTGTGATTAAAGAGAAAGGTAATCTAGCAATGAAAAAACACGCACTATTTTTTGTTGTCTTTACTGTCCTTTTATCATGTTGTAATAAAACTAACAGTGGCAGTGAAGAAAATAAAGAAACTGATCCTGATGAAGGAAGAGTTATTTTACATTCAGAAGTCCAAAGAGTTTTTCTTTCTGGACCACTTGATAAAGTTAATTTATACGCTCGAGGAGCGGAAGAGCTTTCTAGGCCGTTAACCCCAACATTTACTTGGGAAGAAGCGGAAGCGCCATATACTATTTATCTCGCTGATAATCCTAATTATATTGATATGAATACCTATACGACTGATGAGGCGAAAATATCATTTAGTAATTTAAAGATTAATACTAAGTATTATTATGATGTTAGATCAAATGGTAAAAGCATCAAAGAAGATTCATTTGTGACTTCCGCTCAATTAGTGAGAAATCTCTATATTTCTGGTGTCACAAACGCTAGAGATATCGGAGGGTATACCACTAAAGATGGTGTTAGTAAGCAAGGTGTTTTATTCCGTACCGGTAGACTAAACAAAAACGATGTTGAAGAAGTGGATGTACGCATCACCTCTAAAGGCATCGAAGCGATGCATAAAGAACTTAAAGTTAAAACTGAAATCGACTTAAGAATGGTGGAAAACAATGAAGTCGGTGGTTTAACTGAAGGCTTAAGTGTGCTTGGCAATAACGTCAAATACTATCAATGCCCTATGGACTATAACAAAGGGGTGGACGCTAGTGAAAACGATCCATCTTTAAGAAAAGTATTTTCCATCTTAGGAAATAAAGAAAACTATCCCGCTTTCTTCCACTGTTCAATTGGTACTGACCGTACTGGCTATGTCGCATGGTTAATCAATAGTGTTGTCGGTGTTGGTGAAGAAGATTTATGGAGAGATTATTTGTTCTCCAACTTTGGTAATATTGGTGGTTCACGTGATAAAGCTTATATCGCTGATGGCTATCCGAAGAAGATTAAAGAAACCGAAGGAGATACCTTACAAGAAAAAGCCGTTAACTTCTTACTTAAAAAAGGTATTAAGCAACAAGAAATCGACACAATTAGAGAAATGATGCTTGGATAAGCATAAAAAATATTGAAAGCATCAAGAATAGCGGTGAAGTTACCTTCTAAATGGTCACTTGTAATCTTTTAATATTACTTTAAACTACATCCTAGATAGGTCGATTTTCTTTCGCTTAAAATTGTCAAAAATATATTAACAATCACGCGTGCATAATCTATACTTAAATAGTGTTTTTTCTTTGTGGAAAAGACTTAAAGGAGATACCGGTATGAAATACGATGTCGTGATTGTTGGTGCGGGCCCAAGTGGATATTTTTGTGCCTACGAATTAGTCAACAAAAACCCAAAATTAAAGGTCCTCCTTATAGATAAGGGTCTCTCTATTGAAAAGAGACACTGTCCAGTCTTAGAACACAAATTAACAAAGTGCCCAAGAAATATCAAAGGCTATCAAGAATGCTTCCCAGCTTGCTCCATCACTAATGGTTTTGGTGGCGCTGGTGCTTATTCTGATGGCAAATTTAATATCACTTCTGAATTTGGTGGTTGGCTACAAGATTACATCGACCAAGATGAATTAATGAAACTCATTCACTATGTCGATGAAATCAACCTTAAATATGGTGCTACTCCAGTCATCACTGATCCATATACCAAAGAAGTCAGAGAAATTGAAAAGAAAGCTATGTCTGTTGGCTTAAAGCTTTTACATAGCAAAGTTAGACACTTAGGTACTGAAGAAAACTTAAAAATCTTAACTAAAATCTATTTAGACTTAGAAAAGAAAATTGATGCGAGATTCTCAACCGCTGTTAAGGATATCGTCGTCGAAGAAAACCAAGTTAAAGGTGTAATTTTAGATAACGGTGAAAGAATTGATGCTGATTATGTCTTATTAGCGGTTGGTCGTGAAGGTAGTGCATGGCTCACTGATTTATTCGAAAAATTCAATATCGAAATGACCCAAAACCAAGTGGATATCGGTGTCCGTGTCGAATGTCCAAATATGGTGATGGAAGAAATTAATAAAAACTTATACGAAGGTAAGTTCATCTTTAAAGCGTCCACTGGTAGCACTGTTAGGACATTCTGCTCTAACCCAGGTGGTCACGTCGTTATGGAAAACTATCAAGGTGTAGTTAATGTTAACGGTCACTCTTATAATGACCCATCTTTATCCAGTGAAAACACTAACTTTGCTTTATTAGTGACCCATCACTTTGAAGAACCATTCAAAAAACCAAACGAATATGCTTTAAAAGTCTCCTCGCTAGCTAACCAATTAGCGTGTGGTTCTGTTTTAGTCCAACGCTTTGGTGATATCAAACAAGGCAGACGTAGCACAGTTAAGCGTATCCGTGAAGGCTTTGTGAGACCAACCTTAAAAGAAGCGGTTCCAGGTGACTTAGCCTTATGCTTACCACAAAAAACCATGCAGGCGATTATCGAAATGATTCAAGTCTTAGACCACATCACTCCAGGTATCGCTACTGAGCATACATTGCTCTATGGTGTTGAAGCTAAATACTATAGCGCTCACCCACAAATTGATAACAAGTTAGAAGTTAAAGATATTAAGAATCTCTACGTTGGTGGTGATGGTGCGGGTCTCACCCGTGGCTTAGCCCAAGCGGGAGCCTGTGGCGTCTATGTCGCTAGAAACATTCTTGAAAAACAAAAGAATGCGAAATAGAAAATAAGAGGAGAAATTATTATGAGATGTGTTGGTGTGACATCTAGGGGTGTGAGACTCCCTGTACTAAAAACTGGTGACAACTTAAGACAAATTGTTGTCGATTCAGTTTTAAAAGCCTCAGAAAATGAAGGATTCAAATTCCATGATCGCGATGTTGTCGCAATCACCGAAAGTATC
>JBGUGI010000136.1:0-13484 GCA_045111495.1 Bacilli bacterium | reverse complement strand
CTCTAATATCAAGCTTAATAAAAATGCCATCCAGTCAAATGGATGGCTTTTTTGTTGTTTTTTTATTTCTTTAAGCGATCGTATTCTTCTATCGTAATCTTTCCTTCAGATAAGAGTTGATGTAGGAGTTCTGTTTTATCTTCTCTTTGAGAAGGCTGAATTCTTTTATAAGTTATCGCTGAACTTAGATTGATAATGCTAATTATTAAAGAGAATATGCAAACTGCAATGCATATATAAACAGTAACAAGTGCCCATAGAGGGGTACCTTCTTTAAATGCTGTTAAGAAAACGATTAAAGGGGCTAAAACTAGCAGAACAGTTCCTGATAGAGCTGTTCCCACTATGCCTTTCCATAAAGCGACTGGTTTCTTTTCTGCCATAATATTTCTCTTTTATTAATAAATAGGATATGGAACTTTCTTTAATTTATCGTTCTTATAGTTAGCGCGACCTTCTTTAGATTCGCCCTTGCCATCTAGCATCACTAAGTCACCAGTAAAGCCACATGTCATGTTATTAACAAATGATGTACCAACACCATACATACTGACTGGGACACCTAATTTCTTCCATTCTCTAATCTTTTCAGCGTTGAAGGAAGAAGAAACGGTAATTCCAACGTAGTTGAAGCCTTCATCATCTAACGCCTTTCTTAAAGCGATAATGAGTTCTTTACAAACGCCATGAGGATCAAAACCACTTGTGTCTTTATCATCAAAATAATGGTCAATAAGCGCTTTTGATGTATCAACACGCACACCTTTTAACTTATGACCTAAATGACGCGCGATTAATAAGGAATCACGCACAACGTTATTGTGATAGTCAATTAGCGCAGTCACTTGTTCTTCTGGGAATGTTTTTGCATAGGCATCAGCGGCTTTAATGATATCGCCACCACAGATTTGGATTAAAGCGTGTGGCATGGTGCCCATACCTTTTCCACCCCACCATTTACCTTGAGCGTCAGTACTAACACGATTAATACCAGCGACATAAGTGGCATAACCATCACCGACTTGGGTGAGGTAATCATCTTGTCTATCGGCCATTGAGAAGACTGGTGTATCGCCTGCTGCATCAAGCACTTCTTTGACGTTAGTGGCTACACTACTTCTTCTTGCTAAGACACCATCAATAACGGATTCTAAAAAGCCGAAATTTTCATATGTGCCAGTGACTTTTAAAACTGGTTCATTAGCCTGGATAATATCACCATCATTTAAAGCTTCAATAACGAGTTCTTCTGGATGAACGGCAAAGGTATGAAGAATAGCGATTGCTTCATCAACGCCACAGAGCATTGAGTTATCTCTTCTTTGAAACCACTGCATGGTCACTGTGTGGCCTTTTAAGTTTTCAGCAACAATCTTACGACTCTTTAAGAAATAGTTCGCACTATAGAAGCCTTCTCCCAATTCTTTTGGGAAATTAAATGTTTTGTTTGTGAGACGAGAAATCTTACCTTGTTTTTTAAGTTCTACTTCCATCATATTTCACGTTCCTCCATTTGGAAAAAATCTTTATTTATATCGTTATCATTTACTTCGTCATTACTTAAAATGATTTCTTCATTTGGTTCATTTTCATCTAAATCTTGATAGGTAGCGAAGCGATCATCTTTCACAAAACTACCATTAGAAATTAATGTATCTTTTTGCACTTTTACTTTGTAAACATCGTTATCTTTTTCAATAAAGAAGCCAGAATCAGGTTTACTCATGAGCATAATATCATATTTACCTAAATAGCCATTTAAGATAGCGATTAGTTCATAATTAGGTAAAGTGATTAAGCCATGGAATCTAATCTTCACATACTTCTTTAAATTAAAGATATCGATGCGGTAAATCTTACCGTCTTTTTCATAAATTAATAAATCTTCATCTTGCTTTGGAAGAAGGTTTTTTGGGACATCATCAAAGATAATACTTAAGTAAGCATTAATCTTATCGAAATGGTTAATTAGTCCATATTTAGAAATCATAGCTTCTCCAAAATCAAACGATAGATTGGTTGACCCTCTTCACGGAAACTTGGTTCATATTCAGTAATCTCATCAAATGGGTCATGACCGTCATAAGAATAGTTAGCTTCCACGAGTTTAAACGCGGAAGTTTGCACTAGTTCTAATGAGTAGGTAAATAAGTCATAATTATCAGTTTTAAAAATCAATTTAGCGCCTTTTTTGAGAATGCGAAAATATTGATTTAAGAAGGAGTCAGAAGTTAACCTTCTTTTCGCGTGTCTTTTCTTTGGCCATGGGTCAGAGAAATTTAAGAAAATGCCGTTCACACTACCTTCATCAATTAACGGTAAAACTTGTTCGGCATAAGCGTAAACTAGCTTCGCGTTGGTGATTTCATTTTCCACGAGTTTCTTCGCAGTAAAGCCAGCGCATGTGACATTACATTCCATACCGATAAAGAAATTATCAGGATGGTTTTTCGCCATGTTGACGAGGAATTGACCTTTTCCAGAACCAACTTCTAAATAATAATTTTTATAATTATTAAGTTGATCAAAAGGGCACATCACTTCAGTGTGTTCTTCGATAAATGGTTTGGCCCAAGGTTTATATTTTGTTCTCATTACTTAATAAGCTTTCCTAATTCCACGATGGCGTGAGCGTAAATACCCATGGATTCAACGAGATATTCTCTCTTGGTATTTTCATTAACACCATGCATTTTTGGATCATGTCCTGGATATTCCATACCAAAGGCGACGACATTGTCCGCTTCTTTAGCGTATGTACCACCACCAGAAGCGATGATTTCAGTTTCATAATCACCAGTCTCTTCTTGATAGACTCTTAATAAGGTTGTAATAAGGTCGCTATCCTTTGGATAGAAGAGGATTGGGGAAATACCTTCCACTTCAATTTCAAATGGTTTAGAAGCTGCTTTGATGTTATTAATCATATCTTCCGCTTTCACGGTTTCAACGTGACGGTAGTTAACAACGACTTCTAATTCATCATTCTCATAAGAGAATAAACCAACATTGAGGGAGTTAGTACCCATATTTTCACTATTAGCGGCAGCGTTAACGCCTTCGCCTCTAGGATCATTTAATAATTCATATAATTTCTTAAAGTCAGCGTTTTTATAATATTCGCCTAAATACTTAACAGCATCCATAGCGGCGTTTTTACCCATCCATGGGATGGAACCATGAGCAGCAACACCATTAAATGTTAAAAGCATTTCTTCACCTTTAGCGAGGTAAGAATAATCAGCTTCTTGGTCATTTAAATAGGAGATAAGATTGAGATCTTCTTTAAGAAGAACTTCACATTTTTCAATAACCGCATTAGAGGCGACACCACCCTTCATCCATTTGATTTCTGGGAAGCTAACTTTCTTTTTAACTTTGAAGCCAATAATACCTTTTTCGGCATATGTTAATGGGTAAGCGCTATCTGGAGAGAAACCATATGTTGGTTGTTTCTTTTTGAGTGTTTTGAAGTAATGTTCCATACAAGCACTACCTCTTTCTTCATTACCACCCACTAAGAAACGAACTTGATAATTACCAAGTAAGTTATTATCTCTTAAGGCTTTTAAGCCATAATAGCAAGAAAGTAATGGACCTTTATCATCCGCGACACCACGGGCGTATAAAAAACCATCTTTTTCCACCATTTCTAATGGATCTTGTGGCCAACCTGTTCCGACTGGAACAATATCAGCGTGAGCCATAATTGTAATGTTTTTATCTAATTCGTTAGTTAAGATTTCAACGAGATAGTTATCGTAATTATTTACAATAAAGCCGTCCTTTCTAGCTAGGTCAGCGATAAATTGTAAGGCTTTTGAAACGCCTTTACCAAATGGATTATTTTCATCAACAGTTGATTCGTCATATGTGGAATCAATAGCGACGAAAGCTTTTAAATTTTCCATCATTTCCGCTTCATAGGAAGCAGTAAGCTTTTTGTAAAAATCTTTTTCCATAACTACTCCTTCTTTAAATTTTTATTAATAATGATATTTAGTCCATCAAGATTGAGATTTTTATCATAGATGAAACTATCACCAAGAATTTCCTTCACATAAATAGCGCCACCACCTGTAAGAATATGCTTGCATGGGTAGCCAATTTCGTTTTCTAAACGATTAATAAGACCGCTTATCATATCAGCGTGTCCATAGACAATGCCCGCATTCATCGCGCTTAATGTATTTTTAGCAATGACTGTTTTAGGGGCGATTAAAGATACTTCCGGAAGAAGCGCTGCTTTATTTGATAAAGAAAGCGCACTTAAAGTTAAGCCTGGCATAATCAAACAAGCAGAGAATGTTCCTACTTTATCAAGCAATAGTATCTTACTAGCGGTACCTAAATCGGCGATGATACATGGATAATCATATTTTTCTTTCGCGCTCACTAAGTCAGCGATTAAATCGTTGCCGATTTCCATTGGGTTATCAACTTTAATCGATAAACCGGTTTTTGTGCCTGGACCAATGAGGATAGGTTCTTTATTAAATAGCTGCTTTAATGCGGTTGTTAAAGGTAAATTGACTTGTGGCACAACTGAAGAAAAGATAACATTATTAACTTTGTTAACTTTTAAACCAAGTTCATTAAAACTCTTCTTAAAAAGAAGATAGAACTCATCATCTGTTAATCTATCATCGGTGTTAAAAGTTAGCCTCTCAACGAGAACATCATCTTTATAAGCACCAATACCAATTGTGGAATTACCCACATCAACACAAATATTCATATTAGATAGCCACGATATTCACAATACGGTTTTTAACGACGATGATTTTCTTGACTTCTTTACCTTCAAGATTACGTTTCACACCTTCAAGGGCTAAAGCAGCTTGTTTCACCACTTCATCGTCTTCGTCTTTAGCGATTTCAAGTTCGCCTCTGACTTTGCCGTTAACGGAAACACCCATCTTAATAGTGTTAAGCACTAATTTGGATTCATCATACTTTGGCCATTCCGCAAAAGCGATTGTTTCGTTATGACCAAGGAGTTGCCACATTTCTTCACCGATATGTGGGCAAATACAAGAGATGAGTTTGACAAATCCTTCAGCGTATTTCTTGCTTAATTTATTCACGCGATAGACTTCGTTGATGAAGATCATCATTTGGCTAATCGCGGTATTGAATGAAAGGTTTTCATAGTCTTCGCTGACTTTCTTGACTGTTTGATTGTAAATCAAATCAAGTTCTGGTGTATCTTCTTCAGTGACAATACCGTTTTCAATAATAATACGGTAGACTCTTTCTAAGAATTTATGAGCGCCTTCGACGCCTTGGTTAGACCATGGCTTACTCGCTTCAAGAGGTCCCATGAACATTTCATAAATACGGAGAGTATCCGCACCATATTGTTCACAGACATCTAATGGGTTAACGACGAATTCTGGATAACGCTTACCCATTTTAATGTTATTAGCGCCTAAAATCATGCCTTGGTGAACGAGTTTCTTAAACGGTTCATCAAAGCTGATATAGCCTTTATCGTATAAATATTTAGTCCAAATACGGGAATAGATTAAATGACCAACCGCGTGTTCTGGTCCACCGATATAAAGGTCAACAGGTAACCAGTGATCCGCGAGTTTCTTATCACAGAAAATCTTATCGTTGTGTGGGTCAACATATCTTAAGAAGTACCAAGATGAACCCGCACTACCTGGCATAGTACTTGTTTCACGTTTACCGTGTAAACCATTATGGTTATATTCTTTCCACTCTTTAGCGTTTTCTAAAGGTGCTTGACCGTTATGACCTTTATAGTCATCAAGTTCTGGTAAGACTAATGGTAATTCATCATCATCTAAAGCGTGAACTTCACCATTGTCTAAATGGACAACAGGGACTGGTTCACCCCAGTATCTTTGTCTAGCAAAGATCCATTCTCTAAATTTATAGTTAACTTTCTTTTCGCCAATGCCTTTTTCTTTTAAGAAATCAATCATCTTATTAATGGCGTCTTCTTTGTTCATACCGTTTAAGAAACCAGAATTAATGTGTGTACCATCTTCTTCATAAGCTTCTTTAGAAATGTCGCCACCTTCTAAGACTTGGATGATATCTAAACCATATTTCTTAGCGAAAGCATAGTCTCTACTATCATGGGCTGGAACCGCCATAATGGCGCCTGTACCATAGCTAGATAAGACATAATCTGAAATATAAATAGGCACTAATTTATCGTTAGCGGGATTAATTGCATAAGCACCAGTAAAGCAACCGGTCTTTTCTTTATTTAAAGAGGTTCTTTCAATTTCACTCTTTTTGCTCGCTTCTTCAATATAAGCAAGAACGTCTTTTTCTTGTTCTTTGCTCATAATCTTCTTAATTAAAGAGTGTTCTGGAGAAAGGACGCAATAGGTGCAACCAAATAATGTATCAGCACGGGTAGTAAAGACTACGAAAGATTCCTCACTATTAGCAACTTTGAATCTAATTTCAGCACCAATGGATTTACCAATCCAGTTTCTTTGAATTTCTTTTGTGCTTTCTGGCCAATCAATCCTATCTAAGCCTTCAAGTAATCTTTCAGCGAATTTTGGTTGGTCGATAACCCATTGTTTGAGGTTCTTTCTAATAACTGGATAGCCACCTCTTTCACTCTTACCATCAATGACTTCGTCATTACTTAAGACAGTACCGAGCTCTTCGCACCAGTTAACTGGCATATCAATATATTTAGCGTAGCCATCTTTAAATAAGCCTTTGAAAATCCACTGTGTCCAATGATAGAACTTTGGATCGCTGGTAAGAATGACTCTATCCCAGTCATAATCAAGACCGATGTGTTTTAACTGTTTAGTGAAGTATTCAATATTTTGTTGGGTGAAACCTTCTGGGTTATTACCTGTTTGAATAGCGTATTGTTCCGCAGGCAAACCAAAAGAGTCGTAGCCGATTGGGTGCAAAACGTTGTAGCCTTGCATTCTTTTCATACGGCTAATGATATCAGTAGCGGTATAACCTTCTGGGTGACCAACGTGTAAACCCACACCACTTGGATAAGGGAACATGTCTAAAGCATAAAACTTAGGTTTAGAGAAATCCCAGACGTCTGTTTTAAATGTTTGATGTTCTTCCCAATACTTTTGCCATTTGGCTTCGATTTCACGATGATTGAATCCCATAATATACACTTCCTTTTAAGTTAAGCTTGTTATTTAACAAGCGCCTTATAAAGTTTAATGTATTCTAATGTACTCTTCAACCATGAATTATCAGTAACCATGGCATTTTTCATCAATTGATGAAGGATTTTCTTATTTTCATAGATGTCAAAAGCATATTGAGCGGTTCTATTCATCTCATAAATGCTATAAGCATCAAAACCAAAACCATTACTAGTTTCAACGTTACTTCCGTCATAGCAAATAACACTGTCTTTTAAGCCACCTGTCCGGCGGACGATTGGTAAGGCACCATATCGTTGAGCAATCATTTGGCCAAGACCACATGGGTCGAATAAGGATGGCTTGATAAAGAAGTCACTAGCGGCGTAAACCTTATGAGCCAGGTTATCGCTATAGCCGATAAAGATACCAACTTGTTCTGGATATCTACTTCTTAATTCTTCCCATCTCTTTTCATATTGAGATTCACCACTTCCAAGCATAAAAATGCTTGCGCCTCTTTTAATTAACTCTTCAACCGCTGGGAAAATGATGTCAAATCCTTTTTGCCAGGTAATACGAGTAACTAAAGAGAATAATGGTCCTTTAGTGTTCTTTAAACCATATTGATTCATTAAAGCTTCTTTGTTAGCTTTTTTACCACTAACTAAGTTCTTTTCTGTATATGGTTTAGCGATTTGTCTATCTTCGTTAGGATTAAATTCTAAATAATCAATACCGTTTAAAATGCCAGAAAAATCCCATTCTCTATATCTTAAAACTTGGTCTAAACCCATCCCACCTTCAGGAGTTAATAGTTCAAGATGGTGAGTTGGAGAAACGGTTGTGATTTTATTCGCATAGACAATACCCGCTTTTAAAGTGGAGACTTGATCTTTAAAACGCACTGAACCGTTATCATAGTACTCATCGGTTAAGTTATAGAAATCACCTAAGGTGAATTTAGGCATTAAGCCTTGGAAGGCTGGATTATGGATGGTGAAAACAAATTTGGTTTTTGCAAACTTTTCACGGCATTCATCATCGACGCGTAAGACGCATGGAAGCATACCCGCTTGCCAGTCATGGACGTGGATGATGTTTGGATACATGCGCTTAGTGAGCATGAACTGTTTGACCGCCATTGTGAAGAAGGCGAATCTTTCACCATCATCGAAATCACCATAGATATGGCCTCTTTCGAAATATTGTTGATTTTCAATAAAGTAATAATTAATACCTTCGCAAACTAATTGATAGACATCGACATTTTGTTTTCTCCAAGACATATGCGTCTTAAAAGACGCGGCTTTCTTTAAAGCCTTCTCAGAGATTTGACGACGTATACTATCATAAAATGGTAAAAAGATACAAACATCTTCCCCCATTTTCACTAATTCTTTTGAAAGGGAATAAACGACATCAGCCAAACCACCCGTTTTACAAAATGGGCGTGCTTCGCTGGCAACCATGGCTATTTTCATTTTAAATATTTGCTCCAAAACTAATATACATGAAGTGGTCTTCATCACCCGCGACATCGCGGACTTCTCTAATCTTGACATTCTTATCGGCTACAACATATTCAAGGTGTGAGCCTTTACCGACTTTAGTGCCACTGAAGAGAATACAGTTTTTGACCACCGCTCCTTCTTCGACGATAACATCACGAGAAAGGATGGAATTAATGACTGTGCCTTTAATTCTTGAACCGTTGGAAACGAAAGAATTTTCGACAACAGCTTTTTCTCCATATAAGGCTGGAGGAGTATTGTGTGTGGTTGTATAAATTGGCCAATCTTCTTTGAAGAGTTGTTTTCTTACGTCATAAGAAAGAAGTTCTCTTGAGTATTTAACAAAGTTATCAAATGTTAAGATTGGGGCGACATAGCCATCAAAAGAGAAGGCGTTAACAGCGTATAAGCCGTTAGTCGCACAGTAATTGACCAAGTCACGAATATTAAACAAGGTGGAAATTTCTCTTGTTTTATTAATGAGTTCCACGAGTGTTTTGTAATCGAAGATAAAGACCTCTAGAGAGATTTGTGCTTCTTTAGCGGTACCTAAGTTAATCGCAAAGTCTTTAACGAGATGGTTTTCTGTTTTAACAACATCACAGTTTAAGAATTCTTCTTTTGCATTTTTCACTCTCTTATAAATAAGAGAAATCTTATTACCAGATTCAATATGCATATCGACATATTTTCTAAAATCCATGCTCGCTAGGAAGAAGGAGTTAGCAACGACAACATAGTCACAATCTAAACCTTCAAAGTGTAAGCGGTTAGATAATAAATTATTAATGTCTGTATTGAATTTATGGCTTGGAACATTTTCATTATAGAAAATGCGTTGTGTGCCTGTCTTAGTGTTATTGACCCAAATAGAACCATCTCTTACGTGAGAAACCACACTATGGAGATGACGGTCGACCAAGATAGAAACACGATCAATACCAGAGTTAGAGAAATTAGATAACGCAAAGTCCATAAGACCATATCTTCCTAAGAAAGAGACAGTACCAATTGGACGTTTTTCAGTTAACTTACCAAGATGTGGAGCATCGTGTAAGTCACAAATACCAACTATTTTTGCCATATTAACGAGTCACCTTTCCGCCAACTAAGGCAATTTCTTTACTGTTTAAATTAACTTCTACGCCACTTTCAATAATGGTATTAGGAGCAACAATGGCGTTAGAAATCTTGGCTCCTCTTTTAATAACGGAGCCTTCCATCACGACACAGCGATCAACAATAGCGTCTTCTTCAATTAAAACTTCATTAGAAATAACGGAAGAATTGACTTTACCTAAGATAATCGCGCCTTGGTTAGCGATGGATGATTTAATAGAGGCTTGCTTACCTAAATAGTGAGGTAAGGAATATGTATCCTCTGTATATATACGCGTGGACATATCACCGTAGAAATGTAAATCACTTCTATCAAGAGCGACGTCCATGTTGGCTTCATGTAATGATTGAAGAGTGCCAACGTCTCTCCAATAACCTTTAAATCTATAAGCTTGAAGCTTCAAACCATTATTTAACATTGTTGGGATGATATCACCACCGAAGTCATGGTTTGTATCTAAATCTCTATCAGCGATTAAATACTTTCTTAAGACTTTCCAAGTGAAGACGTAGACACCCATGGAGGCTAAATTGCTCTTTGGATGTTTTGGTTTTTCTTGGAATTCAACGATACGGTCAGTTTTATCAACCGCCATAATACCAAATCTACTAGCTTCTTTTGGATCGACTTCAATAACGGAGATAGTTGCATCTGCACCGCTATCAGCGTGTAAATCAATCATTTCGTTATAAGTTGTTTTGTAGATATGGTCACCAGAAAGAATTAAAACGTAATCTGGAGATAAACTATCTAAGAATTCAATGTTTTGAGTAATAGCATCTGCTGTACCTTTATACCAGTTAGCGCCTTCGTCTGTTTGACGAGGAGCGATGGAAGTTAAAAGTGAGTGGACACCATTAAAACCCCACTTTTCACCATTACCAATATAGGTATCGAGTAAAGTAGGTTCGTATTGGGTTAAAACACCAATTCTGTTAATACCACTATTGGCACAGTTGCTAAGTGGAAAATCAATAATACGATACTTAGCTGCGAAAGAGACTGCAGGTTTGGCCATTTTCTTAGTTAAAAGACCTAATCTAGTGCCTTTACCGCCAGCGAGTATCATCGCTACGACATTATGTGACATAATATGCTCCTTATGTATGTATATAGTATAGCATTACGCGTATACCCATGAAAAACATTTTTGCTAGTTTATTCTAACTTGTTATAATAACGGCATGAAAGTAAAAGTCGATATTAAAAGAACAATCAGATTATTCATCATCATGGATCTAATCTTTGCGGCTCTTTTGTTCTTATCTTGTATCAATTTATTCTTATTCACTAAGTTTGGGCCTATTCAAATTATGGTCATTTTAGTGTTTGTCGCAGTTTCCATTCTCATGTTAGTGCTCTCACTTAAACGTAATTTTTATGTCATTGAAAACAAATATATCGTTGTGGTCAGAAGCTTTAAAAACATGTACTATAACTACTCCGATGTAGTGTATATCGATAAAGAGCAATCTGAAAGAAGAAAGATTCTATGCTTTGCCACTAATAGAGGGGATGCACGTTATTTACCCTTTGATAAGAATGGTGAAATATACAAAACAATGCTTAAAAGATGTAATAATCTCTTAAGTGAAGAAGAGTTCAAACGCCGTTATCCTAACGTTAAATTATAGGTTAACTTATTACTCTTGTTATTCTCTAGCCTCTATTTAATGTGAAAATCTAAATTTTCAATATTAAACATTTTTCAATTTTTCTTGTTGATATGGGTTTTATCTTATGATAATATATATCGGCAACAAAATAGGAGGACAAGATATGTCAAGAGTATGTCCAGTATTAGGTAAAGGTCCATTAAGCGGTAACAACCGTTCCCACTCATTAAGAGCTACTCGTCGTAGATGGAACGCTAATCTCCAAGTTCGCACTGTTGTTGTTGATGGCAAAGAAATGCGCATTCGTATGTCTACAAGAGCATATCGTAGTCTTAACAAACAATATAAGGATCGCTAATCTTTTTACTAAAAGACAAGATAAAAAAACGACTCGGAATGAGTCATTTTTTTATGCTATAAAAGTCGTAATTAATAACGGAATTGGTGACAGTATAAAAGTGAAGATTGCCCACCACTCATTAAAGGCCATCGGAATGAACTTTGGTCTGATCATGGTGACGTTACCATCTTTATCTTCGTTTCTGTCCATATAAATTCTATATGTCGCGCGCGGATTAAGAAGGAACACTAACATTGCTAATGACATAATGGCGCCCACTATAAACGCCACTAAATAAACGATTTTATTATCACCCACTGCATCTCTAAACTGTGGAAAGATAATTGAACAGCTTAACGCTGGCATGGCAAAGGCACACACCATGGTTAAGGTAGACATCATTATATGCATTCTTAAAAACTGTAATGGCATGAAGAGTAAGCAACATATAGTAACAGAGATTAAGAATGCGACAACTACTAATACGAATGTTGGAACACTGTTATTTGTAACTTGTGTATTTAAATAATAGATATAAAAGGCAATTGAACCGATAATAGAAATAATAAAGGCAATATTGCCGTATATGTTGTTTTTAAAAGCGTTAGGATAGTTAAACTCATATGGGAACATTCTTTTAAAAGAATATTTCACATCAAACTTCTTAAAGTAAAAAGTTGATGAAAAGAAATATCCACCCACAAAGAATGTGAGAGTCACGATAAAAATGCAAAGAGGGAGTAATCCAGGCATCTTACTTAATTAAACTATCGTACCTTTCTTGGAAATTTGGAGCACTGAATAAGTAACTACCAGCCACTAAAACATCAGCGCCCATATTGAGGCAATCCTTACCAGTGACATCATTGATACCACCATCAACGGAGATTAAAGCACTACTTCTCACTTCAACGATTTCGTTAATAAGAGCGCTAATCTTATCGAGTGATTCTGGGAGGAACTTTTGTCCACCCATACCTGGTTCAACACTCATAACAAGGACGAGATCTAATTTATCAAGGAATGGGAATATCTTTTCAACTGGAGTAGCTGGTTTAATAGATAAGCCCGCTTTCATTTTGTTTTTATGAATTTCTTTAATGACTGCTTCAACCTCTTCATCGTTTTTACAAGCTTCATAATGGAAGGTTAAATAGTCAGCGCCAACTTTAGCGAACTTTTTGACAAAGCTCATTGGATCGTTAACCATGAGGTGAACGTCTTTAGTGAAGTTGATTTTTGTAAACAGTCTTTCAAAGAAGAGATTGCCAAAAGAGATGTTTGGAACGAAGTGTCCATCCATGACATCTAGGTGGACCCCTTCACAGCCCGCATTTTTCATTTTTTCCAATTCTTTTTCTAAGTGAAGATAATCACATAATAAGATTGATGGGGAAATAATGATGTTCTTCATTTTGCGTACCTCTCTTTTTTGAATATTGCTTCTTCTGATAACTTTTTATAGCAGTCATAGGCAAGAGATGAAATCTCACCTGAGGCTACCTTCTCTTTTATTGCACACCTATTTTCACTTAAGTGCAAGCAATTTGCAAAATAACATTTATTATATAAAGAATAGAAACCGGGAAAGAACGCTGCGAGGTCCTCTTTATAGAGATTTAACTCTAATGATGAGAATCCAGGAGTGTCAGCGATATAGCCTCCTAAATATGGTAAGAGGATGACTTCTTTAGTCTGGTGTTTACCTCTTCCTAAGGCCATAGAGTATTCACCAATGGCTCTTTCATAGTTACTATCAATCGCGTTAATTAAGGA
>JBGUGI010000135.1:0-2800 GCA_045111495.1 Bacilli bacterium | reverse complement strand
TTATAGAAGCAGCGGACAATTCGATTTCGTTAAAGTTCAAGGCATCAACTCTAAGGAAGAAGCTTTAGAATTCAAAGGCTATGAAATTCAAGCTTTAAAAGACTACGATTTCATGGACAAAGACACCTATTACTTTGTGGACCTTGTAGGTTGCAAAGTTATTGATGAAAAAGGTCAAGAATTAGGCATTGTTAAAGAAGTTGAAGAATTCCCAGCACAACTCACGTTAAGAGTAAAAAGAGCGGGCAAAGAAGACTTCTTCGTACCATTCGTTAAAGCTTTTATTAGAAGAGTTGATATTAACAAAAAGGAAATTGAGATTAATGTAATTGGAGGTATGTTATGAAAATAAGCATCCTCACATTATTCCCTGAATTCTTTGATGGCTTTTTAACCAATTCAATTATCAAACGCGCGATTGCTAAACAACAAGTTGAGATTGAAATTGTTAATATTAGAGATTTTACCACTGATAAGTATGGTCGCGTTGATAGCGCACCAGTCGGTGGAGGCGCTGGTTTGATTATGAAATGTCAACCAGTCATCGACTGCTTAAAGAGCGTGAGAAAAGAAAACAGTCACGTCATTTTACTTTCACCACGTGGAAAGACATATAACCAAGCACGTGCTCGTTATTTCGCTAAGAACTATGAACACTTGATCCTTATTTGTGGTCATTATGAAGGTACTGATGAACGCATTAATAAATATATCGATGAATTAGTGTCCATTGGTGATTACATTCTTACTGGTGGAGAAATTGGCGCGGAAATTATCTCTGATTCCATTATTAGATTATTAGATGGAGTTATTGCCGCAGATTCTATTGTTGATGAATCATTTGAAAACGGCTTACTTGAATATCCACAATATAGCGAACCATTTGAATATGATGGTGACTATATTCCAGATATCCTTTATTCTGGCAATCATGGAGCAATTGAGAAGTGGCGTAAAAAACAATCTCTTAAGCTCACAAAAGAATATCGTCCAGACCTATTAAAGAACTATCCATTAAGTAAGCAAGAAAAGAAATTAATGGATGAACTTGAGAGCGATGAAACTCCAAAATGGGAAAAGGACGCCATTGAAAAAGGCAAAAAGTTTATAAAAGAAAAGTGAGGTTAAATTCCTCACTCTTTTTTTACATACCTGGGAAGCCACCTAAACCGCCCATGCCACCCATGCCGCCTAAGCCACCTGGAGGCATTTTTCCGGTCTTACGGTATTGCTCCATTTTCTTCATCATTTCTTTCATTTGCTCGTATTTCTTTAAGACCTTATTAATATCTTGCATGGTCTTACCAGAACCGTTAGCCACTCTTTGTTTACGAGAGAATTTAAATAATTCAGGATGTTTTCTTTCTTCCTTAGTCATGGAGTTAATGATAACTTCAAAGTTACGCATTTCTCTTTCCGCCATCTCTTGTTGTTCAGGAGTAATCTTTGGAATACCTGGAAGGAGCTTTAAGATACCGCCTAATGAACCGAGTTTATTGATTTGTTTCATTTGTGCGAGCATATCGTTTAAATCGAATGAACCAGACATCATCTTGTTCATTGAATGTTTTACTTCTTTTTCATCTAATTCTTGTTGGGCTTTTTCCACAAGAGTCATGACATCGCCCATACCTAAGATACGATCCGCCATACGATCTGGATGGAAGATATCTAAATCAGTGACTTTTTCACCAACACCAGTGAATTTAATTGGGACACCAGTCATATGTCTAATTGAAAGAGCGGCACCACCACGAGCATCGCCATCTAATTTAGACATAATGCAACCTGTTAATGATATTTTATCATTAAAGGCATTAGCGACGTTCACTGCATCTTGACCAGCAGCGGCGTCAACAAGTAAGAGGATTTCTTGTGGTTCAACATCATGTTTAATGTTGTTTAATTCATCCATTAATGTTTCATCGATTTGGAGTCGACCAGCGGTATCGATGATTAAAACATGATAGTCATCATCATAAGCTTTTTTCTTTGCTGCTTTAGCGATATCAACTGGGTTAACTTTTGTACCCATATTGACGATATCGACACCAACGGATTTAGCAATTTGATCTAATTGGTCAATAGCGGCTGGACGATAGACGTCACAAGCGGCTAATAAGACTTTCTTTTTGAGTTTGTTTTTTAATAAATAAGCAAGCTTACCTGCGGTTGTGGTTTTACCACTGCCTTGTAAACCAACAAGCATAATGATTGTTGGACGGCCAGTTTGATAGTTAATTTCACTATCATCACTACCTAATAACTCAATTAATTCGTCATGGACGATTTTAACGAGCATTTGGCTTGGATTAAGTTTACTTAATACATCTTGGCCTAAAGCCTTTTCTTTGACGTTATTAGTGAATTCTTTAACGACTTTGTAATTAACATCAGCTTCTAAAAGAGCGACACGGATTTCTTTAAGCATGTCCTCCATGTTGCTTTCTGTTAAACGGGCTTGGCCACGGATCTTTTTAAATATGCCAGAAAGGCGTTCAGTTAATGATTCAAATGCCATAACTATAAATAATCCTTTCTATCTCTTCTAATGCTTGTTTTTTCTCATCGCCTTCAGCGTCTTTAGCCTTAACGATAAGGTCGAGAATCTTTTCATTCTTCTCTAATACTTTGAGCTCTTTTTCATAATCATCTAATTTTTTAAGAGCTTTTTTAATGGCGTCCTCCACTGCGCTTCTACTCACATCGTGAGCTTCGGCAATTTCACTTAATGACAAATCATAAGAGAAATAGGCATCAGCGAAGGCATATTGAGTTTTACTCAATAAGTTACCATATA
>JBGUGI010000134.1:0-3672 GCA_045111495.1 Bacilli bacterium | reverse complement strand
CCATTAAAGAATACGTTGCTCTTCGTAAAGAAGAGATTAAAAATCTAGTTTCTGGTTTAGATAGAAAACCATGCATTGCTATCGTCCAAGTTAATGAAGACGCAGCAAGCTATGCCTACGTCCGCGGTAAACTAAAAGACGCTGATGAATTAGGTATCAAAGCTGACCTCATTAAGTTACCATTGGAAACAACTCAAGAAGAACTATTGAAGGTTATCGATACATTAAATAATGATGACATTCATGATGGCTTTATCGTGCAAATGCCTTTACCAAAAGGTATCGATGAAGAGACCATTAAATTAGCGGTTGATCCTAAAAAAGACGTCGATGGTTTCCATCCATTATCATCACTTATTCCATGTACTCCAAAAGGTATTATCAACTACTTACATTTTGAAAAGATCCAAATGCAAGGTAAGAACGCTGTAGTTATTGGACGTAGTAATATCGTCGGTAAACCAATGGCTAAACTCTTGCTTAAAGAAAATATGAATGTGACTGTTTTGCATAGCAAAACCACTCCTGAAGATATGGCTTTCTATATCGCTCACGCAGATGTTATCGTAGTTGCGATTGGTAAAGCTGGTTTCTTAGATAATCGCTTCACTTATAAAAAAGATGCCGTCATTGTCGATGTTGGCATTTCTAGAACTGAAGAAGGTCTAAAAGGTGACGCAATTCCTAATCTTCCAGTTGGACTTCAAACCCCAGTTCCTGGTGGCGTTGGCCTAGCAACTAGATTAGCACTTTACGAAAACTTATTAGAGATTTACGGCGTTAACAAGTAGGTTAGCGCCTTTTCTTTATAAATGTAATTTTTCCTTTCTCTTTTTTGATGAGATGGCGGTTTACTAAACTCGTTAAAAGACGAGATAAAGTTTCTCTTTGAATGCCGATTTGAGCGGCTAATGCGGTAACGTTTTTGAAGATGATAACGTTATCGTTTTTACTAGCGTAATAAAATAATCTTTCTTCAGCGTTAGTAAATGATAAGAGTTGAATCCTAGCGTTAAGAGATTTACCAAAGTCTGATTGTGCTTGTAAATATAGTTTTAAGAAGTCTTGGTTGTTTTGTAATAAGAAGACTAAGTTCTCTTTATTAATAAATGCGATGACGCACTTTTCTTTAGCAATGACATCACCGCGATACACCGGGTCACTAGAGAAGATTAAATTGTAACCAAAAATATCTCCCGCTTTTAAAGAGTTAAGAAGCATCTCTTTTCCTTTGAAGGCATATGAGACAATATCAATCTTACCTGAGACAATGATACCGATGTTCTCGCAGACATCACCTTCATGGGCGATAATGCTATTTTTGGTTACTTGATAACCATTCACTAGCTTATGTTCTTTTTTGCTTAATACTCGTAAAAGTGGAATTTTCATAATATTTGTGTGACCTCAATCACATTTTATTATAAATCGTTCCTGTATAATTACAACGGAGGAATTCAAAAATGAAAAAATATTTATCATTTATTGCAGTCGCCCTCGCGCTCACTGCATGCAATACTAACAGTTCTAATCAAGGTACAGGGGAGTTCGATCGTACATCATTAAGCATCATCACCCCAACAGGCGCTCCAGCTTTAGCGTTCTATAACTATTCCGGTAGCGAAAGATTTGAAACAAACTCAAATCCTGCAGAAGGTATCATCCCTCAAATGGTTACTGGCCAAAAAGATGTTGTTGTCTTACCAACTAACGCTGGCATGCAAGCCATCTTAAACAAGAAAGCAGAATATCAAATTGCTGCAACTATCACATTTGGTAACTTCTATCTCGTAAGCATGAACAATGACACTAACAAGACATTAGACGCTGATGACACAATTCTCCTTTTCCAAAAAGGTAATGTCCCAGATAAAGTTTTCCATTATGTTTATGGTGACGACTATAACAGCAACATTCATTATGTCTCTGCTGTTAGTGACGCTGCTGCGGCAGTTAACGCTGGTTTCTTTGCGGATGCAGAAACAGGTAACAACATTGTTCCTAACTATGTCTTACTAGCCCAACCTGTCTTAACCACAGTCTTAAATAAGAATGCGGATAAGGGTTATGCAGTCTACGCTGATATGCAAGCTAAGTATAAAGAAAAATCAAACAATCAAGCTTTATTCCAAGCCTCTGTCTTTGTTAAGAAGAGCCTTGATAGAAAAGTTGTTACATCATTCTTAGATTCTTTAAAAGCGGATATTGACGCTGCTATTAAGAATCCTGAAGTGATTCAAGAAGCCTTAAAGGATGCACAAGATGCTCAAACAGTGTACGGCATTGCACCAGCTATGGCGACTACAGTCACTAAAAACAACAACGGCATGGGTTTAGGTTTCGAACGTGCAATCAATAATAAAGAAGCTGTTGAAACCTTCTTAAAGCTCTTTGGTATTGAGGGTTTTGATGAGGAAGTTTATTTCTAATAAATTTGTACTCTTTGCCTTAGGCATTTTATTCGTTATTGCTTTATGGATAATTCTTTCGTTGTGCTTTGATGTCAACGGAGGAATTTTTCCTTCTCCAATAGAAACATTTGCTAAGTTTGGAGAGTTATTACAAGATCCATATTCTTATAAATGTTTAGGCTATACATTCTTAAGAATGTTTGTGGGTTTTGCTATCTCCTTTGTCTTGGCTTTAATAACTGGCATACTAGCGGGCAATCATGAGGCATTTTATGATTTCTTAAAACCATTGATGACCGTGATTAAAAGTATTCCAACAGTTGTTTTAGTGTTCTTATTTGTGGTCCTTGTAGCACCGAAGAACGCCCCTATTCTTGTCGTCTTTGTCATTTGCTTTCCTATTCTTTATGAAGCAGTGGCAGGTGGCATTAAAAAGGTTGATAAGCAAGTTATCGAAGCATCTGAAGTTGATGGAGCGGGATATTTCAAAAGAGTTTTATTTATAAAACTACCATTATCTCTTTCCTATATTATTGTCGGTATTGTTTCAAGTTTTTCCTTATCTTTTAAAATTGAGATTATGGCGGAAGTCATTACTGGTTATACCCGTAATGGTTTAGGTAGTGTCATCCACTACGTCCAACAAGAAGATCCCACAAATTTAACAGGTGTTTTTGCTTATGCGTTGTTCGCTATTATCTTCATGCTTTTATTCTCTTTACTTGAGCAAGTTGTCAAATTCGCAATTAGTAAACGCTAAATTGTTGTTTGTTGAGTAGCAACAAAATTGTTACATTTCTAAATTAATACTATAATAAAAGAGAATTTATCTATCATATGAAACTCCCGGGATAGAAATAATCTTTACTTGAGGTGATTTGACTTATGAAAAAGAAATTTCTTTTATCGATTCTTCTTGTTTTTGCACCCGTTCTTTCATCCTGTGGTTCAACAGCGGCAAGCATATCATCTTCTGAAAGTAGCTCTTTTATTGATGATTCTTCTAGTGAACAGACTGTAAAAATGTACACTGTCTCTTTTAATAGTAACGGAGGCACTCCAGTCGATTCTCAAAAAGTCGAGCATAGTTATAAAGCTAAAAAGCCAGAAGACCCAACTAGACCTGGATATGAATTCTTGGGATGGACTTATCAAGGAGAACAGTGGTCTTTTTTAGGTTATTCCGTCACGGAGGATATGACATTAAATGCTGAATGGAGAATTATTCACTATTCGATTGATTATGACCTTGACGGAGGAG
>JBGUGI010000133.1:0-3145 GCA_045111495.1 Bacilli bacterium | reverse complement strand
GCATCTCACTTCCTTAAGAAGAACAGAAATACTCGATTTAAATGTGGAAATGGCAAGTAAAATAAAAGATTTAACCACTGATAAATTAATCCCTACTAGTGAGATAATCCAAAAGTTCTTACCACTTATGTATTTACCTAATGAAGTTGAACTTAAGAAAGCCAGACATGGTGGTAAACTCTCCTTAAAGTTATTCCCAGAAACACTAGATACATTCTGTGTAATCGACGATAAAAAAACCGCTATCGCTATTTATAAATATAGCGAATTAGGTTATTATGAATGTGTAAGAGGTATTAACCGTGAAGATAATTGATTTCTATATCAACGAAACACCAGCCAATGATAAAGACCTCGTTTTATGCTTAGGTTTCTACGATGGTCTCCATCTTGGTCATCAACACCTCATTCAAAAAGCTTTAGATGAAGGCTATCCAGTCGGGGTCATGACATTCGATTTAGCCCCTGCTTTCTTACTAGGCAAAAAAGAGAATTATTCCTTAACTTCCACATTTGATAAAGCGGACTTCCTTGAAGATATGGGAGTTAAATTCCTTTATCTCATGCACTTTGATAAAGAAACTTTAAAAGTCACTAAAGATGAATTTATTGATCGCGTTTTAAAACCACTTAATCCCCGCAAAATCTTTGTGGGTGAAGACTATAATTTCGGTGTCGGTGGTGAAGGTGATGCAGCGTATTTAAGCCGTTTCTTTGATGTCGAAGTTGTCCCACTTCAAAAGATTGATAATATGAAGATTTCATCGAAGAAAATTAGACAACTCGTTGAAGCTGGAGAAGTGGAACAAGCCTCAAAATTATTAGGTCGCCCATACCGTATCAGTGGTTTAGTTGTTGAAGGAAAAGGCAATGGCCGAAAAATCAATTTCCCAACCGCAAATTTAGAGTTAAATTACACCTATGTTTTCCCAAAAGAAGGTGTCTACATGGGTTATGCCTATTTCTTAAATCGTAAGAGGAAAGCGATGATTTGCGTGGGTACTCATCCAACGATTAATCAACTCTTAAACCCAATCATTGAAGTGCATATTATTGACTTTAATGAAGTG
Organism: Bacilli bacterium; assembly: GCA_045111495.1. Lineage (GTDB taxonomy): Bacteria > Bacillota_I > Bacilli_A > RFN20 > CAG-826 > RUG14515. The sequence continues at coordinate 2,075 of JBGUGI010000133.1, read as the reverse complement.
CTCTATGGTAGAGAAATATATGTAGACTTTGTCTCATATATCAGACCAGTAATTCAGTTCGCAACATTCGAAGAATTAAGAGAGCAATTACTCAAAGACGAAGAAAAAGTAAAAAACACTTTGCAATAGTGTAAAAAGAATATAAAATATTCAGTGCGACTTTTCCCTAGGATAAACGAGTCCCTAACGTTATTCCCGGAGATAAGTTAAGAAAAGAATTAGGAGGGTATTTCAATGGCGTTAACCAAAGAAAGAAAAGCCGAGCTCGTTAAGAAGTACGGTAAAAATGAAAAAGACACTGGTTCTGTCCAAGTTCAAGTTGCCTTATTAACCGAACAAATCAAAGCCTTAACCGCTCACCTAAAGAAGAATCATAAAGATGCCGCTAGCAAACGTGGCTTAATGATTCTCGTCGGTCAAAGAAGAAGTCTCTTAGACTACTTAGTCAGAACCGATCGTGATGCTTATCTTAAACTCATCGTTGATTTAGGTTTAAGAAAATAAGTTATCAGCTTAGAGAAAGAAAACCGCTTAAATGCGGTTTTTTTCTTACAAAATAGGTTTACTTTAGCAAAAAAGTAGGGCTTTTTTAATGAATATCGGCATTTTTCACATTAAGTGTTTAACTATGTTAATGCTTCATGTATAATAACTTCGGTTAAATTTTAAAAAGAGGTAAAAAAATGAAAAGAGTATTCGAATTAGAATTCGAAGGAAAGAAGTTCGTTGTTGAAGCCGGCGAAATCGCTAAACAAGCTGATGGCGCTGTCTTAGTCAGATTAAACGAAACAGTCGTTCTTTCCACAGCGTGTTGCTCAGATGAACCTAAAGAAGGTGATTTCTTCCCATTAACAGTTGGTTATGAAGAAAAGCAATACGCAGTTGGCAAAATTCCTGGTTCCTTCTTAAGAAGAGAAGGGCGTGCAGGGGAACATGCCACCTTAACAGCGAGACTCATTGACCGTCCAATTAGACCAATGTTCTCCGAAGGCTTCCGTAACGAAGTCCAAATCGTCAACACCGTGATGTCCGTTGACCAAGACTGCACACCAGAAATGACCGCTATGTTAGGTTCTTCCTTAGCATTAGGCATTTCCGATATTCCATTTGATGGCCCAATCGCCGGTGTCTATGTTGGTAGAGTGAATGGTAAGTTCATTATTAACCCAACAGTGGCAGAAAAAGAAGCTAGTGATATCAACTTAGCGGTTGCTGGTACTGAAGAAGCTATCAACATGGTTGAAGCTGGCGCTGACCAAGTGAGCGAAGAAGATATGCTCGACGCTTTAATGTTTGGTCACGAAGCTATCAAAAAACTCTGCCAATGGCAAAAAGAAATCATTAAAGAAATTGGCAAACCAAAAAGAGAAATTGAATTATATCAATGTGATCCTGAAATCGAAAAAGATGTCACCGATAGAGCGGAAGCTCGCTTAAAGAAAGCCATCTCTATCTTTGATAAACTCGAAAGACAAGATGCTATCGATGCTATCGAAAACGAAATTTTAGATGATTACGATACACGTAAATACGAAGATGAAAAGACTCATCAAAAAGTCATGCACATGGTTAACGAAACCCTCGAAGGTCTCGTGGCTAAAGAAGTGCGTAGATTAATTACTGATGAAAAGATTAGACCAGATGGCCGTAAGGTTGATGAAATCCGTCCATTAGACGCTCAAGTCGACTTATTACCAAGAACTCATGGTTCCGCCATGTTCACTCGTGGTCAAACTCAAGTCATTTCCATCACAACCTTAGGTGCTAAGAGTGATGCTCAAATCATCGATAACTTAACCGAAGAAGATACCCGTCACTGGATGCATCATTATAACTTCCCACCATACTCTGTTGGTGAAGTTGGTAGAATGGGTTCCCCAGGTAGAAGAGAAATCGGTCACGGTGCTTTAGGTGAAAGAGCTCTTTCCTACGTCATCCCAAGCGAAGAAGAATTCCCATACACAATTAGAACAGTGGCAGAAGTCGTGGAATCTAATGGTTCCTCCTCACAAGCTAGTATCTGTGCTTCCTGTATGTCCTTAATGGCCGCTGGTGTCCCAATCAAAGCCATGGTT
>JBGUGI010000132.1:0-12936 GCA_045111495.1 Bacilli bacterium | reverse complement strand
TAACTTAAAGAGTGCCCCTGACTGTGGCATGAGTTGTAGAAAATATAGTGCTCATAATGAGGCAGTAAGTTATCTCACTAAATGGTATCAAGATAGAAAAACTTATCTCGATCAAACCTGGGGTAAATAAAATAATTAAAGGGAATCGTTAATCGATTCTCTTTTTCTTAGAGCACAATTGTTGCATTTGATTATATTAAGTTTATAATTTTTGGCATGCTCAAGAAAATTACTAGCATCTTCAAACCTAGAGATATGAGCGGTGGTAACCTCTTCGCCAAGATCATTCTTTTAGCGATTCCAGCGATGCTCGCCACAATGATGCAGCTTCTATACACCACAATTGATTTAGCCACCGTGAGCGCTGGTGATGGAGCGGAATCAATGGGCGCTATTGCTTCTAACACTGCATTAATTAATTTGATTATTGTGGTCTTCACTGGTACAGCCTTAGGGGCTAATGTTGTTTTATCTGAAGCAAAAGGTGCTGGTAATAAAGAAAAAGCCCACAAAGTAGTACATAGCTCGCTTCTTTTTGCGCTAATAAGTGGTATTTTTGTTGGTGTTTTAGGCTTCTTTATTAGTGATAATTTATTAGAATTGATGGGTACTGAAAGCCACTACTTGGCTAAGGCTACTTTATATTTAAAAATCTATTTCTGTGGTTTACCATTCTTAATGATTTTTAACTATGCCGCTCAGTTATTAAGAGCGCAAGGTGACTCATTATCACAGTTTATAGCGTTAACTATTTCTGGCCTTATTAATGTTGGTTTTGACTTGTTATTTGTCTTCCCATTACATATGGGCGTAGCGGGTGTTGCTTTAGCCACGATTATCGCTGAAGCTATATCCGCATTTATTTGTGTTTTATTTTTAATAAAAGGTAAGAAGAATTTCGTTAATCTTTCTTTAAAGAAATTAAGAATTGATTCCGCGACGATTTTAGAAGTATTAAAAATTGGTTTACCAGCGGGCTTACAAGGTTTCTTCTTTTCTTTACCTAATGTTTTCATTCAATCATCCTTATATACGATTGATCCAGGTAACGTAAATCTAGAAAACGGAGCCACTGCTTCTGGTAACATCGAAGGCTATTTCTATGCGATATGTGACGCTATCGCAGTATCAACGATGACCTTTATTGCTGCGAATATCGGGGCTAAAAAGAAAGAAAATATTAAAAAGTGTGCCTTGTATGGCTTAATTTGGGGTGCGATATTCTGTGTGATTATTGCGTTAGTGATTTTATTGTTCCATCGCCCAATACTTTCTTTATTTGTTAAAGAAGAGGAAGCGATTAAGGCGGGATATACGAGATTATCCATTATGGCGTATCTCTATTTCTTTGATTTCACAATGGCGTATACCGCTGCAGTCCTTAGAGGATTAAAAAGATCAACATATCCAATGTTCACCACTTTGATATGCTGCACTATTTTAAGAATTGTTTTAATTCTCACTGTCTTTAATAATGTTACTTATTTCCATACAGTTTTCTGGTTATATATGTTATTCCCAATTACTTGGGTCATTGCGACAATATGTAATGTCGTTGCTTTAGCAATCTTCTTACCAAAAGATTTAAAGAAATTAGAATTATCAAGAGCAGAACATTAAATCGGTAAGTAATGGGAAACCACTACCCATACCGCGAGTAAGATAAGAATAATACCACCAACAATACCGGCAATCTCGTATTTGCCTTTTAATAATCTCATAATCTGTTTACCTAAGAACAAACCGATAAGAGAGATGATAAATGTTAAGCAAAGAATAATACTAACGTGCAACCAAACTGTTGTGGTTGATGATAGTCCAGCGTGAAGCACAACACCTGCGGCAAGCGCATCCACTGCGGTGGCAAAGCCATAAAACAAGACTTCTTTAATAGAAAACTTTCTTTCAGATTTTTCTTCAAGAGGCTTTTTCATTTCTTTAATGGATTCCACTAGCATCTTGATTCCAAGATAGAGTAAAAGAACAAAGGCTAACCAAACCACTACTAAAGAGGCGATTTGACCCGCTTTTTCACCAGCAACGCTTCCTGCTATAGTTTCAATTAATTCCACAAGCCAGAAGCCAGTTAAAGGCATTAAAGCTTGCATGACACCAAAGGTGCCGGCAATAAAAAATGCTTTTCTTTTATTAATGTCTGTATAAGTTAATCCATCAGTCAAAGCGACAGAAAAAGCATCCATTGATAGACCGATTCCGAGGAAGATGATAGATAAGATAATATTTAAAGTCATAACAAAAATAATACTACGGTAATTTTTTTAGTAAAGCATAACAATAAAAATTAATAAGCAAGATCGTTTTCTGAGTGTTTAACAAAGACTGGGAATGTCGCAAATACCATTGTGGCGGCAATAGCAATTAAACTAACTAATAGTTCCATTACTAATATAAAGAATGATGAACCATAATAGCCATAATCAGACATTACTTTAAACCAAGGAAATATTTCCCCAACTTTATAGATACAAATGGTAAGAGCACCAAAAAAGTTTAACCAAACCGCAAACTTCTCATATGCTCTTTTTCTAAATGACTTAATAGCGACTACTAAGGCGATGACAAGAATAGGTGCGGAGAATAAGAAAGCAATAATAGTTAGAATTTGAGTAGCTACTAAACTATCTGGCGTTGATAAATACATTATGACTTCAGGTAATAATTGAAAACTCATTAACAAGGCTAAAGCCATACTAACAAACAAAGAAATCTTCTTAACCATAATTTTGACCTCGCAAATAATCCTAAATAAAAATCTTGATTATATCAACATAAATGGCCTTAATAGCCATATTTTTTACGTTTGATAATCACTAATGTTCCTGAAAGGATACCACCACATATTTCTCCAATAGTAACCGCCCACCAAATACCAATGCTTCCCATAAATAATGGAAACAAGAATAAGAAACCAATTTGGAATATGAGTGTTCTTGTTAAAGAAATAATTAATGATAATAAACCATTGTTTAAGGCGGTAAAGAACGAAGAGAAGAAAATGGCAAAGCCCACTGCTAAATAGCAAATAGAATAAATTCTAATTGCAATAATAGAGAGATTCACTAGTTCTTGATTATCTCTTGAGAAGATGTGAGCAAATGGCACAGCGGTAGAAAACGATAAAACAAACATTGTGACCGCGGATATACCAATAATGATGAGGCTTCTTTTTAGAACGTTTCTAAGTTCTGCACTATTTTTAGCCCCATAGTTATAACCAATAACCGGTGCCATACCAATGGAATAACCAATGAATATTGCGCAGAAGATGAAGCCAACATACATGATAATGCCATACGCAGACACCCCGTTTTCACCATACGCAATTAATAATTGAGCGTTATATAAAGTAGAAACCACACTCATTGCAATATTAGAGAAGAATTCACTGCTACCGTTATAAATGGATTGAAGAATATCTTTAACCACAATTCGTGTTTTACCTAGTGAGATTGGATTATCTTTTCTAATAATGAAATATAGTAAAGGACCAACGGAAGCAATAACGTAGCCACTTATTGTGGCAGCGGCCGCTCCGACAACGCCCCAACGGAATACACCAATAAATAAGGCATCTAAAGCAATATTAGTGATACCACCCGCTAAAACGAATCTAAAGCCTAGTCTTGGTCTTTCCACCACTGTAAAGAATGATTGGAAAACATTTTGCAAGATGAAGAACATCTGCGCGGATACTAAGATGCGTCCATATAATGTCGCTTCACTAATGAGGTTTTCGCTATCGCTATTAGATAAATGGGCCATTAAGACCACAACTGGTCTAACTAAGAAAAAACCCACTATTGAGATAAGTACGCCTAAAGCGATTGTGAAATAAATGATTAAAGAGAACGTTTTATTAGCTTCCTCTTTTTTGCCTTCGCCTAGTTTCTTGCTGACTAAAGCTGTTCCACCAGCGCCCATCATAAAGCCAATAGAACCGATAATCATGATAAATGGGAAGATAAGATTGACCGCAGCAAAGCTAGATGGGTTATTGGAGTAATTAGAAATAAAGATGCCATCAATGATTGAGTACAAAGACGTAAAAACCATCATGATGATGGGAAATATCACTAAGTGGAAGATTTTTTTGTATGTAAAGTGATCAGATAGATGGACTCGCATAGCTTTATTGATTATACGTATTAGATAAATAAAATAAAAGACATCTCTACTTTGAGATGTCATTTTTTGCGTTTGGCGGAGAATTAGGGATTCGAACCCTAGCAGGACTTGCATCCTCTATCGGTTTTCAAGACCGACCCCTTCAACCGCTTGGGTAATTCTCCGTATGGTGGACCATCCAGGACTTGAACCCGGAACATAACGGTTATGGGCCGTCCACTCTAACCGATTGAGTTAATGGTCCGTTGGTTATGTAATTACTAAGGTTTAGCCCTTGAGACCACGTGATTGACGATCCATATCTTCAACAACGATATCGAAGATTTCGCCAAGAGTGGCACAGTGAGAAAGTAAATCCCATGGTTCATTTGTGTGGAAATGGATTTTAATCATTTCATCATCACCAACACAGATGAGGGAATCGCCTTTCATATTTTCGAGGATCCAATCAGTGATTTCGTCTTCGTCAAGGCCTTGACCTTCAATTAATAATTGTGTGTCGTAACGGTATTGTAACATAACTTTACCTGCAACTTTCTATATATTAATCACTATGTGATTATAAACAATTGGTGGATCCGACGAGAATCGAACTCGCTACCTCCTGAATGCAAATCAGGCGCTCTCCCAGGTGAGCTACGGACCCAAAGCTGTATACTAACAGCACGTAATAGAGTAGCAATTTTATTAACGGTTATCAAGAATTTATTAATAAATTTTAAAGCTTGGTAACAGTCACTGTGGCATAATCTGCGACAGTATTATCGACAGTAAAGCTGAAGCCTAAATCAATATTTGAGTTAAGTTTGCCTTCGTTCCTGAATTGCTTTTTGTATGTGTTCATATTGAATGAACTACCCATTCTAAATAACGAATTAGTACTGAATAAATCTGTTGGGGAATTATTGGCGGTTGTGCTATTACGAATGAGTTGAAGTTGATTATATTCGTAGTAGTCAGTGCCTAAATATGATAAATAATCACTACCTTCACCATCGCTATCATAGTAAGTATTTGACATTGCTAAATGGACATCACGGCCACAATTAGGATTAGTGGTTAAAGTGAAAGAAGTTTGATATCTATCATTGTAATAGAACAAACGTGAATCAACGTGCCACACTCTAATACCAACTTCTTGAGAACCCTTTGGATAACTACTACTGTTACCACCATACTTATAGGTTGTATCGAACTGGTTTAAACCAGTTGGAGTATAGTATTCAAGCAATAAATATTCATCGAATGGTGAGTTAAATCTATTAAAGCTTGGTGTCAAAAGAATCATTTCACCAGATGCAGCAAACGGTTTGATGTTAAGGGTAATGGTTTTATTAGGAATATAGGCTTTGCCCCATCCTAACGCAAATGAACTATATGGATCATGACCACCGACATTTAAGTCTTGCATAGAGAAACCACCGGCAGGCTCATATTGGCCTGAATAGTCATAGTAGTCTTCTAGACCGTACATATGGCCCATTTCATGAATATATGTATGTGTATCGATATTGCAGTTTCTTGTGTCGCCACCATGTGGGCCGTTTGCAATACCGGTTTTTTCGTAGATTTTGTTAGAACCATACATGAAGTCATAACTGGCCCAGAAGAAAGCGTTCGCGCCTGGATTACTGACACTCTTAACGCTTGTATCTTGTACCCAATAGCAATACGCCCAAAAATTTTTATAGGAACTAGTAGCAGCGTAGTAGTCAGGCGCAGCGTAAATAAGCATGACACCATCTAAATAGCCATCACCATCTTTATCAAAGCTCTTACGAGAAACGGATGAATTATTATTGAAGTACCAGTCGGTGGCTTTTCTAACAAGGGAACGTGTATTGGAGGTGTAATTATCATCATTACCGTATTTACTGCTTCTTTCACCAGGTTCATACCAAGACGAAACTGTACCAGTTAAAGTAAGAGCACCATGGCTTTCTTCTTCGTAATATGTTTTAACACTCCTCCAACCAGTATCAGAGTTTGTGCCAAAATAGGCTTTTTGAATGTCTTCTCTAATCTTGGATTTGTTAGAGGAAGCAATGTGATTGTTGGAGTCTGTAAACCAAACTGGGATAACTAAAATATTGGCCTCACCAACGGAAGGTGTATATGATATAACGGTGTCATTTAACGCAAGGGTTTTGTAGGTTGAAGCAGCATAGGTTGGATCCATACCTGGTTCTGGAATTTGAGAACTTGAGGAAGCACTACTACTTGAAGAACTGGATGAGGATGAAACACTAGAAGCAGAACTGGATGGCTTGCTTGAGGAGCTGCTTGATGAGCTAGAGCTACTAGAGGAACTACTCGAAGAAGATGAACTGCTAGAGGAACTAGAAGAGGATGAGCTACTGCTAGAGGAACTAGAACTGCTACTTGAAGAAGATGAACTACTTGAAGCATCACTAGAAGTTGTACTACCGGTAGATGTATTTGATTCGGTAGATTCTACACTGCTGGTAGATGATTCATCGTTAGAAGAAGGTTCTGCATCTGAACTTGTTGGTGGTTCAGTTTTGTAAGTATATGGATCACTTGTATTTCCGAACAACGGAATAAAGAACTCACATGAGCTTAATGTGAGCATGGCGGTGAACATAAATCCAAATACTAATAATCTTCTTTTCTTCATAACTTAATTATACCAACGCTTTTAGCGTGGAGAATTATTATAAACCCAAAAATAACTTAATTTAAACAAAAATCACTTTGCGCTAAAATATAAAGCAAATGACAATTAAAAAATATCTCGATGAATCGAATACTTTAGTAGGAAAGAAAATTTTACTCACAGGTGGAACATCTGGAATTGGTCTATGTTTAGCGGATCAACTGCTTTATAAAGGCGCAGATGTCATTATTTTAGCGAGAAATCCAAATAAATCATTAGAGGTTAAAAACAAACTGTTAGAAAAGTACCCTGATGGGCACCTTAGTTTTATATCTTTTGATCAAAGTGATTTCGCTAGTATTGACTCCGCAGTAAAAGAGATTATTGATAAGCATCAAGATTTCTACGCTTTGTTTTGTAACGCTGGAATATTCGCTCGTAATAAGAAAGATGAAAACGGCTTATCTTTAACGTTTAAGACAAACTGTGTGGGTTTAGGATATTTCTTAAAGTTACTTGTGCCACAGTTACACAATAAGAACCGTATTATCATCCAAGGTTCATTAGCCGCTGGTTATCATCTTAAAAAGATCAATTCCTTATATGATAACGTCAGTAATTGGCAGCAATATCTAATCTCCAAGGCCTGTGTAGAGATGATTTACTACCACTACGCCTCTATGGGTTTAAAAGATACATCTTTCTATCTAGTGGAACCAGGTTTAACTAAATCAGATATAGTAAGGGAATTCCCTACCCCACTTAAACAACTTGGTAAGCTCTTTTTAAAGGTCGCTAGTCATTCCCCTAATAAGGCGGCTTTAACTGCTATTCTTGCCTTGCAAGAAGATGTCAAGCCATCTTTCATTGTGCCACGCGCCTTCTTTACTTGGAGAGGCTATCCAAAAATAAAACAATTTCCAAAGAAAAGAATTAACGAACACTTATATTCATTAGTGGATGAACTAATCTATTTCTTATAAGAAGAAGATTGAAAACGCGATTAGATATTGAGCGACGTAATAAGTAATGGAATTCGATATTAAATCGAATGGTTTATCTTTGCCTTCGCCAAAGTAAGTACCGCATAAGATCAAATCGCTCAAGGCAAAGAGGATGCCACCGATAAAGAGCATGTTATAGGAAGCCACTTGCATCTTATTAACAATCGCTAAATAGCCCGCAGTGGCTAACATACCAAATAAAATCACACCATAAACAAAGCTTATGATCTTATATTCCTTATAGTTATATTTAAGTGGCTTTTCTAACAAGAGAACAGCCCCACCACATAATAAGCCAAAAGCTAATGGGATGAGATAGGCATACCAATCTGTGGGATATGGTAACTTTCTCATCATGCCGTATATGTAGAAAATATGACCAACGGCAAAGCAAGAAAAGCCCGCGAATGTATATATGCGAGTGTGTTCTTTATAAACGTATTTAAAGCCAAGCCAAATATCGCCTAGTAAGCCCATTGCAAGGCCGCATATCGCAAAGAAAGCAAATGGAGGATTACCGTTTATATAAGCGGAATAAGCCGCTAGAGCAATGAAAAGGAACGATGTTGTAGCTTTAATCATCGTTGATTTAACGGATGTTTTCCTCACTTTTTCGATAATGAAGAGGGTCAAGCAAATGGCCCCTAAAACTAGTAAGACGATACAAACTGCCATAAATACTCCTAGGCAAATAACATTATTTTATTTGATTAATTCGTATCTTTATTTTAGCAAGTTTTGTATAAATAAAAAAGATTTGAAGTTATCTCCTCAAATCTCTTTATTTTTTGCTTCTCTTTCCGCTTTACGTCTTTGTAAATCAATATTGTTGTTATAGATTCTTAATAATCTTGGTAAGTTATGTTTTAAAACGAAGGCTGGAAGAACAATTAATATTGCGTTAATAATGGCCACTGGCAAGGCAATAGTTAGCCAGATATTGGATTGGCCAATATACATCTTCCAATCTAGTAAGATAAGAAGAAATGATACTGGTACACTATAGAAATGAATGGCGATACCATATCTTGCTTCTAAGATGAAACGAGCGATATATTCGTTATCAAAAGGATTAGCGACTTTGTTTTTATGGAAGCCAGTAAAGCTACCTAATTCTGGAACATAATCTTTCCACTTCTGCACTTTAATAAAGTTATAGAACTTCATTTCTTTTTCTGTTGTTTTAAAAATACCTTTATCTTTTTGGAAATATTTTTCTGGCATCTTTCTAATAATAAGGGCCACTAAAGCGTCCAATAAGATAGCAATAACAGTTAAAGCCACAGTAAAGATAATGTATAACCACCACTGGTCATGATATAAAGGGTTAAACAAAATGTTTAACAAGGAAGTAATAACTACGCCGATACCAATGATAATTAAATATAAAACCATTATTTTTCCTCAGGTAAATATTTTAAAGGTATACCATAGAATTGCTCATAGATTTCTTTGCATCGTCTTTCGTTTTCTTTGAGCATATAGGCCACGTTTTCTTGTTGGGTTAATCCTTCATCGGGATAAATAGGCTTTAAGATATGCAAAGTATATGCTTGGATATAAGCACCATTTTCATCGGTTTTGTTTGTGTCACGCATGGTGATGAATGTTGGAATAACAGGGACGTTATTCTTACTAGCGAAGATAAAGGCACCTTGTTTTAATGGCTTTGGTTTACGATAATTCCACCACATGGATTGTTCTGGGTAGATTAAGATGTAATGACCTTTCTTAAGAATGACACTAATGGATTTATATAAATCTCTTAAAACAGTTGGGTTAGTGGCTAGTGGTAAAGTATTACAGTTTCTTAAGAAATAACCATATAAGCCAGGCATTGTATAGTTACCTTCTCTAATGATTTTGAATAATTTCTTACATCTAGCGTATTTTTTAACAGCGAGATGGATTGGGACACTATCAAATGGTGAGAAGTGATTAGCGGTAATAATCGCCCCACCTTTCACACTCTTGAGGTTTTCAATGCCGGAATAACCATCAATGACTATATGGCCCTTCTTAATTTGATGTTTGAAATAATAGTTAGAATAGTAATTGGCCCACATAGTTTTGATTTTGCTGGTCCATTTTCTTCTTAAATAGTCGACATCTCCAGGCATTAATCTACGGAATGGAGGATCGTTTTCGACATCCACATCAAACTTACGTTGTCTTTCGAGTTGTTCAATTTTATCAAGGATAGCTTGTCTTTCCTTACTAAGGTTAGGCGCAATCTTTTCACCCTCTCTAATTCTTTGATCAATGGTTTTATATGGAGTCCATTTCTTTTTACCATTAATCTTCAAATGATATTCTTCCGCTCTAGCGGCTTCTTGATTACAGAAGGCTTTTACACCATCGACACCTTTAAGAATGTTGTCTATGACATCTTGAGGGATAGCTTCTCTATTAGCGAGGATTTGTTCTTTTAAGCCCGCTTGTTCAGCATACTTAAAGAAACGATCTTCATACATGATGTTTTTTAAGTTCCATGGTTTAAACATTAAGTTATAGTGAATTAAATATGGATCTTTAACTTCTTCCCCTAATGGCATGACATTCCATCTAGGATCTAAGTAGGTAACTCTATCTTTGCAGAGATAGTTTAAGACGTCTTGGTCTTGCGCCACTTTGAATGTGACTTTCTTGATTAAAGAAATAAATCTTCTTTCTAAACCGAATTCTCTTAATTTCTTAAGATTCATTAATAAGATACCAGCATTGAAGTATTTAGTGTGGTCCACATTTAAGACCTTCTCAACGTAGTTAGAGAACTCACTAAAAAGTTGCACAGATGCATCTGGCACCGCACCAACAAGGTTATCACCTAAGTCAGTGAAATATAATTTAGCGACATCATCACAAAGGACAATATCGCTATCGAGATATAAACCCTTGCTGAAGGTTGGGAATAAATCTGGAAGGAATAAACGATAATAAGTGGTGATTGTGTAATAATCACGAACGTCTAATTTAACAGACAAGGAATGAACCTTAACTGTGACGTTGAAAAAAGAAACGAAAATCTTTTTGTTGTCTTGAAACTTACGAACGGCTTTCTTGCTTTCCATCGATAAGCCATCGTGAATAATAGTTAAACAATATTTATAATCATCAGAAGCGTGTGCGACGATACTTGCGATAGTTGTGGATAAAAAAGGAATATAGTTATCATCAACGGTGAAGAATAAACGCACTACTTTTTTTCTAACCATAAACGACCCCTTTCTTTAGGCTAGTCAATGATAACAAAAAAAGTGACAAAAGCAATTCTATTTAAGCTTTTTAGACGTCTACTAGCCATTTACCGATTAGTAGAATTACTAAAAGGCAAAAGTGTACATATTATTTTTTGTGGTAAAAATTTATATTTTTAAATTGTTTCTTTGTGTTTTATGTTTTTTGTCATTTTAATAGGATATCCAGAGCCTAGTAGTCTCATGAATGAGAATTTGTGTTTTTTTGAGATAACAAATTCATTATTTTCATAGAATTTAATAGCTTTTTTATTTTTGGAAAATACTTCCACGATTATTGAATCATAATCCTTTAAGCTACAAGCTTTATTAACAAGAATCGTGCCAATTCCTTTGCTCCTACATGAAGAGTGAGTAACAAGAGTGTCTAAATATAGTTCTTTTTCGCCTTTAACTACAGCTTTTTGGAATGATGCATTCATTTGTCTACTAATAATTGTTCCTTTAAATTTTCCAAAGTATTTTTTGCAAACATCCTTTTTAAAGTTAATCGGTCTAACTTTATTAGTACCTAAGCCCATAAGTCCTAGAACTTTATCACCTTCCAAATAGCAGAGGAATAATTTAGAATCAAAAATCTCCATGAAAAGTTGTTTTTTAACTTTTTCATCTTTGGAGAAAGTCATAAACTTACCAAATCCATCCAAAAACAACTCAACTGCTTCTTCTTTTTGGCTTAGGGATAGTTCGCCAAATTCTAATATATTTTCTTTCATAAATTACATGCAAATCCCTACTATAAGAAAACAAACAGCGCTTATTAATGACATTGGAGTCATAACAACTTTTTCTTTTTTGCTTGGAGAAAAAAAGTTTAAAAAAGTATTTCCAAAAAAGAAAACTGCAAAGACAAAACAAATCACACAATTCGTAGAATAATTAATTAAATAAGGAATATTTGTGCCTGCTGCTAAGATAATATATAACGCAAACATTTGTGTTAACAATTGTGTTAATCCAATAATTCTTATTTTAGGAGGCCAGATTTTACCAAACCTTCCTCCCATAGAGAACTCCCCTAAAGGTAGTCCAAATATCAACAAAATCGACATAACAATAACAACAGCGAGAAGCGCTGCTCCAATATAAACAAACACTTGCATATTTATCTAGCCCTTTCCTTTTTTAAAAGGTTTTTATAAAAAGATAGATCAAACTTAGTTCTTTCTATACTATACTCAAGCAATTCCATTTGATAATCATATGTGTTGAGTAAAATAGCTTTCAGATCTTTTTCATTAGAAACAGATAATAAATTATCTACATTTTTAGTTTCTTTAGAAATATTTCTAACATTATCATCAATAATCGCTTCTTTTGCGTTTAATGTGGATTCTTTAATAGCTGTTAAAGCTTTCAATTGTCCCTCTAAATCTTTGTTCATAGCAGTCAAAAATGAGATACGTTTTTCTTTAGGAGCGATTCCTAGAAAGAATAACTTGCTCTCTTCCATATTAGTCATCTTAGATAAATTAATAGGAGTTCCTACCCAATTCTTATATTCAGATAAACCTTTATCAGTGATGCTATATTTTTTCTTATTCAAACCATTTTCAACATATTCTCTAACTTCAATATAGCCTTTAGAAAACATCTTTTTAATCGCAGTTTGAATGCTGCCTAAACTATTGCTACACACTGTTGTTAGATTCTTGATAATATAATTTCTTATTTCATAAACTGTCATCGCTTTACATAGAAGCATACTAAGGATTATATATTCCATAATTTCCTCCTTCTCATATTACTATTAGGTATATTACTAATAGATAGTTAATATGTCAAGCGAACAAATAAAAAAACATCCCAATTTCAAGGATGTTAGTTTATTACTTTGGCAGGGGTGACAAGAATCGAACTCGCATCAGCGGTTTTGGAGACCGTTGCACTGCCATTGTGCTACACCCCTAGC
>JBGUGI010000131.1:0-5803 GCA_045111495.1 Bacilli bacterium | reverse complement strand
GTTAATTAAGATGCTACCTTCATCTGGCTTTAAAAGTGAAAGTATTAGCTTAAATAAAGTGGACTTACCACCACCAGAATGGCCTTTGATTAAAACATGCTCGTTTTTATTAATTTTTAAAGAGAAGTTATTTAAAGCTTCAACTTTATTACCATATTTATCTAGGTATGAGTAAGAGGCCTTATTAATATCTAAAGACTTAAACTCATTAGTGTAGTATTCACTTATCTCTTCCCTAGATAAATAGTGCCCGTCTTCATTACTTTCCATTTTTAAACGTTCACCAGAAGCGATTAAAGAATAGTAGCGAGGAATAATAGAAGTGATATTACCTAATGGTCCTGTTAACTGTGATAAAAGGGCCACTATCGCGCTTAAGAAACCAATAGTCATCACACCATTAATAATCTTATTGCCACAGAATATAATCGCCAGAATATAGAAAGCATAGTAGACCACGATAAAGCCCACTGAGCATAAGACATTAAATGTATTTCTTTTTAATCTGGCTTTCTTATATTCTTCTAAGTTTTGTTCATTCTTCTTAGTGAAGATATCTTCTTTTACAAAGCTATGGACAATCGCTAAACCTTGTAATGATTCAGAAAGGAATACTTTAGCCTTACCATCTTTTTCTTGGGCTAAATGATGATACGCTTTTAAGCGTTTCCTCATAAAGTAAGTAATTAAAATAACTAAGATAATAAATGGCAATAAAGATAAACCAAATATTGGATATAAAACAATAATTAAGACTAACGCTAAAACGAGTTGCACTACCATACGACATAATGAAGGCAAGATGGATAAGATAGAGTTAGCCACCACTTGTGTATCACTAGTTAATCTATGGATCCATTCTTCATCATGAGTGTTTTTAATCTCTTGATAATCTTTATGTAAGATTGTTTTAAATAAGTTATTTTTAAGTCTATTTTCAATATCTATATAACTAACTTCGTAATATAAACGATAAAAGATTTGTAGCGCTATTAAGATAGTGGCTATAGAAGCAAGAATAATCACATATCTAATTAATAAATCGTTGTTCTTATCCTCAAGAGCGTTTATCACAGGCTTAAGCATAAAAGAGAAGCCAACAGTTAAAACACCTAATAAGGTTTGTACTGCTGAAAGAATAAGAGCTTTCTTCTTACTGCCTTTAATATTATTAGTAATAAACTTTAGTGTTTCTCTATTTCTCATTTTATTTTCCTGATATGTAATATCTTACCAATTATTTGGAAGAATGCTTTGATATAAAAGAAATTCGTATAAAAGAACCTTCTAGCCTTCTTATCTTTAGATAGGTCGATTATTTTACCATCCTTTTTAGTAATACTCTTTAAAACGCCTAAAATCATATCTTTAGATATTGGTTTATCTTTAAAGTAGTTATAATCTCCAGCGAGGATGATTTTATCTTTCTTAATCTTTAAGATTCTATGCAAGACATAATGATCTATTTCAGATTTATATAAAACAATATCGCCTTTCTTATAGTTATCAGTTTTAACAATTCTTAAAACATCCTCTCTTTGTTTGATGAGTGGATACATGGAGTAACCAACATTAGTGAATATTAGTTCTCCTTCTTTATTAAGTACGTCTTCAAACTTAGTCAATGATGGCATTGATTTCATAGAGTTTTTTGATAAACTCACTGACTCCTTGTTTAATTACTTCTTTATCATCATTAGGGCATTCCTTATAGAAATGATTAAGGATGTCATCTAGTGACATATCATTATTTTCAATAAGATGAACGATTTCACTACCGGCTTCATTAAGTTTAATAACACCATGAAACCTTTTAGTTTCTTCCCCCACTGGAATTAATATTTCACCATTATCAGAACTATGGATTAAAAAGTTTTCATTTAATTTCATTTTTAATAATCCTTTCATATGTTAGAGAAGCAGATTCTATTTCCTTATTAACATTAATTTCGTAAAAATTAACTCTCTTTAATAATACATCAATAAGCTTTAAAGCTTTTTCTCTTTTAGTTTTATCTCTTGGCAAATAGATTTGACTTAATAATCTAAAATAGGTTTCCTGATTATTAGTTAACTGTTGATAGGTATTATTTCCCCTGTTAAGGAAAATGACCGCTTTAAGAGGGGCTTTAATATCATTACCCCTTCTTTCTTTACCATTCCATGGAGAGGAATAAAGCATTAAGGCATTATCATTAACTTCTAATAATGGTTTATCATCATTAATATAAGTTAGTTTATCCCCTAGTAGTTTTTTTAATAGACCCACATGCGTGGATTTACCCACACCTGATCTAGCGGTCACTATAAAGGCATAATTATCCACTTTAAATGAGGAACCATGGAAGACCACGATATTGCGTTCAATAAAGAGATCCGCAATCTTACGATATAAAGCACTTATCTCTTCAGAAGCATAGACCTTACCATCTTCATTAATATGCTTTTCGTTTTCTAGATCCTCTCTAGTCATGGTAATAACACAGTTACTATCTTCATCACATAAAAAGTCAGAACAATACTTCTTAGTGCTTTCATTGAAGGCATTTACTTCCACGACTATGTCAGCGATTTTGATTTTGAAATTAATCATGTTTTTATTATATATAAAAAGTGGAGAAAATCTCCACCTTTGCTATTTTTATTTATTTCTACCAGTATGGTGTATTCTCTGTGCCACCCTCATCAATATTACCAGGGAAGTGAGGATCACTAGTGGTAATAACGTCTTCGTTACGGAAAAAGATTATTTTACATTCTGGAACAATGAATTTCTTTTCTTCGTTCATGCTATTACCTCCTTAGTGTGTTGTTAAATATGTGAGAGCCTCAGTAGAGAGATTAGTCTCTCCTGTTGTTAAACAGGTAACCGCGAGCTCATTAATGCTACAACGAATTTCCCCTAAGAAATAGTATACATCATCAATGACGATATATGGAGATGCAACAAATCTTAAGGTATGGGCGATATTTGCACCGATATTTAATTTAACAGTGAATAAATAATTTGATTCATAGGCATATGGAGTATCACCGTTGCCTTTATGAAGGTCTTGCAATTTCTTTCCTGCAGTATGTGCATCTTCAACAGTATCTTCGTGATAGACGTTTACTAAGGTATTTTCTTTAACAATCATGACACCATAGTCAGATATTTCCCAATTATAAGCGATTGTATCCCAATCATCTTGAGGGATTGTAATACCAAATTTAAATGACATACCGGTAACTGAGATACTACTAGTAGTGCCAGTGTATGTGATATTTACATTCTTAAATCTAAATTGGGCAGAACCAGTATTAGTGAAAGTGACAGAGGTAGCTTCACCAGTCCAAACACCTTCAGCGATTGTTCCTGTAGAAGCGGTGACGTTTTCAGCACCATATCCATTCACAACTGTAAAAGCTATTTCGGTCATAGTGTTAGCAGATTCAAAAGTAATTGTATTACCGTTATAAACACGAACAGAGTAATCACTAGTGTAATACTTAGGTGTATTAGAGCCAGACGCTTTAGCACCATTCATTGTCATCGAGTGACCTAGATTAATATTGCCAATATCATCTGCATTATTCATGCCCAAAGTTGAGACGTTGACCGCATTAGTAACTGGTCCACTGGTTTGAACAGTTGACGCACTACCATATAATCCCGCAATTCTGGTTACGTTACCTAGATAATCTCCCGGGACAGGATCTAATGGTGAGCTGCCCACACAAGAAAGACTGAATGAATAGAAACGAATGTTATACCCACTTGTTTTAACATGATATAGTCTTATGCCATATGCTGAAGAATCATAAGGCAACTCAACACTATAATCATGGGCTGCGGATGTGATACTAGTCGTAACTGTTGTTCTTGTGGAAGCGATGTCGTTGCCACTTTGGTTAACCAAACATACTTCAACATTATTAACCAAGTTATCTTCGGCGTTACCAGCGCCCAAAGAAGCAGTAAAGGTGATAGTATCAGGCACAGCATCAAATAATGGAGAATCACTCATTACTTTGAAATAAATTTCATTGCCAACAGTGCTACTATCCTGATAGTAACCTGTTTTCTTTGAATAGTTACCAAGAGTAATTGTGTACCCGTCAGTAACACTTGCTGTGTCTGTTAAATCAGCAGTAAATAAAGTAGATGGGTCGCCATGGATTACTTCTTCACTAACTATAACAGTACAAGAAGCGCTATCACTACCTGATGTGGCTGTAATTGTGGTTGTACCAGCTGCTATAGCAGTAACAGTAACATCATCATTATTTGCAGTGCTTGTTTTGTTTAAGCTAACTATAGAACTATTTCCTACTGTCCAATTAATTGTGCTTTCAGCATTTCTAGCAGAGATATTCGCTGTTCCACCAACTTCCAAGTTGAGCGAATTGCTTGAGATTGCGAATGTAGGTGTAACTATTGTAGATGCATTAATTGGGTCACTTGCTGGAGTGGCGTAAGAATTGGTAGAAGGATTGTAGTTTGTACCATCTATATTTGCTGTACCCCAAATAGCATCAGCCCATTCTGGGAAATCGATAAATGGATTTCTGTTTTTTGTATAGTTTCTGTATAAGATGTTGTTTCTATGAATTTCATATTCATCAACTGGATCAAGCTTGTTCCATGCTAAAAGGTCACTTAATAAGCCCATGGCATATGGTTCACTAGAATTAGTTGATGTGCCAGTTAATGTGTTTTGTGATAAGTCATTTGCTAATACTAAGTTTGGATTATTTGTGCCAATAGTATTATCATCGCCAGCATAGTTGTTGTATCTAGCAGCCATGTAGAAAATTGCTCTAGCGATATCGCCTTTATCGCAATCTTGTGGTTCGAAGACTGTTTGACTACCACCAGCGTTTTTGGATTTACCACTTAAATTGTTAGGGATGTGGTCATAGGTGTCGCCACAGTCGGTATACGATTTGCTTGTATCAACAAATGCATAGAAATTATTACTGTGTATGCCGTTGGCATAAGCATTGGCCGCCCAAAGATGCATTGGATCGCCTCTAGCGCCACCTTGTCCGCTAGCTTGAAAGCCATGGGATTTAGCCCAGATATGTTCTCTATTCATGCCCCATTTAGTTTCATTAGTATGTCCATCCCAAGCACGTGTTAGATTCTCGATATCCCTATTAACATACAAAGCGTGGAGATATGGGTTTTCAGTTTTATATGAATAGTTTGAAATTATGTTTGTATTAGGATTGTAGGAACCACACGTAATTGCACTGGCAGGAGATTTCTCCCAGTCACGATCGGCAATTTCATATAGTTTCCAAACATTATCGCCACTATCGTAGTTGAGATATTGCTGGCCGCTTTTTAAAATTGGCTTTAATTGTTTAAGAAGATTTGTGCCTTGTCTTTCAGACGTGCTTAAAGAATTAAGGTCAGAATAATATGATCTGATTTCTTGTTCGGTACAATCGTTTAAGTTGATTGTAGAAGTTAAGCTTGTAGCACTATAAGCATCAGCTTCTTTGCGAGCAGCATTATGATAAACAGTTGTACCAATACCAACTGCAAAAACAGTAAATAACGAAGCTATTCTAAAGATGTTTTTTCTAATTTTCATTTTAATTATTTGTCACTTTAGTGAGCACTTAATGATATAACCATTATTTCAATTTTCCAAGATAATAATTATTTTTATTAGGCTCTATCAATACAAATTTCTGATTTTGTTAAAAATAAAAAGGCGGATTAAACTGAACCGATAAGATAAAAGTAGACACGTATAAAAAGGCGGTCTACTTTTTCTTTTAGTATGATTAAGGAAAGGAGGCAATTATGTCT
>JBGUGI010000130.1:0-6351 GCA_045111495.1 Bacilli bacterium | reverse complement strand
GCGACAACGCATGTAATATAACATAAGTTATAAGAGCGTTCAACAATTAAATTAAGAAAATTATGTTTTTATCTTTACATATCCAATGTAATTCATTGCAATTCTTCATTTAGTTTGTCATGAAGGAAAGAGTAATAACCGTTTTTAGTGATGATTAGATGATCGAGTAACTTAACCCCAATCTTGTTAGTTTTGGCTTGGATTTTTAATGTGAAATCAATGTCCGCTTGGCTTGGTTCTGGACTATCGTTTGGATGATTATGAATGAGGTAATAATAGTAGCCATTATGGAGCAAAATTAGTCTCACAATATCGCGGTGAGAAGTGATAATATGGTGATCGTTTCCTTTGTATAAAGTCGTCTCGTAGACTATTTGTTTATTCTTGTTAAGAATAATAATGTTGAATAGTTCCTGTTCTTGGCCCATCAAAGAAAGGGAATAACGATGAAATAATGCATCGCTAGTCACCGCCGTTTTTTCTTCTTTGATGAGCTCTCTTTTCTCGTCAATTCTTCTAGTGATTTCCATGACGGAAGCAAGCTTTAAAGCATTAACTTTCTTTAACCCTTTAAATGTTTGAAAGTATTGGTGAGGACGACCTAATAAACCATTTAAAGAGCCAGCTTCTTGCAGCAAGTCTTTGGCAATTTCTAAAGACGAATGCCCCACTGTTCCAACGTTAATAATTAACGCTAAGAGTTCGGCATCTGTCAGTTTTTCAATGCCAAATCTTTCAGCTTTTTCTCTTGGTTTATCAAGAGTGGCTAAATCGTTGATTTTGCTCATTAGTTCCAAGAGAATTTCCAACCGCCAGGAATTGTGACACCACCCTTACCACTTCTAAACAAGCGATAAATTACAACCGCAACAATGGCGACAGCAAGTATGGCCATTACTGCAGTGAGTGTGATTGCTTCACCAACATAGTGGTTTTGCATCTCTTCAGTAGTCATTAATTTGTATGTCATAAAAAAGACCCTCCTATTAATAAGTAGAGGGTCAAATTGAAATTTTTCCTAAAATTATGCAATTTTCTTTCTTTTTTCTAATAAAACTTGCAAATTTTCTTGATGCTTGGCTAATTTTTCTCTTTCAAGGGCCACTTTTGCTTCCGGTGCCTTACTTGTGAAGTTTGGATTATTAAGCATATTTTCGCAGCGTTTGATTTCGTTATTAAGCGCTTCAATATCTTTATCTAACTTCGCTAAGAGTTCAGCTTTATCCACACCACTAGCGATGTATAATTCCGCTTCGTTATAGATGTGTGATTCGCCTTCAACGTGTTGGTCTTTGTTTAGGAGTTTCACTTCAGAGAAAGAAAATCTCTTTAAGTAAGCCATAAAGCCTTCAAACATTTCTTCTTTTAATAATAAGGATAAGTCGAGGCTAGCGTTAGGCGCTAATTTATTTTCGATCTTGTAGTTTCTGACATCCTTAATGAGATTGAATAACAATTCAACTTGATAATCTTTAGAATCGTCGAACAACTTCTTGTCATATTTTGGATATGTTTCAAGCATGATGGATTCTAAATGTGTTGGAAGTGAGCAATATAATTCTTCAGCAATGAATGGAGTATATGGATAGATGAGAAGAATTATATTCTTCAAGCACTTAAGCAACACCGCTTTTGTGGTGTTTTTGCTTTCTTCGTTATCGCTATTAAGAGCGACTTTAGACATTTCTAAGTATTGAGAGCAGAAATCATCATAAACGAAGTTATAAAGGTGGTTACTAGCGGCATTGAAGTCATATTTATCCATATTCATGGTGACATTCTTGATTGTGGTATTAAGTCTATTAATGATCCACTTATCAAGAGCGGACATCTTATCTAAAGATAATGCACTTTCTTTATAGTCATCACCTAAAATGGATAACACGTAACGCGCGCTATTCCATATTTTATTTAAATAATTAGAAGCGGCTTGCACCTTTTCATCAATGTATCTCATATCTTGTCCAGGAGTGCTGTTGGTGGTTAAGAAATATCTTAAGGCATCAGCACCATAATCAGCGATGACTTTAATTGGGTCAACACCGTTACCTAAGGTCTTAGACATTTTACGGCCTAATTCGTCTCTTACAAGACCATGAATAACCACTTCTTTAAATGGTCTCACACCATTCATTTCCAAACTTTGGAAAATCATTCTTGAAACCCAGAAGAAGATGATGTCATAACCAGTGACTAAAACATCAGTTGGGAAATATCTTTCTAATTCTGGAGTTTTGTTTGGCCAGCCCATTGTGGAGAATGGCCATAAAGCACTGGAGAACCATGTATCAAGAACATCGCTTTCTTGTTCCCAGTTTTCCATATCCTTTGGTGGATCCATTAAGACTTTCACTTCACCAGTGTGCTTATTGCAATAAGCAGGAATACGATGACCCCACCATAATTGACGGGAAATACACCAGTCTTCCGCTTTTTCCATCCATTGGATGAAGACTTTTTCAAATCTATCTGGAACAAAGGAGACTTTATCGCCTTTCTTCTTTTGATTAGCTAAAGCTTGGTCAGCGAGTGGACGCATCTTGATGAACCATTGTTTAGAAAGCATTGGTTCCACGATCGCGTTACTTCTTTCACTATGACCAACTGGGTGGACGATTTCTTCTTGTTTAACAAAGTTACCATCTTTCTTAATGTTTTCAATTAAGGCTTCACGACAGACGAATCTATCCATGCCCTTATATTGACCACACTTTTCATTCATCGTGGCATCTTTATTAAAGATGATTGGCATTTCTAAGCCATATTTTTGGCCAATGATAAAGTCATTTGGGTCATGGGCAGGTGTACATTTCATCGCACCAGTACCAAATTCAATATCAACATATTCATCGCAAATAATTGGAAGTTCATCGCCATTGGCAGGATTGATAACCTTCATTCCGTGATATTTTGTGTATCTTTTATCTTTAGGATTAACGACCACACAGACATCACCGAACATGGTTTCAGGTCTTGTTGTAGCGACTGTTAAGTATTCATTTGAACCAACGATTGGGTATTTGAAATAGTACATATAACCCTTATCATCTTGGTGAATAACTTCGACGTTAGAAAGGGCAGTCATTTGCACTGGGTCCCAGTTAATAATTCTTTCGCCTTGATAAATTAATCCTTTGTTATATAAGGTAACGAAGACTGTTCTAACAGCGTAGTTTAAGCCTTCATCAAGAGTGAATCTTTCCTTGGTATAGTCTAACGCTAAACCCATTTGTGCCCATTGTTCATGGATGTGGCTAGCGTATTCATCTTTCCAAGACCAAGCCCACTCTAAAAACTCTTCACGTGTGATTTTTGTCACGTCTTTACCCATGTTTCTGAGCTTTTCCATGACTTTAGCTTGGGTGGCAATACCAGCGTGATCCATGCCTGGAAGCCATAAAACATCATAGCCTTGCATCTTTTTATAACGGACAATAATGTCTTGGATGGTTGTGTCCCAAGTATGACCGATATGTAACTTACCAGTAACGTTTGGAGGAGGGATAACAATACTGAATGGTTTCTTAGAAATATCACCACTTGTGAAGTATCCTTTTTCTTTCCAGTTCTGGTATTTATCTTTCTCAACTTGTAAGTGATCGTAACGTTTATCTAACATAAACTTACCTCCATAAAAATAAAAACGCCCTATCTAAGGACGCTTACGCGTGGTACCACCTTAGTTCGTAGACATTTTGCCTACGCACTTCATTAACCTATTTTCGCTAGGTAACTATTCCTCCAAAGCGACCTTCATCTAAGCCTGCTGTCGAGCTTCCACCATCCTCGACTCTCTATGAGCGGTAATTAGATTACTCCTCTTCTTCAACGGACGTTAATTATTATACTAAACTAAAGGCTTTTCTCAATCCTTTTTTTCAAAAGGCCTAAGGTATTGGCTTTTAAAGCGGATGTGTAATAAACCTGTTCGTTAGTTAGTTCCATTTCTTTGAGATGTTTATTAAGCGCGGCTTTCTCTTTTTGATTAACCTTATCGCATTTAGTGATGACGACGGCAAATGGAATATTGTTTTCTTTGACATAATCAATAATTTCAATGTCGTCAACGTTAAGTTCTCTTCTAGCATCTAAAAGAATTAAAACAAGTTTTAAATCTTGATTATCCGCAAAGTATGATTCCATCATCTCAGCGAATAACTTATCTAAATCAATACCACCTTTAGCGTAGCCATATCCAGGAGCGTCCACTAAGTAGAACTTACCATCTATATCATAATAATTTAATAGACGAGTATGGCCTGGTTTAGAACTAGTAAAGGCTAATTTCTTTCTTTGGGTTAAAGCATTGATTAAAGATGACTTTCCGACATTAGAACGCCCGACGATTAAAACCTCAGGTTTTTGCGCCTGAGGTCTTTCGTCTCTATTTGGGCAAGATTTGATAAATGTCGCGTTTAAAAAGTTGATCATCTCACAAAGCTTTCTTTAATTGCGTCTTCCACAGAAGACATATAGACGATTTGAAGTGTGTCTTTAACTTCCTTAGGAAGTTCATCGACATCTTTCTTGTTGTCTTTTGGAACGACAATTTTCTTAATACCACTTCTTAAGGCGGCTAAAGATTTTTCTCTTAAACCACCGATTGGTAAGGATTGTCCTCTTAAGGTCACTTCACCAGTCATTGCCACATCTGGAGAAACTGGGCGTTTACTTAAGCAGGAAATAATTGCACATGTCATGGCCACGCCAGCGCTTGGACCATCTTTTGGTACTGCGCCTTCTGGAACGTGGATATGGATATCATTATTAGCGAAGAGTTCAGGATCGATTTTGAATTCTTCAGCGTTACTCTTGACATAGTCAAGGGCAATAGAAGCACTTTCCTTCATCACATCGCCTAAATGACCAGTTAAGATGAGAGCACCTTTACCTTTGAAGTAGTTAACTTCGATTGGTAAGATGTCACCACCGTATTCTGTATAAGCTAAGCCAGTAACCACACCGACTTGGGCTTCTTTTTCTTTTTGTGTGTCTTCGAAATATGGGACACCAAGATATTCTCTGACTTTTTCAGGAGTGACGAGTGTATGTTCGATACTTGGATCTTTGACATACGCCACAGCGACCTTTCTTAAGCAAGAAGCAATCTTTCTTTCGAGTTCACGGACACCCGCTTCACGTGTGTAAGAACGGATGATGAATCTCAAAGCGTCATCTTCAAAGGACACTTGTTCTTCTTTTAAACCATTAAGAGCAATTTGCTTTTTCACTAAATGTTCTTTAGCGATATGCATTTTCTCAATTTCGGTATAGGAAGATAATTGAATGAGTTCAAGACGATCTCTTAATGGACCAGGGATATTGTCTAAATAGTTCGCGGTACAAATGAATAAGACATCGCTTAAGTCATATGGTTCTTCAACGTAATTATCGTTGAATTGGTTGTTTTGTTCTGGGTCTAAGACTTCTAAAAGGGCACTAGCAGGGTCGCCTTTGTAGCTAGAAGCGAGTTTATCGACTTCATCGAGTAAAAACACAGGGTTAGTCACTCCGGCCTTTCTCATACCTTGAATGATACGGCCTGGAAGAGAGCCAACATATGTTCTTCTATGACCACGGATTTCCGCTTCATCAGAAATACCACCTAATGAGCACTTAAAGAATTTTCTTCCTAACGCTCTAGCGATGGACTTACCTAAGGAAGTCTTACCTGTGCCTGGAGGACCATAGAAGCAAAGAATTGGGGATTTGAGATTGCCAGTTAATTTCTTAATGGCTAAGTATTCAACAATTCTCTTCTTTGGGTTCTCAAGGCCATAATGGTCTTCATCAAGAATTTGTTCGACGTGTTTTAAGTCTTCATCATCTTCAGTCTTTTCCCACCATGGGATGTTCATAAGAACATCTAAGTAGGATTGGATTAACGCTGCTTCTAATGAGCCTTGTGGCATCATATCGAATTTAGCGAGTTCCGCTTTGACTTTCTTTTTGATGTTTTCTGGATATGGGTTCTTCTCGAGTTTCTCTAAAATGGATTCTGGAGAATTCTCTTCGTTAGTGACTTCGCCTAACTCTTTCTTAATGGCTTTTAATTTTTCTCTAAGGAAATACTCTTTTTGACTCTTTTCTGTGGACTCACGAACACTATTGGCGATGTTTTCGTCAATTTGTGCTTTGGTTTGTTCACCAGAAATAAGTCTTAAGACTTTTTCCATGAGTTCATTAATGTTGTTACATTCAAGCATAGCTTGCTTTTCTTCGGTAGAAGATTGAAGGTTGCTAGCAAGGATATAGCATAAACTAGCGGCATCTCTCACTTTGTTCACTTGGTTTAAAGTGGACTTGTTTAAAAGAGACAACACGTTTGGTAAGTTGTTTAATTTATCAACG
>JBGUGI010000129.1:0-2327 GCA_045111495.1 Bacilli bacterium | reverse complement strand
CTTAGATGTCTTCAAACACTCAGCGAAATAATAAAAAAGTTTCATAGAAATCCGGGAAGGGTCTGGTTCGCCAGATCCTTTCTTTTTATAGCGTTCGGTTTTGTGAAAATGTTAAACATATGCAAAAATAGAATTATCGAGGAAACTAATATGAAAGAATTTGTTTTGCATAATGGCGTTAAAGCACCTGCTTTAGCCTATGGCACATGGCTAATTAAAAATGAAAATGCCGCGAATTGTGTGAAGATGGCTTTAGAAGCTGGATATCGTCATATCGATACCGCACAAGCATATGGAAATGAAGAAGGCGTGGGTCAAGGAATTAGAGAATCTGGCCTCAAAAGAGAGGACGTGTTCATTACTTCTAAAATAAAAGCGGAAATTAAGTCCTACAAAAAAGCCAAAGCATCAATCGATGAATCGCTCAAGAAATTAGGCGTTGATTACATTGATTTAATGCTTATTCACTGTCCACAGCCATGGGCCTTATTTAGAGGACCATTTAGATATTTCAAACAAAACATTCAAGTTTGGAAAGCTATGGAAGAAGCGTATAAAGAAGGCAAACTCAAAGCCATTGGTGTTTCTAACTTCTTAGTCGATGATTTGCAAAACATCATGAGTAACTGTGAAATCAAACCAATGGCGAACCAAATTCTTTTGCATATTGGTGAAACCCCAGTTGATGTTATTAAGTTCTGCCAAGAAAACGATATTGTCGTAGAAGCTTATTCTCCAATCGCACATGGCAAGGCTTTAAACAATAAAACAATTCAAGCGATGGCGGATAAATATAAGGTATCTGTGCCACAGTTATGTATCAAATACACATTGCAATTAGATACCATCTCTATTCCAAAAGCATCAAGCAAAGAGCACATTGAAGACAATATGAAACTTGATTTCGAAATTAAAGAAGAAGATATGGTGGAGTTAATGAAACTCAATCGTATTGACTATGGTGCGGATGCATTTTGGCCAGTTTTTAGTAAAAAGAAACAAGGCTAAATAATTGCTTAAATAACAATTATTATTGATTGCCAATCTAACAAGAGTAAAATATTGGCGAGGATTTAGTTATGGAAGAAATTAACAACTTTATCAAAACCATCATGGAGAAGGACTTAGAAGAAGGCCGTGTAAAAAACATTGTGACCAGATTCCCTCCCGAACCAAATGCCTACTTACATATTGGCCACGCTAGAGCGGTCATTAATGACTTTGAGCTCGCTAAAGCATTCGGTGGCTACACCAATTTAAGATTTGATGATACTAACCCAGTTAATGAAGGTGCTGAATACGTCCAAGCTATTATTAACGATATTAAATGGTTAGGCTATGAACCAAAAAACATCTTCTTTGGTAGCGATTACTTTGAAGAGCAATATAATCGCGCTGTCCTTTTAATTAAAAAAGGCTTAGCGTACGTTGATGATTTATCCGCGGATGAGATTACTGCATACCGTGGCACCTTAACTGAACCTGGTAAAGATTCTCCATATAGAAATAGATCCATTGAAGAGAACTTAAAATTATTCCAAGAAATGCGTGAAGGCAAATATGGTAATGGTGAAAAGACATTAAGAGCAAAGATCGATATGGCATCACCAAATATCAATATGCGCGACCCAGTCATGTATCGTATTTTACATGTCCCACATCATAGACAAGGCACAAAATGGTGCATTTACCCAATGTATGACTTCGCTCACCCATTACAAGACGCTATCGAAGGTGTTACCCACTCCATGTGTTCCTTAGAATTCGATAACCATCGTCCTTTATATGACTGGTTTGTCGAAAAATGTGAAATGCCAAATGTCCCACATCAATATGAATGGGGTAGATTAAATATTACAAATACCGTCATGTCCAAGAGATATCTCCGTCAATTAGTTGATGGTGGATATGTGACTGGCTATGATGATCCACGTATGCCAACACTCGTTGGTTTAAAAAGAAAAGGTTTAACTCCAGACGCAATTAAGAACTTTATTGTTTATACTGGCTTATCAAGAATTAACAGCACCACAAATGCGGAAAACCTTGATAATTTCCTTAGAGAAGAATTAAAACTTAAAGCCACACGTCCAATGGCAGTCTTAAACCCATTAAAAGTAGTAATTGATAACTATCCAGAAGGCCAAATTGAATACTGCGACGCTCCAAACAATATGGAAAACGAAGAATTAGGCAGCCGTCAAATTGCCTTTGGTAAATATTTATATATCGAACAAGAAGACTTCATTGAAGAAAAACCAAACCGTAAATGGAAGAGATTATCCGTTGGTGATGAAGTCCGTTTAATGCACGCTTATTTCATTAAA
>JBGUGI010000128.1:0-20042 GCA_045111495.1 Bacilli bacterium | reverse complement strand
GAAAAAGAAGAGGAAATCTCCTTTTTCATTAATTCTTTTCTTCTTGGTGATGGGCTCGCTAAAATAATCATCTTAATTCTTCGTAAGAATTACTGGGATAATCATTGGGTGAGAACGTGTGAGTTCATATAAGAAATTACCAGTAATATCTTTAATGATGGCTTTTAGTTCGGCGAAGCTTGTCTTAGTTAAGAGTTTTTCTTTAACACCCTTTTCCACGAGTTTTGCGCAAGCGTTAACGTTACGTTTGCTATGGGAAGCAACCACACCTTTCACCACAAAGACTGGTTCATCAATAAGTTGATTATTATGTGAATCGATAGTGATAGTGACAATGACCATACCATCATCAGTTAAGATACGACGATCCGCCATAACAGCGTCAGCTAAGCCCTTAATATCTTTACCATCGATATAGGTATTACCGTGTTCGACTTGGAAACCACGAGTAACCTTACCTCTAGAAAGAGTTAAGCAGTCCCCGTTATCTAAGACAAAGCAGTTGTCTGCTGGGACACCAACTTCACTAGCAATCTTAGCGTGGATTAAAAGCATTCTATATTCACCATGCATTGGCATGAAATATTTAGGCTTAAATAATTTTAAGACGAGTCTTAATTCTTGTTTGGATGGGTGACCTGAGGAGTGGATATCATTAAGAATGGAATTAGTGACAACATCCGCAC
Organism: Bacilli bacterium; assembly: GCA_045111495.1. Taxonomy (GTDB): domain Bacteria; phylum Bacillota_I; class Bacilli_A; order RFN20; family CAG-826; genus RUG14515. Next base: position 19,356 of record JBGUGI010000128.1, on the reverse strand, counting down.
CACAACGTGTTAATTGATTAACAACATGGTCAATCATAATGCCGTTTCCTGGAATCGCGGAACTAGAGAAGACGACAGTATCTCCTGGAGAAATATGAACATCCTTATGTTCTCCATTAGCAATTCTACTTAAAGCAGCCATTGGTTCACCTTGTGAACCTGTACAAATAATGACGATTTGATTACTCTTGAAGTTCTTAATTTCTTCAGGACTAATAATCATGTCATCTTTGATTTTGATATAACCATATCCACGAGAAATATCCATGGCTTTTTCCATGGAACGACCAATAATAACGATTTTACGTTCGTATTTAGCGGCTACTTCGCAGATTTGTTGAATACGAGAAATGTTAGATGAGAATGTGGAAACGATTAATCGACCAGCGGCTTTAGAAAAAACATCATCGATAGCGTCTAAAACATTTTTTTCGCTTGGTGTATAGCCTTCGTTTTCCGCGTTAGTGGAGTCGCTTAATAGTAAATCAACACCTTCTTGTCCTAATTTAGCCATCTTAGTTAAGTTAATGTCTGGACCAATTGGTGTTAAGTCCACTTTAAAGTCACCAGTGGAAACAATTCTTCCTTCTGGAGTATCTACAACCACACCGAATGAATCTGGGATGGAGTGAGTCACTCTAAAGAAGCTAACTTTAAAGGAATCTACTTTAACCACAGTGTCGTCAGTATACTCGATAAGTGGTAAACGATCAGACATACGGCTTTCTTCCATTTTGTTTCTGATTAAAGCCGCGGCTAATCTAGGAGCGTAAATCACTGGGATGTTTAAGCTTTGAATTAAGAAAGGAATACCACCAATATGGTCTTCATGACCATGGGTGATAAACAAAGCTTTCACTTTATTACGATTGTTTTTTAAATGAGTAAAGTCTGGGACGACACAGTCGATACCAGGAAATTCAACACCAGGAAAACGCACACCACAGTCAATGATGATGATTGTTTCTTCGTTTTCGATGCAGTACATGTTTTTACCAACCTCGCCTAAACCACCGAGGGCATAAACAGAAATTGGCATAGAAAGAGTATTAGCCATAGTGTCTCCTTTCATTATTTATATTTGGAATCTTTATTAATTATACCAAGAAAATTAATAAATTATATAAGTTCTTCATTCATAAGCGCCACATTTGGTTTATTTTTATCAATGCGGTCATAGAAGAAGAGACCATCTAAATGGTCATATTCGTGTTGCAATACAATGGCATCGAAGCCTCGAGCAGTAATAATGACGTCTTTATCTCTAAGAGCGTCATAAGCTTGCATTTTAATCTTGTAGTAGCGGTGGGCGTAGCCTTTATGTTCTTCGTCCACACTTAAACAGCCTTCTCCATCTTTTAAAGCACATTTACGGATGGAGTACTCAATAATCTTTGGATTCACTAGTTGATATTGGACAAGATCTTCACCTTCTCCATAGTAGATAACAAACATTCTTTTGAGTAAGCCAATTTGAATAGCCGCTAAACCAATACCAGGCCTGATATTATGCTTAGTTGCGTATTCTTCGTCTTGCGATAACTTTAAGTATTCAAGCATCGCATCTAAAGTCTCTTTATCTTCCTTACTTAATGGAAGCTCTACTGGGAGAGACTTTTTCTTCATAATTGGGTTGCTGTCTTTAACAATTCTGAGCTTCATGAGCATATACTATCACATTTATCGACATAAATAAAGTTTATGTCAAATGAAAAATTGTGTATAATCAAAGCATGGCAAATGACATTTATAATCTCGCTAGTGAATTAAAAGAAATGTTGGATAACGATGAAAGAATTATCCTTTTAAATAAGCTCGAAAAAGAACTCAACAATAACGAAGAAGTGATGGCCCTTTCTTATCAAAAAGATGTCGCTGTTTCCGCATATAGTGACGCTTTAAATCATTACGCAAAAGATAGTGAAGAAATGAAGAAATATCAAAGAGAAATGTTTCTTAAAAAAGAGGCTCTTGATAACCACCCATTAGTGAGATCATATCTTAAGGCTTATGGTGAGGTTCGTGACCTCATGTTTCAAATAAATGAGATACTATTTAAAGACTTGTCTTTACATCTCAAAGAAAAGGGGCATAAATAATGCGTATTGTCGGAGGAAAATATCGTCATCGTTTAATTATTTATCCCGATGATATGGAACATACTAGACCCACAAAAGATCGAATCAGAGAAGCCATCTTTTCTGCTTTAGGCGATATTAGTAACACTCAGGCATTAGATTTATATGCTGGAAGTGGTGCTATGGGTTTAGAAGCCTTATCTAGAGGCTCCACAAAATGTGCATTCGTGGATATCTCTCCCGTTGCTATTAAAACAATTAAAGGTAATTTAGATAATCTTAAGATTACGCCTGAAGAATATATATTAATTAAGGAAAAAGATATAAACGCGTTAGAAAGATTCAAAACTCTTAATCAAAAGTTTGATTTAGTGTTTCTTGATCCACCTTATGAACAAGGCCAATATCAGCAAATTGTTGATATGTTAATTAATAAAGAACTATTAAATGAACACGCTATTATTGTCATTGAAGCTAATAAAGACGTTAACTTAGAAAATATTGAATATCAAAAGAAGAAAGACTACCATTATGGAGAAATCAAAGTCTTCATCTATTGGAGGTAAGAAATGAAAGTTGCAATCTATCCTGGAAGTTTCGACCCAATTACTAACGGTCACTTAGAAATCTTAAAAAGAGCGCTTAATATCTTTGATAAAGTGATTGTTTTAGTCGCGGTCAATGACCAAAAGAAATCTAGATTCTCTGTCGAAGATAGAGTGGCAATGATTAAAGAAGCCGTCGAAGGTGATCCAAGAGTAGTGGTCGATAGTTCTAATGGCTTAACTGTTGAATACGCTAAAGAACATGACGCACAACACTTAATCCGTGGTTTAAGAGCGGTCACTGACTTTGAATATGAATTCTCTTTAGCCTCCGCTAATGACTTTATCGATTCATCAATTGATACAGTCTTCTTAATGAGCAAAGCTGAAAAGTCCTTCATCAATTCCTCGATGATTATGGAATTGCATCATAGTGGTGTGGATGTTTCTAGTTTAGTTCCAGCGTCCGTTATTAAAAGATTAAAATAAATTATTTTAAATAGATTAATGACACCAGTCTTCCCACTGGTGTTTTTTGATAGGCAGAATACAATCTATCATCAGTAAATGTATCAAGGTGATCATCATTAATTTGTGATTCATCTGCGCCTAAAGAATATAAATCAATCCTATTAGCGAGACCATTATCAAATTCATCATCTTTAATCGCTTCGCTAAAGCCCGCTTCAATAATGGCTTGTCTAGTTTCTTCATCAATCTTAAATGACTGAGGTTGACGGAATGGGCCGATATAAAAATTAAAATCTTTAATATCTAATTTTTCTTTATTAATAATTTCGTTAATTGCTTTATAAGCCACATGTTTCATTGTGCCTTTAAAACCAGCGTGAATAATGCCCACTAGTGAGGCTCTTTCATTGATAAAGAAGATAGGAACGCAATCAGCATGGAAAATGCATAAAGGAACGTTCTTTTCATATGTGTACAAAGCATCACATTCTAAACCATCTTCAAAACTATCTTTGCCCTTACCCATTTCCTCTAAGGAAACATACATCACTTTATCACTATGATGTTGATGGACATAAGTAAAACGTTCAATAGGTAAATGAAGAAGAGCGGCTAATTGTTCGCGTCTTTCTTTAACACCTTCGCCATTATCAACTTGATAAGCCAAGTTACCTAATTTAGTAGTTGTGGTGATGCTGACACATTTTTCACTAAGTGGGAAATTAATATACATACTCTAAATATATCAGAGAAAAGAAAAAACCGCATCAGCGGTTAGTTCTTAACAATCTTTCCGAATAAGTCGGTGTGAGACCAACATTTCTTCAATGTACGAGCTCTTTCCAAATCGGAAGAACCATCAACAGTGAAGATGACATCACTTAAGCCTTTGACTTTTTGATTTTCAAGGGCGATACCATTCTTAGCGCAATCTTCGGAGAAATCGAAGTACATTAATAATGGTGTGTTGATTGGGCAAGTAGATAGGCTATCAGATGTGAAGTTGCTTTCATATGTACTGACGCTGTAGTTCTTGTTAAGCGCGTAGTAGGTCTTTGGTAAATAATTACCATCAACTAATGTTTCGAATAAGGAGTAGTGGTTTAACCAAACTGTATCGAATAAGTTGACGTCTTCGTTATCGATTTTTTCTGTGGTGTCTGTGTAGACGGTCCAGAGTTTGAAATCGCCTGCTAAGGCATCTTTTTTATCACCAACGAATTCTTTATCGTTGTTTTTCCATTTTTCTTGGAATGTCTTTAAGCCGCCATATAAATCATCACAAGCGGAATCGTCTTTAACGAAGGCGACGAAGAATCTTTCGCCTCTCTTATCGGCTTTGAGTTTATCAACATCACCGTTTTCGATGTATGTGAGGAACTTGTCGACTTCGGAACCAGCATTGTTGGAATCGAATTTATTAGCGTTCTTTAAACTTAATTGATTCTTAGCGAAATATTTATTTGCGTCATCACTTGAATTGAACCAACCCTTAACACCATCAATGATGTGTGGGATAGCGAAGATGACTGCGAAGATAGCACCGACGATCAACAAAGGTTGAATCCATGCTGTTTCTTTAATCCAACGGCCGATTCTCGCGAAAAATCCACCGATTGCTCTTAATACTACCATGTTTTAAGCCTCCTATATTTACATATAGCGTGATAATCTTACCACTTGAAAATTTTAAATTCAATAACAATTGTACCAATTGTATCTTACATACGCCCATCCGAGACGAGCAACGTTTCTCATTATACTAGAAAAAAACTTCTAAACAATCATATTTTGTTGTTTTTTGCAAAACAAGGTATACAATAATGCCGTGATTAAATCTAAGTGGACTCGTTTTAAAAAACAAATCGACAACTTCTTGTTCGATCATTACATTATCAAAACCGTATTTGAATACATACGTGGTTTCTTTATTGCAGCTATAGCTGCGATAGTGTTCGCTTTTGGCTTTTCATGCTTTATTTCACCTTCTACACAAGGTGGCTTTATTTTAGCCACTGGTGGTGTATCTGGTGTTTCTCAAATCATCGCATGGATTGTCGAAACTATTCGTGGTGAGCCAGTTGGCAATAACTTAATTCAATCCATTGGTTATACATTGTTAAACGTTCCATTATTAATATTCAGCTTTTTCAAGCTTGGTAAACGCTTTACTATCTTCACATTAGTAAATGTTGTTCTTTCATCAGTGTTTATCTCTTTATTCTCTACCGCACACGTAGGCGAACAAGTGGCGCAATTTACATTCCCAGATGGCGCTCAACCACTCGAACCTGTAATTGTGCGTGTTGTATTCGCAGGTATTACAACAGGTCTTGCTAGTGCGTTTGCGTTCTTAGGCGGTATTTCATGTGGTGGTATTGATATCGTTGCCTGCTATATCGGCGCGAGAAAATCCACACAAATCGGTAGATATGGCGTGATGATTAATGGTGTGATTGTTATAACCTACGGTTTCTTAAAAGCTATTGATAATAATTTCAACTTTATTTATTCCTTATATTCTATTATCTTCTCTATTATTTATTTATTTGAAGTCGGTCTCATTATTGACGCAATTAACTTAAGAAATAAGAAAATGCTTGTTCAAATTATTACTAGCAAAGTGCACATGCCAGAAATCATTATTGCTAACTTCCCACACTCTGCAACAATAATTAATGGACATGGTGCTTATTCCGGCGCTGACAAGATCATTCTTTGGATGGCGGTTTCTTCTTCTGAAGTGCGTAAAGTTGTTAATGTCGCTAAGAAGGTTGATGAACACGTCTTCATCGGTGTGACATCATTAAAACAAGTATACGGAAACTTCTATATCAAACCACTTGAATAATTAACCTCAAAATAAAGATAAAAGCCTAGACAAATCGCTAGGCTTTTTTGTTTGCTTTGGCGGAAGAACAGGGATTCGAACCCTGGCAAGGCTTGCACCTTCTAACGGTTTTCGAAACCGCCCCCTTCAACCACTTGGGTATTCCTCCGTGCAAGTTATTATAGCATTTATTCGACCAATTGGAACTTTATTAAATTGAATTTGGACATCTAGTCAAATTCATGCGGACAAAGTATAATAGACAGGTATGGAATGGTTTAACTTTCGTAACGTCCCGTTCAGATCTCTATTCATCGCTACGATGATCGTCCTTTCTTTCATCGTGTTTTTGGTTCTTACCTACATCTTTTCGTCTAGAAGAGACCAAAAATATGATAAACGCATCAAAGCGGAGTCCACAACATTAAGAATTTACATCATTGATGTAAAGAATAACAAAGTTACCTACTTTAATCGTTCTGACTTAAAGAGCAAACGAGAGATTGATATGACAACTTTCTATTCCCATTTCCATATCAATGATGTCGATAAAATCAAATCATGGGTTTATAGCATTTGTACAGATTATAAAAACGCTGATAACTATTTAGAAGCAGACGTTGTTATCAACCATGGTCGTAGTACATACTTTTCTTTATTAAAGTTACAAAAATATGATCCAAATGAAGGCATCATCCATTTAGAGTCTTTTATTCTTAAATACATCACTCCAAATAACTCCACATCTAAGAAGAAAAAGAAATCTCCATTTACTGGTGTGGTTAAAAGAAGCACAATGGAATCCCTTATTCTTAAAGAAAAGAGCTTAAAGGGCTTCACTTTTGCTATTCGTTTCTATTACATTAGACAAAAATTCTTATCTAATGATAAGATTGAACGCTACATGATTGTGACATTAAAGAATGTCGTTTATCCATATGCTTCTAATCCAAGAGTGTCTCGTCAAATCATCGATGGTGGTGAAAACGAATTACTTTTATTCGATTTAAGAATTGCCTCTCGCGATGAAGCGATGGTTTTAGCGACCTCAATGGCACATAACATTAAAAAGTGCATTGGTGTTAATGGTTTCGCAGATTCTATTAACTTCTCCATCGGTGTTGTTGAAAACGCCCAATACTATCAAGACTTTGATTCCATGGTGGTCAAAGCCCAAGAAGCTTGTATGTCCGCACAACATAACGGCCAAGAAATCTTGCTTTATCAAAAGCAAGCAGCGCCACTTATCGAACTTGATCGCTATCGTGAAGAAGTTGAAAACCTCATGAAACCAAATAGCTTACGTTATTTATTCAGACCTATCTTTGATGTCTCTAAACGCAAAACAATTGGTTACTTCGAATACATTAAAGCTTATGATTCCCCGTTCGCCTCATTTGCAGAAATGAGCAAATACGCTGCGAAAGTGGACATGAGCAAACAGTTCTTTGCGATGATTTCCCGCTATGTTATTCCAAAGTTCGCTAGCGAAAAACAATCAGATGATTTAAGATTGTTCATGCTTGTGTCTTTGCAAGATATCGAACACATGTACGAAATCTTATCGCAAATCCCACAATCGAAATTAATTCACTTAGTCTTAGTGTTTAACGAACAAGAGATTAACGAGAATGCTTCTAACTTAGAGTTGCTCAATGATTCCCTCAAAAAATTAAGAAGCGGACACTTTGAACTCGCTATGTTAATGAAGGATAAAAACTTGTTATTAGATCCAAGTGTTTATTACAACTTTGACTACTTCGTCGCTGGTTCGATGATGATTGGTGAAATTAAGAAGAATAATCGTGTACGATTATCCATTCACTCTCTTATCGAATCATTACTCAAGTACCATCGACCTATTATCGCCACCGATTTAGAAGGTTGGCAATCAATAGAACTGATTATTAAATCAGGTGTGAGTATCGTTTCTTCTGAAACAATCTCTTCCAGTAACGATATGCTCTTACCATTAGAAAAGAAGAAGATTGAAAAACTTATAACTATGGATGATTCAAATCATCAGAGAGGATAAAATTATGGCTCAAAATAACCAAGTAAAAAATGACGCGATTACCCGTCAAGAAGACGATTTCGCGCAGTGGTATACTGACGTCTGTCGTAAGGCAGAATTAATGGATTATTCTTCCGTTAAAGGATTTATCATTTATCGTCCTTATGGCTACGCTATTTGGGAAGAAATCCAAAACTATTTAAATAAGAGATTTAAGGAAACAGGACATCAAAACGTCTATATGCCAACTGTTATTCCAGAATCTTTATTACAAAAAGAAAAAGATCACATTGAAGGCTTTGCCCCAGAATGTTTAATCGCCGATATCGGTGGTGGTCAAAAGATTGATGACCCATTAATCATTAGACCAACTAGTGAAACATTGTTCTGTGAACACTACGCAAAGATTATTTCTTCATATCGTGATTTACCAAAACTTTATAACCAATGGTGCTCCGTTGTGAGATGGGAAAAGACCACACGTCCATTCTTAAGAGGTGCGGAATTCTTATGGCAAGAAGGTCACACTATGCACGAAACCGAAGAAGAAGCTCGTACAGAAGCATTAAAAATGCTTGAAATCTACGATGACTTAGGTCGTGATATCTTAGCAATCCCATTCACCAAAGGTAGAAAAACTGATAAAGAAAAATTCGCTGGTGCTTTAGAAACCTATTCCATCGAAGCTTTAATGCCAGATGGTAAAGCCTTACAAAGTGGTACAACCCATTACTTCGGTACTGGTTTCGCAGAAGCGTTTGGTATCAAATTCCAAGGTAGAGATGGTAAATTATACAATCCTCACCAAACATCCTGGGGTGTCTCTACACGTTTATTAGGCGCGATTATTATGGTACATGGTGATGATAATGGCTTATCCTTACCACCATATGTCGCTCCAATCCAAGCCGTGGTGATTCCTGTCGCGCAACAAAAGCCAGGTGTTATCCCAGCCGCTAGAGAATTAGAAAAGATGTTAAAAGACGCTGGTGTCAGAGTCAAATGTGATGAATCTGATAAAACACCAGGTTGGAAATATTCCGAATATGAAATGAAAGGTGTCCCAGTTCGTATTGAAATCGGTCCAAGAGATATCGAAGCGGGTGTGGTGACAATTGCTGTCCGTCACGATGGTCGTAAACTTACAGTGAAGAAAGAAGAAATGGTGGACACTGTCATTCAATTATTCAAACAAATCCATCAAGAAATGTATGAAAAGGCCAGCCAATACTTATTAGAACACGTTACTGAAGTAACTGACCTTAAAGACTTAGATGCCGCTTTAGATAAAGGTGGTTACGCTAAGATGATGTGGTGTGGTGATGAAGCTTGTGAAAACAAGATTAAAGAACTCACAACCGCGACCGCACGCTGCATGCCATTTAATCAAATCGCATTCGCAGATACATGCCCAGTGTGTGGTAAAAAGGCTAAAAAAGTTGTTTTATTCGCAAAGGCCTATTAATTTCTTAAATTTCTTATTTAATTCTAATCGCCCTTTATGTTAAGATAAGGGGCGCACTGGAGTAGTACCCAAGTTGGTGAAGGGGCTTCCCTGCTAAGGAAGTAGATCGGGTAACTGGTGCGTGAGTTCGAGTCTCTCCTACTCCGCCATTTGAAAATAACAGTGATGATATTAGTCACTGTTTTTTTGTTAAAATAGTTTTAGCAACATCATTAAAAACTATCGTCTTATTAGTAGGAGGGCTTCAATATGAATAAAAAGTTTTTGCTCATTCCTATCACCATATTAATGGCGATTTCATCATGTTCTACTAGTGATGCCCCTTCTTTTTCAGTGAAACAAGAAGATTTCTATTTTGTGCTTACCTGGGGTGTCCGATTAGACTCTTCATATGATTCTAGAACTGGAACACTAATAAAAACGAAATATGTCAGAGAAAGACAACCGGAAGAATACATCACCACTTATCAATATCCTAATATCAGCGAAATCTATACGATGGCAAAATCGATAAATGTATATTCTTACGCTGATGATTATTATCCATATGAAGGCTCCAATATAGCTTCAAACCCATCAATTGATTATGTCTTTGAAATTAACGATAAAGTTATCACTTCAAAAGATTGCCCGATTGCGCAAGGAATACCTGATGGTGTAACCAAAAGAGGCAAACAATATCTAACCCTTATCTTCACTATTAAAAACACCTTAATCAATTCAGACGAATGGAAGGCGATGCCTGATTTTGAGATTTTATATGAATAACTATGTCTTCTTTAATGAGGCTAATGATTAGTAAATAAGTTGATATTATCTACCTTTTTATTGGCTTTAGTTTTAAAATATTTGTGTTATCAAAAATATGAAACATAAATCAATAATTAATACATTACTTCTTACTATTCTATGTGGATGTTCTAACACTATTGGTCCATCTGATAGTCAAACTTCAGCAAGTTCAAATTATATTAAGCCGGATTCTTTTAAAGTCTATGATGTTTATCTTGATGATGGATATCCTGAAGAACACACTTTTATTCTTGAAGAATTTGAAGATCAATCTTTCTATGTAAGTAATAAATCGGGCGCCATTATTAATGATACATATGGTACTGTCGTGATTGGCGGTTCAGCCGTCTATGTTTTTGACGCTAATAATGATGGATATCGTGATTTTTGTACTGTTAGAAGTGATGGCAGTGGTGTTATTTATTGGTATGTTTCTATTTATGATTTACACAATAATAAAGAAATATATAGACACTGGGAAAGACTGCGCTTCTCATATTTTTTAAATCTTAAAGATAACGACTTATATGTTAGACAAGTAAAAACTTATTTTGATGATGAAACAATTAATGAAGGAAAACTATCCTTTAGTGAAGATAAAGGTGTCTATATTGATTGGAATAAGAACTACGACATTGCTGATTTTGATGTAAAAATCACTCTCGCTAATCCAGAACATACACCAGTAACTATTAAAAAACAAAAAGATGAATATCGCGTTAACGTTGATGATTATTCATTGTATTTGTTTGAAATTGATATTCATTCTAACGTTGACTATGGTGATGAAAATATTCCAGTTTCTTTTGCGATGTCGGGGGATAGATTTTCTGTTAATTCCGCGACAAAAATAGATAAAACACAAAGATATAGTTTTTCCTTTTCTGATAATCAAGACAACAATTACATCACACATATCACTATTTCAAATATCACCAAAACATTTATTTTTAATAAAGAAAAAAGAACCTCCTACCTTAACTTAGGAGATATTGTTCCTTGGTCTAAAGATGTGAACTTAAGCAACTTAAACATGCTTAAGATTCAAACTGAACTAACTTTAAACGCAATGCCTTCTCACGGTCGTAGCATTAATGTGTATCGTAATCAAAAAGAATTATTTCAAGCGTTAGATTATTTCAATACATGGGTCTTTGAAGTATCGCCTGAAGACTTTGGTTTTTCAACCAAAAGCATCCAAGTTCGCGAAGATTATTATTTCTACACTGACGAACAAGTATATTCTTATAAAATCAATTCCCAATTTGTCCAAGTAAATGATAAGTGGTATAGATTAAGGTCTAGTTTTATTTTTGAATATACAGAAGATTACGAAAAGTATTACGCTTTCCCATCAAACACTATGAATGCCGCTGTTTATGATACTTCTAATGATTCACAAACGGATAAGACGATTAATTATCTCAGCGATTTAATCTTTACTGAGGGATCTTTAGATAAGAATTTGACACCAAAAGCAAAGTATTATTTTGTGATTGGTGACTATAAATACTATATTGTCTCTTCTAAAATATTCTTCGAAGTCACTAGCAGTAGTGGTCATTTATACACAATCACTGGCGATAAAGATTTTTCAGATTTGTTCTAGAGATTCATTCTTTTTTATTATTACTTAAGTAAATGAATTATAAAAACAATACATAGTTTTTCTTTTGTGGTTAAAATATATCTATAAGGAATTATTATGGAAAAATATGATTTCCTTCTAGAAGGAAGATTAAGAGAATTAGATAAAGATCTCCATTCCAGGTTTACTGATACAGTTTTCGCTATGGAAAGGATTCTTTCTAATTACAAACTCATCTTCCCTGATTTTACTGACCATAGTGAACTCCACTCCCTTAATGTCATTGAATTTTGCAATAAATTAATCGGCCCACAAATAAAAGAATTAAACGCTGATGAAATATACGCCATTCTAATGGGCTGTTATTTTCATGATACTGGTATGGGTATCAGTGAAAAAGACTATGATGAATTCACTAAACAAATCGATTTCAAAGATTATTTTGAAACACACGATAAAAATAACCGTCCAGAAATCATCCGTTCTTTCCATAATGAATATTCAGGCTTATTTATTAGAAAATACGCTAAATTCTTTGAATTCCCTTCCAAAGAACATATGTTCGCAGTCATTCAAATATCCAGAGGTCACCGTAAGACCGATTTAGAGGATGAAAATGAATATCCAAAAGCTTTAAAGTTACCTAGTGGTAACACTATCTGCTTACCATATTTATCCGCTTTAGTGAGATTGGCTGATGAAATCGATGTCACCGCTCAAAGAAACTTACCATCGACTTACGATATTAACAAAATCACTAAAGAAGTCGATTTAATAGAATTTTTAAAACATGAGGCAATTAGAGATTTAGAAGTTAAAGAAAAGGAGTTTATTTTAAAGGTCCACACTGATGATGACAAACTCTTTGAAAAAATCAAAATAGTGGCTTCTAAGATGCAACAAACTCTTGAATATTGTCGAAGAGCGGTAAATGGAGTAACCCATCACACAATTACCCAAGAAAAAGTAGTGATTGAAAGAATTTAATCGCAATATTTATAAGCAACATTCTCTTTTAATTTTTTTCGATTATTATTGAAAAAAATACGTATTTTTGTTACCTTTATTCAGTGATGAAATTATGAAAAAGAATTATTTAAAAATAATTGTTGCTCTTACCGCTGTTATTCCTTGTTTATCTGCTTGCGATACATATCAAGAAGGCAAAAAAGTTGAAGCCGAGTGTATTTATAATGGCTATGAAGAAGCCCCTGACTTTAATAAATCTTTAACTATTAATACCAAAGATTATGAAGGTTTAGTGGCCAATGGTAATGGTGACTGTTTTTCTATTGATTCTTTTAAAATCTATGATTCACTCTATCTCGCTGATATTAATGGTGACGGACACCGTGATTTCTGCACTGATTTTCTATATTACGATAGAAACCATTATTATCATGGCTATGCTTTCTATGATATGAAGAAAAAGTCTTATATCGAATATTTCCTTCCTAATGATGGCATGTCCTATTATTTAGGGGAAAAGGATGGCTATTTAGTCATTAAAGAGTTTTCCGGTGAGCACAATCCAACTACCTATAAAGAAAATAAAGGTCATAGAAGAACCGCTACGTTGTTAACTTCTAAAGACAAACCAGAACTAGTCTGGAAAGATGATGATTTTAATCTTCGTTCTTACTATCTTAGCTTCCATAACCTTGATAATGGCTGGTGGATTATTGAAGATAAAGAAACAAAAGAAGAACGCTATCTATGCGCTACAGAAAGAACTGATGAATTGTTCTTTATTTATGATTTTGATGGGGCATTAACTCAAGATTCATACTACGCTAATGATTGCCTTATCTACGATAAAAACGATGCTTATGAAATCGTCTTTGATAAAGAAAAAACCGAAAACAGCGATACTGATTTAAGCGCTGGAAGATGCGTGATATGGTATAAAGTCACTTTCAAAAAAGAAGGTGATTATGATATCAAAGTCAGCGTCAGTGGCATCGAAGATGTTCTTAAAGTGAGAGTGGATAACGCTCTTTACTACAAAAAATGAGATATTAAAATATTGACAAATCCAATAAAAAGTAGAGATAATCAGTTATACATATCAAACCGATGAAGTGGAATAGTACCTTTCAAAAGTAATTTATAGAGAGTTCTGGGTTGGTGTAACAGAATAATTGCTTGAAAGCGAATGGACCAATGAGGGCGACTAATACTCGACGGCATCACTCCGTAACCATGTGATAGTGTATGTTAGTACACGAAACCCATTAAGGTGGCATAGTAAAAGATTTTTAAGCTTTTATCCTTTTGGGAAAAAGCTTTTTTGTTTAATAGGAGACTTAAATGACTAATTTCTTAAAGATGACATTACGATGGTGAAGACATAGGGACATATGTCTATTTACTCGTGAACAATTTTTAAGAAAGAAGGATTTATAAAATGAAAAAATTATTTAAAACACTATTTATGTCCGCTGCCTTATTAGCGGGCTCACTCTCATTTACAGGATGTCACTCAAATAAGAAAACTATTGGTATCATTCAATTTGGCACACATGAATCATTAAATGATTGCTATAAAGGTATGGTTGTCGGTTTATCAAATATCCTTGGTGAAGAATTCAATAACTATACCATCGACCATCAAAACAGTAATTTCGATGCCGCTAGTAGTGCGGCACAAGCCAACACATTTGTTAGTAAACACGCTAGTATCATCGGTGCTATTGCAACACCAAGCGCGATGGCGGCTGCCAGCGCGGCTAAAGGCACAATTCCAGTCGTCTACTGCGCTGTTAGCGATCCAGCTTCTGCGGGTTTAACAACGATGGAAAACGTCACAGGTTCTAGTGACTTATTGGATTTTGACGGGCAATTAAACTTAATCAAAACATTTGTGCCAGATGTCAGCAAAATTGGTGTTCTTTACACTCTTAGCGAAGCTAATTCTATTAGCCAAATCGAAACATTAAAAACCAAAGCTCAAGCTTTAAATATCGAAATTGTCACTCAAGCTATTACTAACGCTAGTGAGATTCCTACAGCCACAGACACACTTCTTACTAAGAACGTTGATTGCTTAACAAACCTAACCGATAACACAGTGGTGGGTGCTTTAGACATCATCTTAGCCAAAACAAACGCTAAAAAGATTCCTGTATTTGGCAGTGAAATTGATCAAGTCAAAGCCGGTTGTTTAGCTAGTGCCTCTTTAGACTATGTGGCTTTAGGTCAAAAAACTGGTGAGATCATGGGTAAAATCTTAAAAGGTGAAGCTAAGGCTAGCAATGATATCGCTATTAAAATTGAAGATAGCTTTAACTGCTATTCTTTGAAAGTCGCTACTGATTTAGGCATCAACTTACCAGATGTCACTGATATGCAAAACGTGGATAAATAAACTATGTTTCCAGATGTCTTATTTAACATCTTTCAACAAGGCTTATGCTACGCCATAGTGGCCTTAGGGGTTTATATCTCTTATAAGATATTGAACTTTCCTGATTTAACAGTGGATAGTTCCTTTCCTTTAGGCGGTGTTGTTTGCATTGGCTTAATACAAGTTGGTTGCCCATTTATTATTGCCATTATTGTGGCCTTTATTGCCGGGGCTGCTGCTGGCTTTATTACTGGCTTCTTACACGTGAAGTTTAAGATTACGCCTTTATTATCTGGCATCATTACCATGACCGCTTTATTATCGATTAACCTAGCGGTTTCTAATGGCAAAGTCTTAATCCCATATGGCGATAATGTCACATTATTTAATAATGGATTTACCAAACTATTTGGTAATGACATCTCTATGATGGCACTAGCTAATATCATTATCTTATTAGTTATTGTTATTTTAATTAAAGTCATGATGGATTTATTCTTTAAGACCAAAAGAGGCTTTATGCTTAGATCCGTTGGTGACAATGAACAGATGTGCATTGCCTTAGGCTGTAATAGTGGATTTTATAAAATATTTGGCTTATGCCTCGCCAATGGATTTGTGGCTCTAGCAGGCGCTATTTACAGTCAATATATGAACTACTATGACAATACTTCGGGTACAGGCATGGTGGTTATCGCTCTAGCCAGTGTCATTATTGGTACAGCGATATTTAAGAATGTGCGATTCGTTAAAGGTACAACTGCGGCTATTATTGGAGCACTCATCTATACGGCAGTTTTAAACCTTATTATCGCTTTAGGCGTCCCAACCTTCTATTTAAAACTCGTGATGGCGGTAGCCTTCCTAGTTATTCTCATCTTAAATACCTATATTTTCTCTAAGGAGAAAAGACATAAAAAAGGAGGAGTGAATCATGCCTAATTTGCTATCCTTTAAAAATATTTATAAAACATTTAATACCGGCACAATTGATGAGATGCCATTATTCAATGATTTTAATCTAGAAATCAATGAAGGCGAGTTTGTTTCCATTGTGGGTAGCAATGGTTCAGGTAAAACAACATTACTCAATCTCGTTAGTGGTTCTGCCCCTTTAGATAGTGGTGAAATCTATTTAAAAGAAGAAAACATCACTAAGGTTAAAGAGCATATTAGAGCGAGAAAAATTGGTCGCGTCTATCAAGATCCATCAATGGGTACATCCCCTAATTTAACAATCGTAGAAAATCTTTCTTTAGCGGAAAATAAGGGACACGTGTATGGATTATCCTTCGCTCTTGATAAGAAAAAGATTGAAAGATATCGTGAAATGCTTAAGTCTCTTAACTTAGGTTTAGAGGACAAACTATACACTAAAGTTAAAAAACTTTCTGGTGGTCAAAGACAAGCTTTAGCCCTCTTAATGGCGACGCTTCAACCAATCGATCTTTTATTATTAGATGAACATACCGCCGCTTTAGATCCTAAGACTAGCGAAATGATTATGACACTCACTAATCGTATCGTGAAAGAAAAGAAAATCACTACCCTAATGGTGACACATAACTTAAGATACGCTGTGGAATATGGTGACCGTCTATTAATGTTCAATCAAGGAAAGATTGTCATCGATAAAAGTGGCAAAGAAAAAGAGAACACCAAAATCGAAGACTTACTTAAAACATTTAATGAAATATCCATTGAATGTGGTAACTAAAAAAAGCAACCCGCAAAGGTTGTTTTTTGTTAGGACCTAATAAAATAGCACGCTTTTTATTTTAGTAGAACTAAAACGCTTTATTTGTCACTTTTTCTTATAAAATATAAAAATTTTATAAATATTGCTTGCTTTCCTTCGTATAAAAGAATAGTTTTGATATTGCTGAGGAAAGGAGAAACCTTATGAAAAAAAGCATCAAATCTATCGTCCTCGGATTGGTTACAGTGGGTTTATTAACCGGCTGCTTCGGTGAAGGAACCACATCCAGTAGCGATAGCCAAGTCTCCAGTAGTAATTCAACTAGCAATATTACTTCAGACTCATCATCAACATCATCCAGTACTACATCTAGCTTAACAAGTAGTATCTCATCTAGTTCCACTAGTAGTATCTCATCTAGCCCATCTTCCAGTAGTAGCAGTACTTCAAGTATCGTGGTTTTAACACAAATCACTTTAACTGCTCCAAAAACAACTTTAGAAATTAACGAAGAAGTTTTAATCAGTTCTAACGTTGAAGGTGTGACATTAACCACTACAGAAGGCGCTACAATCACAAACAATGTTTTCAAAGCCACTAAAGATGGTACATACGTTATCACCGCTCATAAAGACGGCGATTTCATTGATGGTACATTAGAAATTACTGTTTTAGAAGCTAAACAAGACATCGTCTTAGCAGCAGAAAAAACAAATCTTGATTTAAATGAATCAGTCACAATCACCTCTAACGTTGAAGGTGTCACATTAACCACAACCGAAGGCGCCACAATTGAAAACGGTGTGTTCACCGCTAGTAAAGAAGGTACATATGTTGTTACTGGTACAAAAGAAGGCCGTTATAACGATGGCACATTAACCATCAGTGTGGCTTTTGCTCAAACAGAAGCTAAAGTCAAAGCCGCTATTCAAGCCTTAAAAGAAACCGAAAATTATACCTTAAAAGGACATTACTTAATCGGTGATTACGCAATGTATAGAACACCAGATTACTTCTTTGATACAGAACGCCAAGAAGGTATGGCCTTATTCACCAACATTATTCCAGACACACAATTTGAAAAAGTCGCTCACTATATCAAAATGGTCGACAACAAATTAGTCATTGGTAACGATGTCGTTTATAACATCAATGGTGGTACAATCGCTACCGACCTCTATGATGTCGATGGCTTCCATTTTGTTGATCTCGATAAAGTGAAATTCGAAGAACATAATGGCAAATTCGTGACCACTGATGAAAACTTACTCGGTTACTTCGGTAATGTTTTAGGCACACAAGCAGTGGCTTTCGCTTCCGCTGTTCAATACTCATTCAATGATAAATATGAATTAGTGGCTAATATCTTATTCGCTAAAGACGACAATTCCATCAACTACGATGACACTTCATACTTTGGTGACTTAACATACACAAATGTTGGTCAAACAGTAGCTCCAGTCTTAGATGAACAATATAAGGCTGTCACCGTTGCTAACGAAGGCATGAGTGAAGAAGTTGCTTCCTCCTTCATGCTTAAACAAGCTCATATCAAGACCACAATTAAAACTGTCACTGGTGAAACTGAACAATTATTAGGTACCAGTGAATATAACTTCGATGAAAAATACTTAGTCGAAGATAAATTCATTGCCAATTCCAACAAGACCATCCATAACTTATACACAAACGATAATGGCACCGCCAAATACGTTGGTGTTGGTCCAGATAACCAAATTTCAACAAGTTACTATGGTGATTGGGATTCATTCACCTTCCCATTTGCAAGTCTTAACACCACACAATTCAGACAAACAGGTGAACATACCTATTCTTATTTAGGCTTTCAATCACATGACGTTGCCTGCAATTTAGCTTGGGCGAGTATTGGTGATAATAATATTGCCTACATTACCGCGACTGAAGAAAACGGCAAAATCGTTTCCTTCACTTGTGAAACATCAAATGCTCTCATTAATGTTTCTGCAGACGATGACAACCCAGAATTTGTTGTACAAAAAGTCGTCATGGAAGTTGAAGTCTTACCATATGAAACAATTGAAGATCCAAAACCATTTGAAGCGGACGCTGACACCACAAGAGTCAAAGCGTATTTAGACGAATTAAATGGTGCAAACGCTAACTTCACAATGTTCATGGGCGACTACGCTAACACAAGCAACTACAAGACAATTAAAGTCACTGAAGATACCATCCTCGTCCAAAAATATGAAAACTCAGCCACAACATATACTGGCTATCATAAGTTAAGCGATGGCGGCATCATCAAATTCTCCGCAACAAACGTCGATGGTGAAGCAAACGCCAAATTCGAAGGTGATGTTGAACTTGCAGAAGGTAAAACATTTGCTTCCTTATTAGGTCTTAACATCGCTCCAGAAACCATGACATTCGATGTCGATGGCAATATCGTCTTCAAAGATAACGTCTTTAACTGCGGTAGTGCTTTATTTAACGAATTCAAATATAGATCATCCGCAATTGATAATACCATCCTCTTCAAAGTC